>NZ_JAHNZW010000001.1:0-457388 GCF_026931025.1 Sporosarcina sp. G11-34 | reverse complement strand
TAATTCCTATTGGAATCATCAAGGGCTCAAAAGTTTATCATCACGTTATGAAGTTTTGCGTCATCAATCTTAATTGAACCGCCGTATACCGAACGGTACGTACGGTGGTGTGAGAGGTCGGGAGTTAATCACTCCCTCCTACTCGATTCCTTCAATTTTTACGAGTTGATATATTCCTTAGTGTGCCTTATGTATAAAGGGAACGAGGATCAACAGCGTTACCTGAATTATAGTGTATGCAACAGGGCTGAGGAATTACTTATTATGTTATGTCAGGAAATTAACGTAGCTCTGGAAATGAGGATCCGTTTATTCGTTGGAATCTCCTGATGCATTCTCTTTCTAACATGACACCTAACGCAACTTGGCGTTCGATTGTTGCTGGAGAAGCATCTAGGTCAATAGTTTGATTGAATTCCATGTGAACCAAACATCCCTTTTGGCTTTTTTCAAAATTTATAATAGCATGAAGAAATATCCAGACATTTTGGTCGGATTCTGCTGACATCATTGGTAAAGCTATAATCGGCAATCCATTATTGTATGCGACTATAATTGGCAGTTTGTGTCGATTTTTCAGGAATTTTTTCGAAATGTTGCTGGTTCCGCGATATGAGGTCCCGTAGTGTCGACAAGATTTATAAAGGTAGTGTTTTGGTTTCAGTGGGACATTATATACTTGGTGCCTTTCATAGATCCGCGTAACTAATCTACTTTCAATTAAAACAGGTTCTAGTACAAGAGTATCATAAGAAATAACAGATGATGAAATACGAATATTATCGTACAAGTTTAACCACCCCTTACTAATATTTTTAATGCAAATCTAAATATATATGAATCTTCTGAAAAATACAAGTACTTTCGACATAATATTTACACTATTATAAAAAATGGGTGATGAATATTGATCATTTGATAGCTGAAAAGTAATGAAAAAAGCCCTTCCCCGCTATGAAGGGAAGGGCTATACTACCTAATTTAATTTTGGGAATCAATTGCCGCTGCGCCAAGTAATTTAGCGGCGGTTAGCATGGCATTTTCATCAAAGTCGAATTTTGGGTGATGATGCGGATAAGGTTCGACAGGTTTTGCGCCGGTGAAGAAAAATGTACCGGGCACCCTTTCAAGAAAATAACCGAAGTCTTCTCCACCCATATGCGGATTTGTTTCAAGGACTTTATCAGTACCTAGAATTTCTTCCGCAACTGTTTTTAGAAACAAAGTTTCATCTTCGTGATTTACAACAGCTGGATACCCTCTTTGATAGTTAAAGTTGATTGTGCAATCATTTGATAGTGCGGTACCCTCAACGATTCGTTTCATTTCGCGTTCTATTAACGTGCGAATTTCCGGATTGAATGTACGAACAGTCCCGGATAATTTGGCTGAGTCTGCGATAACGTTAAAAGCATTTTCCGCGACGAAAGAGCCGACAGACAATACCGCAGATTCAGTAGGGGTCGAACGACGTGAAACAATTTGCTGCAAGTTCATGACAAGTTGAGCGCCGATTACAACCGCATCTTTAGTCTCGTGTGGAGATGCACCGTGTCCGCCAGCACCTTGGACGGTAATCTCGAATTTATCGGCAGCAGCCATGGTTGGCCCAACTCTATATTCGATCGTTCCCATCTCTGTCTGCGACCAAAGGTGAGTTCCGAAAATAACATCGACACCGTCAAGACAGCCATCTTCAATCATCGGTTTAGCGCCACCTGGTGCAGTCTCCTCAGCATGTTGGTGAATAAAGACATATTCACCCGCCAAATCCTCTTGCATTTCATGAATTGCTTTAGCAAGTTGTAGAAGTGTTGCTGTATGTCCATCATGTCCGCACGCATGCATGACACCAGGCACAGTAGATTTGTAAGGTACATCTTTTTCATCTTGTATTGGAAGAGCATCGAAATCGGCCCGCAGCGCGACTGTTTTACCAGGTCTTCCGCCTTTTACGCGTGCGACCACACCATTGCCGCCAACACCCGAGCGCACCTCAACGCCTAAATCTGCGTAGAAATCAACAATATATTTGGCAGTGTTTTCCTCTTGAAACGATAATTCTGGATTCATATGAAGGTACCGGCGGATAACAACCATATCTTCATAGGCGCTTGTCAGTTTCTCGAATAATTTTTCTTTCAAAAATATACCCCTCTCGGAAAATAAAGTAGTTTGCAAGTTAATTGTAGCAATGTAACACCGTTGGGGCAATATAAAGAAAACTCGGTGATTGCCGAGCCGAAGGCGAAAGCAGAGCCGTAGTTGCGCTTATAAGGTCGCCATTGAACTAGAAATCACTTGACGTTATAAAGAAAACTCGGTGATTGCCGAGCCGAAGGCGAAAGCAGAACCGTAGTTGCGCTTATAAGGTCGCCATTGAACTAGAAATCACTTGACGTTATAAAGAAAACTCGGTGATTGCCGAGCCGAAGGCGAAAGCGGAGCCGTAGTTGCGCTTATAAGAAAACCATCATAAGGAAATAAAAAAAGTGACTCAATTAAGAGTCACAATTCGACAGTGCTTATTTTTTTTCGTCTTCTTTAATTGTTTTATAAGTCGTAACGTAGGCGGCGCTAGAAAAAATATGGGACATCTTATCTAGTCCGGCTCCACTTTGATTGCTCTCATGTACTTTCTTGTAACCAGATGAATCTTTCCAAGAATTGAACACCTGTTGATTTGTCCACTGCGTTAATAGGATATAGGTATCCGAGTCGAGCGGACGGAGTAACCGGAATGCTATGAAGCCTGGTTCGTTCTCGATTACGTCGATTCTACTTAAGAGACGGTGTTCAAAAATTGGGCGGCCTTCATCAGTCACCGGGATATTGTTAAAGGCGAAGAATCCTTTTTCCTTCAGTGTTCCGGACGAACTAATTACTTCAAATCGACGAGGTGTTTGGAAAGCTGTTTTTCCCTCTGTTTCATGCAGCAAGATAGAGTTACCAACACCATTCATGACAATCATCGTTTCATTAGGATGCCGTTTTTTTACTGTTTCCATAAAGTCCATTGTTCCAGACGTTAAATAAATATTCATCCTAAAAACCTCCTTAGTCTTACTAGTATTTTCCCTTATTTCGAAAATTAAAACAAACATTGTCGAAAATGTGGCGAGAACAAATTACAATTGTATGACACTTAAACCATTCGTCTATACAATGAACAGTAAAAGAACTACTATTTAAGATGGATATAGACGAAATTTAAAAATGAAAGCGGGAATAGCGATATGACTAAATTCAATGATACACTTTTACGTGCAGCACGTGGCGAGAAAATAGATCACACACCAGTATGGTATATGAGACAGGCAGGTCGTTCACAACCAGAATATTTGAAAGTTAAAGAAGAACATGGTTCGTTAGAAAATATTGTACGAAACCCGGAACTTTGCGCATACGTTACAAAACTTCCAGTCGATCAATATAACGTAGACGCAGCAATTTTATATAAAGACATTGTGACACCACTTCCAGCCATTGGAATCGATGTAAAAATCAAGGCTGGGGTTGGTCCGGTTATAAGCAATCCAATCCGTTCAGTACAAGATGTTACTAATCTTGGTGAAATTTCCCCGGAAGATGACATCCCATATGTGTTAGAAACAATTAAGATCTTGACACAAGAACAATTAAACGTTCCATTAATCGGTTTTGCAGGTGCTCCGTTTACACTTGCGAGCTATATGCTTGAAGGCGGTCCTTCAAGAACATTCAACTTGACGAAATCGTTCATGGTGTCAGAACCGAAAGCATGGTTTGCATTAATGGACAAACTTGCGGATATGACTGTGACATACGTTACTGCACAGGTTAACGCAGGAGTGAAAGCAATCCAAATATTCGATTCATGGGTAGGCGCGCTAAACGTTGAGGATTACCGCATTTTCGTTAAACCGGTTATGACACGTTTGTTCACTGAGCTTCGTGAATTAAATGTACCACTTATTACATTCGGCGTTGGTGGAAGTCACCTTGCGAATGAATGGCATGACCTTCCAGTCGACGTTGTTGGTCTTGACTGGCGTCTACCGATTGCAGAAGCATCAGGCAAACGCGGCATGACTAAGCCTTTACAAGGGAACTTAGATCCTTCATTGCTACTTGCGGACTGGAGCGTTATTGAAGAACGCGCAAAAGTAATCATTGAGCAAGGGGTAGAACACGGTAGCCATATCTTTAACCTTGGTCACGGCGTATTCCCAGATGTAAAACCTGCAACACTTAAAAAACTAACTGAATTAATTCACACGTACAGTGCAGAATTGCGAAAAGCACGCGGTTAAGTTAACTTTTTTCGATGTATGATAGAAAAATTATAGAGGTGAATAACATGACGAAGAAGAAAATGGGTTTATTGGTAATGGCATACGGGACACCTTACAAAGAAGAGGATATTGAACCGTATTACACACATATTAGACGCGGTCGACCGCCAGCACAAGAACAGCTGGAAGACTTGCAAAATCGATATGCGGCAATTGGCGGTATTTCTCCACTTGCAAGAATTACCGAAGACCAAGCCAATGCGCTAGGCAATCGTTTGAATGAAGTGCAGGATGCGATTGAATTTAAAGTATATGTTGGGTTAAAGCATATTACGCCATTCATAGAAGACGCAGTCCAAGAAATGCATAATGACGGCATAACTGAAGCAGCGTCAATCGTTCTTGCACCACACTTCTCAACGTTTTCAGTCAAGTCGTATAACGGTCGTGCGAAAGAAGAAGCGGAGAAATACGGCATTAAAATTGCATCTGTTGAAAGCTGGTACAAAGAGCCGAAGTTCATCCAGTTTTGGGTGGATAAAGTACGCGGAACCTATGACGGCATGAGTGAAGAAAATCGAGCGGGCGCATGTCTAATCGTTTCTGCACATTCACTTCCTGAAAAGATTATCGCGGCGGGCGATCCTTATCCAGAACAATTACAAGAAACAGCGGATCTAATCGCAGCAGCAGCTGGCATTGAAAATTACGAGGTTGGTTGGCAAAGTGAAGGACAAACGCCTGATCCATGGCTTGGTCCTGATGTACAAGATTTAACACGTAATTTGTTCAATGAAAAAGGTTACAAAACGTTTGTTTATATACCAGTAGGATTTGTTTCGGACCATCTTGAAGTACTTTACGACAATGATTATGAATGTAAAGTTGTTTGTGATGAGGTGGGCGCGAACTATTATCGTCCAGAGATGCCAAACACAGATCCACTATTTATCGATGCGATGGCAGATACTGTACTAGCGAAAATCGAAGAAGAGAAATAAGGTCGAAGGAATGTGATTAGGGCATGAACGAACAACGTAAAAAAGTCGTCATTATCGGCGGGGGGATAACGGGGCTTTCTGCGGCATTTTATTTGCAAAAAGAAGCACGCGAAAAAGGACTCCCGATTGATGTTCTTCTCGTTGAAGCAGCGAATCGTCTTGGTGGAAAAATTCAGACGGTTCGTCGTGACGGTTTTATCATTGAACGCGGTCCTGATTCATTTTTAATACGGAAGAAAAGCATTGGAATTCTCGCGAAAGAACTTGGCATTGAGGATCAACTAGAAAAAAACGCGACGGGCCGGGCATATATCTTTGTTAATGGTAAACTCCATCCAATTCCAGGAGGTTCCATTATGGGAATTCCTACGGAAATAGGTCCGTTTTTAAAAACTGGTTTGTTTTCCTTGTCAGGTAAACTTCGTGCAGCAGGCGACTTGGTCTTGCCGAGTAAGCCTGTCGATGGCGATCAGTCACTCGGCAAGTTTTTCCGCAGGCGTTTAGGTGCGGAAGTTGTTGAGAATTTGATAGAACCGCTGTTGTCTGGGGTTTATGCAGGTGATATTGATCATATGAGTTTGCAGTCGACGTATCCTCAGTTTTCTGAAGTAGAGAAAAATCATAGAAGCCTTATACTTGGGATGAAAAAAACAGCACCGAAAAAAGTGCCAACAACGAATACTTCTAGCGCTAAAAAAGAAGGGGCTTTCCATACATTCCGTAATGGACTTGAAACGTTAGTTGAAGCAATTGAGCAGAAACTTGAACCGGGAAGTGTGCTCAAAGGAGTTAGACTCGAATCGATTGAGCGTATCGGGGACAAAAACTACCTTGAATTGAATAATGGACAAAAAATCGAAGCGGATGCTGTCATTATGACGACAGGACATGCGATGGCTAGCCGTTTATTTGCCCCGCATGGCTTGCTGCAAGATTTAGGGGAGATTCCATCGACTTCTGTTGCGACAGTGGCATTGGCATTTCCTGAAGAGTCCGTTGTGCAAGATAAAGAAGGAACTGGTTTTCTCGTTTCCCGAAGCGGTGATTACTCAATCACGGCTTGTACATGGACACATCGAAAATGGCCCACGTCAACGCCGGAAGGTAAAGTACTGATTCGTGCATTTGTGGGGCGGGTTGGCGATGAGGCGATTGTCGATCTTCCGGACGCTGAGATTGAGAAAATCGTCCTCTCCGATTTGAGTAGTATTATCGATATTAAAGGGGAACCAGATTTCTCTGTAATCACACGCTGGAAGGAAGACCGACCACAATATAGGGTAGGTCACAAACAACGGATTGAGTTGGCCCGAAAAGAGCTAGCCGAGAACTTTCCGCTTGTGAAGCTAGCCGGAGCTTCTTATGCAGGTGTGGGTTTGCCTGATTGTGTTGATCAAGGAAAAGCAGCAGTAGCAGAAGTAATAGAAGAATTATTTTGATTGAGGAAAGGGCCATTTCGCCAAGTTGCATTTATTTGCGGCCAAAGCGGAATGGTCTTTTTTTATTTATATATAAACAAAAAAAGAGCAACTGTCGGATAGTGTTAATCTCCACAGTTGCTAATAATTTTTATAACCCATTACATTTATCACACTTATTGCCGTAGCATTCATGTTGCTCGACAATGTTGTCGCCACAAGTCGCACATTTTTTTGGCGGCAAGTTTTTAAAGAATTCGATGATGTTTACAAGCATTCGGTTCATCTCCCTTTTCATTTTGTACTAATGGTCATATGGCATAGGACAATCTCTATGTTCTATAATACGTTGCACTTGTCGCATTTGTTACTGTAACAATCGTGTTGTTCAGTTATTTCTTCACGACAAGTCGCACAAGTTTTAACTGGTAGGTTCTTGAAAAATTCGATAACGTTAATTAACATTTATCCACATCTCCCTTTTTATTGTACTAGTACTGTACGTTGTAATAACAGTGTATTATAACAGGCAATCAAATGTCAACACAATTCCGAACTTTTAAGTTAAAATAGTAAGTGAACTAATTGATGAGGAGCGATTTAGATGCATTTCGTAGATAATAAAGGCATTACAGATCCACAAATTAACTTAGCAATTGAGGAGTATCTGTTGCGGACGATGGATACGGAAGAGGATTCATTTCTGTTGTTTTACATAAACGAACCATCAATCATTATTGGGAAAAACCAAAATACAATTGAAGAAATTGATACAGACTTTGTCGAAGAGAACGGCATTAAAATTGTGCGTCGCTTATCTGGGGGAGGGGCTGTCTTCCACGATCTTGGAAATTTAAATTATAGTTTTATTACAAAGGATGACGGCGAGTCATTTCGTAATTTCAAGAAATTTACTGAACCGGTCGTTGCAGCACTCGCGAAAATGGGGGTAAAAGCTGAACTAATTGGTCGTAATGATCTTCTCGTTGACGGTCGTAAGATTTCAGGGAATGCACAGTTTTCAACACAAGGCCGAATGTTTAGCCACGGAACACTGATGTTTGATACAGAAATAGATACAGTTGTATCAGCGCTTAAGGTTCGAAAGGATAAGATTGAGTCTAAGGGAATTAAATCTATCCGAAGCCGCGTTGCAAATATTACTGAATATCTAGAAACACCAATGACGATTGAAGAATTTCGTCTAGAAATTTTGAAATCGATTTTCGATGGCGAAGAAAATATTAAGTACAAAGTGTTAACAGATGAAGACTGGGATAATATCCATGCATTGTCGAAAGAACGCTATGCAAACTGGGATTGGAACTACGGAAAATCTCCGAAGTTTAATATGCAACATTCGCACCGATTCCCAGTTGGCGGCATCGATGTACGGTTGCAAGTAAATAAGGGGATTATTGAAGATGTCGTTATTTTTGGTGACTTTTTCGGTGTCGGAGAAATTGATATTGTGACCGAGAAATTGAAAGGTATCCAATATGATCGCAAATCAATTAGCGACGCGCTTGAGGAGATGGATATTCCAACGTATCTCGGTGGCATTACGAAGGAAGAGTTTTTACAGCTGATTTATTGATTAATGTGAAGGCATAACTAAGGGAAGCTGCTGGAAAGTTCTATATAACTTCGATCATGTTGATTTCCGTTCCGAGCGGCGCTTTCCGTGGGGCGTGAGGAAATGCGGAAAGATACAGTTCAATCTTTCCCTACCGCTTCCTTCGCTTCGCTACGTCCAGGGTCTTACCTGTCACGCTTCATCCCACAGGAGTCGCCGCTCTGCACTACAATCAACTAGGTTTGTTATATATATAATGGGAGTTTTATGTGACCTGACTATCGTCGGGTCTTTTTTGTTGTGTTGAAGGTTAATTGGAGAATAATATGTAGCCCGAAGGTCACGACTTGCAAGCAAATTTACTTGAGTGCAAGCAAACCGCTAACGAGTGCAAGGAAAAAGGTGGTGGGTGCAAGCAGATTCATTTGAGTGCAAGCAAATCACCAACGAGTGCAACCAAATAAAAAAAGTGGACAATTCTTTAGTTAATTGTGAAAGAAGCATTTGTTTATAGCGTTCCACGCCCGTAGATTCGATGCGCATTTTACCTTACTAAGTTATACTTAACGTAACGACGAAAGGGGAATGCCGGATGGAGAAACACCGAATATTTATAGTTGAAGATGATCGAAAGATTGCTCAGTTGCTCGCAGACACGCTACGGAAATACCAGTATGACGTTGCCATGGTTGAAGACTTTGACCAGGTAACTAATGAATGCCTCGCCTTTGATCCACATCTTATTCTTCTAGACATTAACCTACCTTCGTATGACGGTTATTATTGGTGCCGCCAATTGCGTACACATACGACGTGTCCAATTATCTTTATATCCGCACGTTCCGGAGATATGGATCAGGTATTTGCGCTTGAAAATGGCGGTGACGACTTCATTACGAAACCTTTCCACTATGAAATCGTCCTTGCTAAAATAAGAAGCCATTTACGCAGATCATTTGGTGAATACGCGTTAACACAGTCAGAACGTACGATAAAACTTGGTGCATTGAATTTATATGTTGAACGGATGGAGTTGCATATTCAGGATGAAATTGTGCCACTTCAGAAAAAGGAGTGTGTCATCTTGGAATTATTACTTGAAGCTTCGCCAAAAATTGTGTCACGAGAAGTATTATTGGAAGAGTTATGGGACGATCAGTCGTTCGTAGATGAAAACACATTAAATGTAAATATGACGCGTGTTCGAAAAAAACTTGCGGATTACAACATCAAATCAACCATCGAAACAGTTAGGGGCGCTGGTTATCGCTTTATTCCCGCCCCGGAAGAATTATGAAATCCATCCGGCTTTACTTAAAAGACCATGTATCATTTCTATTGTTTCAAGGGGTACTCGTTTTGTTTCTCCTTCTGTTATTCTGGTTGGATGGATTTCGAAATTATGATACAGCGATATATGCAATCATCATTAGCTTCATATTAACGATGGGATTTCTCAGTGCAAAATTTATCATGCGGCGCTATTTTTACAAGGCAATAACTGTGAAGCCAAAAAAGATGGAAGACGCACTTATTCGTCATACACAAGGCCCTGAACATATAAGAACAGCGGTGTTTACAAGAAGTTTATATAGGATTTATCAAGATGAAGTCCAAACTTTATATTCTGCACAAAATAGACAACTTCAATTTATGAATCATTGGGTCCATCAAATGAAAACGCCTATTTCAGTCATTAATCTTTTATTGCAGGAAGAGGACCTTGACCGCGAAAGTATAGCAGAGGAAATCGAGCGGATCAAAAGTGGGCTCGATACGGTCCTTGTCAATGCGAGCCTAGAAACATTCGAACGGGATATGAGAATTGAACGGGTGGTATTGAAGAAACTAGTGCAAGAAGTTGTGAACAGTAATAAAAAGTTGTTGATTACGAATGGTGTATTTCCTGTGGTTTCCGTCGAAGAAGACTTTATTGTGGCGACAGACGAAAAGTGGCTTAGGATTGTACTTGAACAATTTATTACGAATGCGGTGAAGTATACATTTGAAAAAGGAAAGAAGGTTTATTTAACTGCAGAGCGAACGGGAAAAGGTATTGTGCTTACTGTACGTGACGAAGGTATCGGCATTCGGCCCTCGGACTTAAAACGTGTTAGGAATGCATTCTTCACCGGTGAAAATGGCAGACTAACGGGTGAGTCTACGGGTATGGGGTTGTACATTGCTTCTGAGGTGTGTCGTAAACTCGGGCACGGCTTAGATATCGATTCAGAGTTAGGCGTTGGAACGACGGCTACCGTACTGTTTGAGAATGGTGAATCAGGAGGGGATGAGTGACGGTGAAAACAATTGTAGAGTTGAATGAAGTAACGAAAATCTATGAAGGGAAAGTAATGCACCGTGCTTTGAATAGGCTTAGTTTTGAAGCGATGGAAGGCGAATTTGTCGCTGTCATGGGACCCTCGGGAAGTGGGAAAACAACGCTTCTCAATTTGATATCGTCAATAGATTTGCCAACGTATGGTCGACTGGTGATTGGGGGAATTGAACCCGAATTATTGTCTGAAAACAAGTTAGCTTTATTTCGTAGACGAAACTTAGGTTTTGTATTCCAAGAATTTAACTTGCTGAATATGTTGACCGTCGAGGAGAATATCATATTGCCGCTCACGCTTGATGGCTTACCGCTCGATGAAATGGAAAAACGTCTTGCAGTATTATCTGAAAAACTTGGATTAGCTGAATTTCTCGATAAGCGTCCAGATGAATTATCGGGCGGACAAGCACAGCGCACAGCAATCGGACGGGCACTCGTACATAAACCAAAAATTATTTTGGCAGATGAACCGACTGGAAATTTGGATTCAAGGTCTGCAAAAGAAGTGTTAGAGTTGTTGAGTGAAATTAATGAAGTCGAGCGAACGACTATCATTATGGTGACACATGATCCGATAGCTGCAAGTTATTGTGACCGGGTGTTGTTTATTAAAGATGGAGAATTTTTCAACGAAATTTATAAAGATGAGCAAAGGCAAACATTTTTTCAACGCATATTAAACGTACTTTCGCTACTGGGGGGCCACCATGACCTTTCGTCAGTTCGCTTACCGTAACGTTGTTCGTAATCGGCGTATATATGCCGCATTTTTTATGGCCAGTGTTTTTTCGGTCGCAGTATTCTTTATCTATTCGATGCTGTTGTTTCATCCATCGATTGAAGACCGTTTTATTCAAGAAGTAGCCATTATGGGTATGGGTGTCGCAGAAGTTTTATTATATATATTTACTGCATTCTTTTTATTTTATTCAATGCGGGCATTCCTCCAAGCACGGTCAAAAGAATTTGGTGTCCTTCTCCATTTGGGTATGAGTAAGCAGCAATTAAATCGCCTAATATTTACTGAAACGATGTTAATTGGAATTACGTCAATTATTGTTGGAACGGTAATTGGCTTTACCTTCTCCAAGTTCTTTTTCATGATTGTACGCGAAATCGTAATGTTGCCTGCGTTACCACTTTATATGTCCTGGAAGCCATTTGCGCTTACGATTGGGGCGTTTTTGAGTTTATTTATTATTATATCTTTCGTTGCGCCAGTGTTTATAAAGTCGGGGAAAATCGTGGATCTTATTCACGGTGATGTAGGTGGGAAAGAAGTTTACGGGTACTCGAAAATACGAGGCTATATGGGGCTTGTTTTTTTAGGACTATCCTATACTATGGCTACCCTAACGTCCAATTCCATTATTATTACGCTTGTATTGTTCTTGCCGCCACTTGCAACAATAGGGACATTTTACTTTTTTAAAGATTCTGTCCCGATGCTGCTAGATTTAATAAAGGGCCGTCGACGAGTATATTGGCGAAATCTTCGTTTGCTGTCGGTGTCAACGTCAATTGTTCGCTTGCGTGAAAATGCACGTATGTTTTTTATCGTAACGATTGTGTCAACAGTGGCATTTATGTCTGTCGGCACACTAGCTTCGCTTACATCATTTGCGTCTCAATATCGCGAAGTGAATCCACTAGGACTAGTGTATATTAGCGAAACGGAAAACGAACTTGAGGCGGAGCATATCGCTCAACTTACGGACGAACTCCATGAAAAAGAGATTGACTATGCGCTAACGGAAATACAGATTTTGCAGCAGGTGTCATCGTTTACTGGGAAATCCGTCGATATACTGAACCTGTCGGATGTTAATAAGCTGGCAAAGGAGTTTGGTCATCCCTCATTAGAGCTGACTAAAGGGGAGGGGTTGTTTTTACCACCATCACCTTCATCTTATGAGAGTTTGAAAAACCGAATTGTTCGGACGACACTCGAAGAAAGTGATGTAAGTATTACGATTGATGGTGCCTATCCTTATCAGCTATTTGCCTCTTATTCAATTGCTACGAATGCCATTATTTTGAACGATGAAGATTATAAAACCGTATTAGCGGATGAATCAAAAAGTCATGTGGAGTCCTTTATGTATTACGCATTTTATGTTCCTGAATGGCAATTGACAAAAGATGTAGGGCTGTCAATTGATGAGACAATTAATGAATCATTTATTTCGAGCAAGATTAATGTATTACCCTATACATTTGATAACCCTGGGCTAAATTACTCGATTATCCGCACAACCTTTTCACTGTTACTATTTATAGGGTTATTACTTGCGGCTGTCTTATTTCTAGCGGCGGGAAGCTTTATTTATTTCCGGTTGTATACAAGGCTTGACCAAGACCGAAAACAGTTCAATGTATTAAAACGCTTGGGGCTAACGGATCGTGAATTGAAAAAGGTTGTAAATCGTCAATTAATCCCACAATTTTTCTTGCCATGGGGTGTTGCGATGCTTCATAGTGCGTTTGCATTTTTAACGTTGCAAGTCATTTGGGATTCGCTCGCGGAAATCTCTATTGTGAAAGAGCTTGTCATTGTTCTGGCTGGATTTACATTGATGCAGTTGCTGTACTTTTATTTAATTCGCTGGCGTTATCTAGCTCATATTAAATCGCCGAATTAGATCATTAAAAGTCCGAATTCCTTCAATCACGTTGATTTCTGTTCCGATCGGCGCTTTCCGTGGGGCGGGAGGTAAGCCTCCTCGTCGCGAAAATCGCGCTCCTGTGGGGTCTAACCTGTCCCGCAAATCCCACAGGAGTCGCCGCTCTGCACTCCAATCAACTAGTTTTTGTTGAGTACAGGCTATTTTTCAGTGGCAGAATTAAAAGCGTTTGAAATCTACTAAAATGAATACTCCTAAACTCTCACTTGCAACGACTTGATAGTCCTTTTCGCTAGATATGTTGATGTTTCCGTCAATATAGATTGTAATATCCAAACTATTCTTATATAATAAACATTGACAACTAAATGAATAGTCATTCATTTAATAGTGAAGGGGATGGGAAGTATGAATTTAGTTTCAAGTGTTCACGAGATGGCTACATCGCAACCGGAGAAAACGGCTTATCATTTTATGGGGAAAGATACATCGTATGCAGAGTTCGATGATTCGGTGTCGAAGTTTGCATCAGCGCTACAAGGGTTAGGGATTGAAAAAGGGGACCATGTGGCATTTTTATTGGGGAATTCTCCACATTTCCTCATATCTCTTTATGCGACGATCCGTGTTGGGGCAATCGTAATACCAGTCAATCCAATTTATACGCCGGCTGAAATTTCATACATCATACATAACAGTGATGCCAAAGCGGTTATTGCGCTAGATGCACTGTTACCACTAGTTGAACAAGCGTCGGGTGCATTTCCGACTGTAACAAGTTATATTATTTGTGAAACAGATCCTTCGGCAGCGGAAAAAATGGCCGCATTGCCTGCTGGACTGCAAGAGAAAGTGCATTCCTTTACACAGCTTCTCGCATCTGGGAAATCAGATGTAAAGCCTGCTGCTGTCGATGAAAATGAAACCGCTATCATTTTGTATACTTCAGGAACAACGGGAAGTCCAAAAGGTGCGATGTTGACGCATAAAAATATTTACTCCAACGCTCGAGATGTTGCTGACTATTTAGGGTACGCCAATGATGATCGTATTGTCGCAACGCTTCCTGTGTTTCATGTATTTGCGCTAACAGTTGTTGTCAACGCACCATTGTTAAGTGGGGCAACAATATTACTTGTTCCGCGATTCAGTCCGGGGGATGTATTTAATATCGTCAAGGAACAAAAGGCGACAATATTTGCTGGAGTTCCAACGATGTACAACTTTATGAATCAATTCCCAGGAGCAGTATCCGAGGATTTTGATACGGTTCGATTATCAATATCCGGGGGATCGGCAATGCCAGTCGCGCTACTTCATAGTTTTGAAGAGAAATTTAAGGTTCGGATTTCTGAGGGCTACGGGTTATCTGAAGCATCGCCAGTTACATGTTTTAACCCGTTTGACCGTGAGCGTATTCCAGGTTCAATTGGGACAAGTGTCACAAACGTTGAGAATAAAGTGGTCAATGAACTAGGCGAGGAAGTCGGCGTTGATGAAGTGGGAGAACTTATTGTCCGCGGGCCAAACGTTATGAAGGGTTATTACAAAATGCCTGAAGAAACGGAAGTTGCATTACGAAATGGTTGGCTGTACACGGGTGATATGGCCCGTCGAGATGAGAATGGCTACTTTTACATCGTCGACCGCAAAAAAGATCTTGTCATTGTGGGGGGCTATAACGTCTATCCCCGCGAAGTGGAAGAAGTTTTGTTTGAGCATAGAGATGTCGTCGAGGCGGCGGTTATCGGTGTGCCAGACGCTGATTTTGGCGAGGCAGTCCATGCATTTGTCGTATTGAAAGACGGTGCAGAAGAGGATATTGAGTCACTAGAAAGATATTGTGCTTCAAAACTCGCGAAATATAAAGTTCCGAACAAGTTCGAGTTTTTGGATGAACTACCAAAAAACACAACAGGTAAGATATTAAGACGCTCATTGAAAGAACATGTCACAATCTAAATAGAAGAAGGACCTTCCCGGTTGTAGTGGGGAAGGTCCTTTTATAATCTGCGTAGTGAAATGGGTTGAACAAATCGTTGTTTGGTTTCCTTACGATTAGAACCAGAAGTTAGATCCGAAGAATGAATTTCTACGTCTGTGGCAGTGGTTATAATGCGAGTGGTGATGAACTCGGCATGTACATTTTAGTTGCTGGCTAGTACAACACTCTCTAGTTTCGTGGCAGTGAGAGTCTTGATGGGTCGGATACCAAATAGTACCTCTTCCTATCTCTTTACAATAAAAAACATTTGAATGTTGATGATGACAACTAGAGCGATGTTTGCAGGAGTCACATCCACAATTGTGTTTGCGGTTTTGATTACAAGAAGACTTTTGACATTTGCATTTGTCTGAGCCTCTGTGATTTTGAGAATATCCTGACATAGTAAAAACCTCCTTTCTTAATAAGTTGAGAAAGTGGTTCAATCTTTTGATGTTCAAATTATACCTTTCCCTCCTTATACAATACGCAAGAGGACGCGCCCAGGAAGGGACAACCGCTTACTTTTGAATAATAAAGGCAGTAAAATATCGTTTATTGTCAATCAGCTGTATGTTAATTAGAGCGAAAGGGTAAAGGTTCAGAGAGGATACGTGTGAACCTAGAGATAAACATATTAAGATACCAGTATTTATATAGAACCATAGAAATTAGGGTATAATAGTGAACAATTAGTAACGTTAGCATGACTTGGAAAACTATTTATCTCTAAAATTAATATTTATTTTTCACTTAAATAAAGGGAAAATTCTACGGTTGTCGAAATAATTTAAGGTGTACGATTTGAAGGGGGAATTATAGTTGGGTAAACGCAAATTAGAGGTAAAGGATTTATTTAAATTAAAATCCGTGACAAATCCGCATATATCGCCAAATGGCAAGGAAGCGGTATTTGTCCGCACGCATATTGAGGAAGAAGACAATAAATATGTCGCGAATTTATATCACGTAGAACTTGAGACGAGCGAAGTAACGCAGTGGACGCATGGGAAAGATCGTGTATCTTCGCCAACATGGTCAGCAGATGGGACGCAATTGGCCTTTTTGTCGAACCGTGAAGAAAAGAATCAAGTGTACATATTATCTGCCAAGGGCGGGGAAGCAAAGCAACTGACATCGTTTGAAAATGGCGTATCCAGTTTTCTATGGTCGCCTTGTGGGAAGAAAGTGTGGGTCAATGCTGTTGTTAAAGAAGGCAAGACATTCACAGATACAGAAGAAAAAAATGAACAGAAAAATCCTGAAGTGTATCGTGTGACTACAATGAAATATCAGATGGATGGAATTGGCTTACTTCCGCAAGATTCTTATCAACAAATAGGTATTGTGGAGATTGAAACGGGAGAGGTCACACAGTTTACAGAAGGAAACCATCATTATGGACTTCATGCCGTTTCGCATGACGGAAAAAAACTGGTTATGGGCGTAAATCGTAAAGAAAATCACGACTTCGAGTTCAGCCAACCCCTTTACATAGTTGACATTGAGACGAAAGAGGAAACAGTACTGGTTGACGAAGATGGCTTTTACGGAGGTGCTGCATATTCCTATGATAATCGGTACATAGCCTATGTCGGTGCACCTCCAACATATCAAAATGTGACGCAACCGGAACTCTATATATACGATACGGAAGATGGAAGTCGTATGTGCTTGACGGAGGGGGTTGATGCACCGGTTGGTGATCATGTCGTTGCGGACCATCAACAGGGCGACGATGCACCGGCTGTTGTCTGGACAAAAGATAATCATTTGTATTTCCAACTGTCAACGATGGGTGATGTTCGGCTTTACTTTGCTTCACTTGACGGTGGAGTTTATCCAGCATCTCAGGAAAATGAACATATTTACGGTTACGATGTGTCGATGGATGGTGAATTTGCAGTTGTTGCAGTAAGCAATGCAGTGAGCCCTGGTGAGTTATTTAAGCAGACAATTGCAACTGGACAGCGTGAAGCACTTACTTCTTTCAATGAAAAGTATTTAGAAGAAGTGGCTCTCATTGAACCTAAAGCGATTGCTTATAAGGGTGCGAAAGATTGGGGTGTGCACGGATGGTTAATGAAACCGGCGGGCTATGAAGCAGGGCAGAAATATCCGCTAGTTATTAATATCCATGGTGGTCCATTTGCGATGTATGCGAATACGTTTACCCATGAAATGCAGTTGTTGGCGGCACAGGGATATGGTGTCTTATATGTAAATCCACGTGGGAGCCACGGCTATAGTCAGGAATTCGTAAACGCAGTTCGTGGCGATTACGGCGGTGCGGACTATGAAGACCTTATGGCGGGGCTTGATTATGCCATTGCTGAAAATGATTGGATTGATACGGACCGGCTAGGAGTTATCGGTGGCAGTTATGGTGGTTTTATGACGAACTGGATTGTCTCCCATACAAATCGCTTTAAGGCGGCGGTAACGCAACGTTCAATTTCCAACTGGATTAGTTTCTTTGGTGTATCTGATGTCGGTTATTACTTTAACGATTGGCAGCACGGTGCAGATATGAATGATGTAGACAAGTTATGGGATATATCTCCACTGAAATATGCGAAGGACATTGAAACACCGCTACTAATTATACACAGTGAAGATGATTATCGTTGTCCAATTGAGCAAGCAGAGCAGTTATATATCACTTTGAAAAGTATGAAAAAAGAAACAGAATTTGTACGGATTCCAAATTCTGATCACAATTTAACACGGTCCGGTCTCCCAAATTTGCGCGTAGCAAGTTTGAATGAAATTACAAACTGGTTGGCAAAGTATTTATAAGAGAGATAAAAAAAACAGCAATTCCACTAAATCGGAATTGCTGTTTTTTACTTTATTTATTAAACGTACGCATGAATACTGCTGGTACCTTTGATTCGAAACGCATCTTCTCGCCACTTGTTGGATGTATGAAGGCAATGGCATGTGCATGAAGGCCAAGGCGACCAAGCGAATTATTACGTGAACCATATTTTTTATCGCCGACAACTGGGTGATCGATATCCTTCATATGAACACGGATTTGGTTTTTGCGGCCGGTTTCTAAATTAACTTGCAGCAACGAAAAATTACGATTGGACTGAAGCACTTTATAATGAGTAATGGCTTTTTGACCATCGTTCTCGCGTTGGCTTGAGTAAACCATAAATGTTTTATTTTCCGTTAACCAAGATATCACCGTACCATCTTCTTTAACAGTACCTTCAACAAGCGCGACATAGGCCCGTTCGGGAACGGATTCCTGCCATGAATTTTGTAGGGTTTGTTGGACTTCCTTATTTTTGGCGAAAATCATGATGCCAGAAGTATCTCGGTCCAACCGATGGACGACAAAGATTCGGTTTTCAGGACGAACGTTTCGTACATAGTTTGTCAGTTGGCGGTAAGCCGTCAGATGCTTCTCGTCATTGGAGGCAATGGATAATAATCCTGCTTCCTTTTCAATTACAATCAAATCTTCATCTTCGTGGATAATTGTGACACCTGTCATAGATACGCTTTCAGTAGCAACGCGCGTGTGAATTTGAACACGATCACCGGGCGCTAACGGATCATTAAACTGTGTGGTTACTGTGCCGTTGACGATAACTTGTCCGCGATTTAATATTGCTTTGACAGAATTACGGCTTCGACTCGCCATCACTTCATATAAATACTTCAGTAATTCTGTTGATTCTTCGACAATCCATTCATCATTTCTAGTCATATGCAACATCCTTTTTCGTTTGATAAAACTGTTCGGCAGTCATAGATACTATACAGGCAATGTTATAGTGCTGAAGAAGATATTACAAATCATTATCTATTATGGTACAGTTTATTTATTAAATAATTTATTAAAGGCGGAATGAATAATGGACTTTTCACAAATAAGTATTTTCGCAATTTTACTCGCTGTTATTGCAAATATGATTATCGGGGCGCTTTGGTACTCTCCCGTTTTATTTGCGAACGTGTGGCTTAAAAGCCTAGGGAAGAGCATGGAAGAACTTCAAGAGAGCAGCGCAAATATTGGTTATGCCTACACGACTATTGCTGGCGTCATTTCCGCTATTGTATTATCGTTATTTATTTCGTTGTTAGATACGGTCACAATAGGCGAAGGTGCCCTGATTGGATTTTTGGCAGGTGCTGGTATTGCGAGCGCACGAGAATTGTCTCCAACCTTTTTTGAAGGTAGAAAGTACACACTGTTTTTCATTAGCGCAGGCTACCATATTGTATCTTTAACTGTGATGGGTATTATCATTGCATTCTTTGCAAAATGAAAAAGAGAGGGAATGAAAACCCTCTCCTTAAAGATTTATTTTCCTTTAAATATAGGTTTGCGTTTCTCCCCAAAGGCAGTTAACGCTTCAATACGATCTTCTGTCGGAATTGTAATTTCATAGGCTTTCCGTTCAATTGCGAGACCGGTATGTACATCTGCGTTCATACCTTGTTTAATCGCAAATTTCGCTTGTTGCAATGCAATCGGAGCGTTTGCTAAAATAGATTCCGCAAAATCCGCGGTTACTTCGGTTAAACTTTCAATAGCGACAACTTTCGTCAATAAACCAAAGTCGAGTGCTTCTGCTGCGGTTAACCGACGGGCTGTTAAAATAAGTTCAAGGGCTTTCGTTTCTCCAATTAGTCTTGGAAGACGCTGTGTTCCACCTGCGCCTGGAATAATGCCAAGGCTTGTTTCAGTTAACCCCATTACTGCCGAATCAGCTGCAATGCGGAAATCACAAGCCAGCGCAAGTTCCATACCCCCACCAAACGCAAAGCCGTTCATCATCGCAATTGTTGGTTGTGGCAACGCGGCAATTGCTGAAAATACTTCCCCAATTTTATAGAGATTTCGTTTCACTTGTAAATCGGTCAAGGTCTTGCGCTCTTTCAAGTCAGCCCCCACACTGAATGCACGATCCCCTGATCCCGTAAAGATGACAATGTGAATATCTGGATTGATTCGAATAGAATCGGTGATTTGACCCAATTCGACAAGCATGTCATAATTAAAAGAATTCATAGTCCCTGGACGGTTTAGTGTCACGAAAGCAAGATTCTTCTTTTGTTCATAGCTGATTAATTCCATACATAATTCCCCCTAATAGAAGCTATTGATTGAATAAAACATACCATTAATTACACCCTTATGCTATTTAAAATAATCTTTCTCGTGCAAAATTACTTAATCAATCGGTGCAAGAGAAGGGACTGTACCTATTAATTTCACTTTGTACCAACTTTCCGAAGAAGCAAATCGGTGGTCACATGCATAAAATGATTGTTTTTCCTAAATAACTATATTCCAATTTCCATTGAAGTTAGGTAGAATGGAAATAGGAGTTGAATGACACGAGATGAAAACAGCAATTGTTACAGATAGCACAGCTTACTTGTCGCCAGATACAATGAAAGAGTTAACAATCCACATGATTCCGCTAACGGTCACATTTAACGGTGCTGCATTTGATGAAGAAATCGACATCACTTCAATAGAATTTTACGATAAGGTACGTGGCGATGGGCCTCTTCCTAAGTCATCACAGCCGCCAATCGGTAAATTTGTTGAACTGTTTGAGACATTGTCTAAAGAGAGTGATGCAGTTATTTCGATTCATCTATCCAGCGGAATTAGCGGCACAATCGCGGGAGCCGTGCAAGCAGGTGAGATGGTAGAAGGTCTGGACGTTCGTGTATTTGATTCGGAAGTATCCTGTTATATGCAAGGGTTCTATGCAATTCGTGCAGCAGAGCTTGCGAGTGAGGGCGTATCCACAGACGAAATTATGGACGAATTAAATGATATGAAAAAGACCATGCGTGCCTATTTCATGGTGGACGACCTTGCGCATCTACAACGCGGGGGTAGGTTATCTAGTGCACAGGCGCTCATCGGTGGAATGCTTCAAATAAAACCGATACTTCATTTTGAAGAAAAAGTGATTGTTCCATTTGAAAAAGTGCGTACACGTAAAAGAGCGATGCAGCGGATTGTCAATATGTTAGAAGAGGATGCGGCACGGATGGAGCTAGATGTCGCAATCATTCACGGCAATTGCTTAGACCGTGCGGAGGCGTTGCAGGCAGAATTATCCGCAAAGCTACCAAACGTTAACTTTACAATAAGCCATTTTGGTCCAGTGATCGGCACTCATTTAGGTGAAGGCGCCATGGGACTAGGTTGGGTGAAAAGAAGAACCAGTTAAATAAGAGCAGCTTGAAAGGGGTGTTGTAGTTGACGAATACAGGTGATCCTGCGGTTAGAGATTTTTTAACAGGGCGTATTTGGCTACGTGAACATACCCCTTTTCCAGCTGAACTAATCGATTCACAAATTGATCAAGGCACAATATCTATCCTCCCCGGTATTAAAAGCACCCCTTCTTTCCTTCATCAATCCAAACATTTCTGTAACCGCTGTGAGAATACTACCCAAACCAGATTTACAACATTTACTTGTGCTAAATGCGAAGGCGATTGCACCTACTGTAGGCATTGTCTCAAGATGGGGCGCGTTTCGTCGTGCACAGATCTCATCATATGGACCGGCCAGCCATCGATATATCCAGTGACTCATTCAATCGCATGGGCAGGCATCCTTACCCCGCGCCAACAAAAAGCATCAAATGAGCTCGGTGAAAGCACTACCCTCCAAAGACCCCATCTGATTCATGCCGTTTGCGGGGCAGGTAAAACAGAAATTCTATTTGAGCCAATCCACAAACAACTTCAAGCTGGAAAGCGTGTTTGCATCGCTGCTCCGCGTGTGGATGTCATCCTTGAACTAGAACCCCGTTTCCGCGCAGCATTTCCCACGACGACAATCGAAGCGTTATACGGGGGTGCAAAACCGAGTCATGCGTCAGCCCAACTGATTCTAGCCACAACACACCAACTCTACCGATTCCGAAAGGCGTTCGATGTCATATTTGTTGACGAAGCGGATGCATTCCCTTATACCGCAGACGAAACACTTCGCCGCGCTGTTAAAAAGGCAGCTAAACCACAAGCGCCCATCCATTCCGTCACCGCAACTCCATCTAAGAAACTCATTGCTACCATGAAACAAACAGGAGCCATTTCAACTATCAACCGGCGTTATCACGGGCATGCACTTCCAGTCCCGCGTTATGAAACTTTATGGAATTACACCCGTCACATTAAAAGGGGTAGACTCCCTGTAAAACTTAGGAAATGGACAGAACAACGGCTTGAAAGGAAAGAACCTTTTCTAATCTTCTTCCATAATATTTTACTAATGGAGGAGGCCGAACCTTTAATTCAAAAACTAGATGGTCGTATTAATGCTGTTCACGCCGCACATCCAGATCGTAAAGTATTTGTCCAAGCACTGCGTGATGAAAAAATACCTGGTCTACTGACAACGACAATATTAGAACGGGGCATTACCATTCCCAATGTGCAAGTTGCAGTCATTGGGTCCGAACAACAAACCTTTACTAGTGCAGCACTCGTCCAAATCGGGGGACGCGTCGGTAGGTCATCCGAACATCCAACAGGTGACTTTGTGTTGTTTCACCACGGTATTTCTCATGCGATGGATGATGCCAATCGGGAAATTATCCGGCTGAATAAAGGTGGTGCGCCAATTTGAACGAATGCCTTCTTTGTGAAAAAGAACTGTCATCAAAACCATCTTGGAAATCACTCCTTGCCCTAGAGGAAGAAACTTTCATTTGTCTGGATTGTTCAAAAAAGTTCAAACATGCCGATACTAGTAATGAAGCTACAACACTTGATGGCCTAGTGTCACTCTACACATATAATGAAGCGATGAGAGATTACCTACACCAATTCAAGTTTTTACAAGACGTTGCACTTGCAGACGTATTTGCTAATGAACTGCGGACGGTGCTGAAGTCAAAAGTGAACATCGTTCCAATCCCGATGCATCCTAATAAAAAAGTCGCCAGGACATTTGCGCATGTCGAAGAATTATTAAAGAGTGCACAAATTCCATATATCGATATACTCGAAAAAATTGACGAAGAATCGATGGGAGAAAAGTCTAAACAAGAACGACTGGCGATGTCACCCTTATTTAGATTTAAACAGAGCACGGTAATAAAACCGGAAACATACTTGCTGATCGATGATATTTACACAACAGGTACGACACTTAATCACGCAGCGCGTCTATTAAAAGAAGCGGGTGCAGCAAAAGTTGAAGCCGTCACGCTAATACGGGCGATATTAAATGATTGAAGTACTTGGAAATCAAAGCATGTAAAACCAGAGAGAGTTAAGTGATAGTCAACAATGCCGTTCGGTTTTGTTGAGTCTTCCGGGGGAGCGCGGTGTTTTAATACTCTAATAGTGATAAAAATAGAAGTTAATTAGGAATTCGTACAAGTATCGAAAAAAGCGCCTAATACATTTAAAACGACAATCGGCTTAAAGTGCTGAATTTATAATAGATTTTGTCTCATTCAATACTAGAAAAGAGGAAAATATCTTGAAACTATCAACGGAACTAGACTATACGCAACTTAGTCACCTTAAAAAAGAAATAACGAGATTCATGCTGGCCTATAAGTTTTCATTGGATGAAATGAGCACCAAAATTAATATTTTAGAACAAGAGTTTCAAACAATCCATGAGTATAACCCCATCGAACATGTTAGTACTCGATTGAAATCGCCAGAAAGCATTATGAGAAAGGCACTTCGTAAAAACATTGAACTGTCTCTTCCTATTATTAAAGAAAATATGAAAGATATCGCAGGTATTCGCATTAACTGCTCTTTTAACTCCGACATTTATAAAGTAAGTGAAATGATTCAAAAGCAAAAAGACGTTGAAGTAGTGGAGTGCAAAGACTATATAAAAAATCCAAAACCAAATGGCTATCGAAGTCTTCATTTGATATTAAAAATACCTGTCTTTTTGTCAGATAGGGTGGAGCATGTTTTCGTGGAAGTACAAATTAGAACAATCGCCATGGATTTTTGGGCGAGTTTGGAACATAAGATTTTTTATAAATACAATAACGCCGTACCTGAAAAAATAACTAGAGAATTAAAAGAGGCCGCGGAATCTGCAAATGAACTGGATCGAAAAATGGAAAATCTCCATAAGGAAATTAATGAAATTAAACAAATGGAAAAGAAGTCTATGCAGACAAAGTTAACTGGCGATAATGACCTCACAATACCACTTAACTTTTTGGAAATGATTAATGAAAGTCGTAATATTATTCCCGACTAAAGTTTAGTTAGAAAAAATTACATAAAAGTAACTGCCAATATAGAATTAAAACACCGGCTACCCATTCGAACCTTGAATGGGTAGCCGGTGTTTTTAAAAGTTGTATTTAAGGATTTTATTGTTTAGTAAAGTTGAAAATTATTTTGTGTTTTTCTTTTTGGCGGCATCTTCCAGCTTTGTTTTAGGTTCTTGAGCGAATTCGGTATCACCATACCCTTGTGGTGTTACGCTAGTTGCCTTCTTTCCCTTGTTGCTATTTTTCTTTTTCGTCATGTCATTTACCTCCATTATTTATAGTCCAAATTGTAGTATGTCCAAAGTGGTTGTATGTATGCGAAGTAGGATGTTTACGCAAGAAGAGAGGTTAATAAATTATTGGATGCATACACTTTAGTTACATCTACTTCAGCCACTTCATTGAAGATAGAACTGAATTACACGAAGGATAACTAAACATTGAAAATAATAAGCAGCTTTATAATATGTACAAACGAAATGGTTCGAGAATAGACGATGTATTTTGTCGCGACTATCGGAGAACTGAGTGCGTTGCTTACAGTGGTGATAGGTGAACAAAATCAACTAGCTCGTTATATTAGTGGCACTTATGAGGAACCGATTCATCTTAGTAAATAAATATAAAAAAATTCAGCTTAATGTTTATTGAATAGTCTAATCTTTGCTATACTATAGATAAGCAAAGATACTGCCGCGGATTGGAGGGTGTAGAAAATGCTTATTGCAATTGGGTCAAATAAAGCCGGAATGTCCATGCGGTGGAAAAGTGTTTGAAACCGATACCTCCATGTATACAAGCCAACAAAGTCGGACAAAAACCAAAAAAGTAAAAAAGAAATAATGGGATAATGCTGTTACAACAACGTTTCGTCATAGTTCGACAAATTAATTTAATTTATTTATGTTTTTAAAAGGGTTTTTACGGGAACGTATAGAAGTAGAACGTATAGGTTAATTAAAGGAGGAGTTCATATGCTAAACTTTAACATTCGCGGCGAGAACATAGAGGTGACTCCAGCGATTCGTGATCATGTTGAGAACAAAGTAAGAAAGCTCGAAAGGTATTTCAATGATGGAGCGAACGCAACTGCAAACGTAAACCTGAAAGTCTATAATGACAGAGAAACAAAAGTGGAAGTAACAATTCCAATGAAAAACTTAACATTACGGGCAGAAGAACGCCATAACGATTTGTACGCTGCAATTGACTTAATCGTCGATAAGCTAGAGCGACAAATCCGTAAATACAAAACAAGAGTAAATCGTAAATTCCGTGAACGCGAAGGCGTCGCAGCATTTTTTGCTTCTGTTAACAAAAGCAAGTCAGGTGAACCATCAACATCTACTGAAGATGAGGAAGAGTTCTCTGTCGTTCGAACTAAGCGATTCGATTTAAAACCAATGGATGAAGAAGAAGCAATTCTTCAAATGAACATGCTTGGCCATAGTTTCTTCGTCTTTACTGACGCAGGTTCAGATGAAACTAATATTGTCTACAAACGCAAAGACGGTAAATACGGTCTAATCGAAACTAACTAATTTATATAAATGAGTAAACCAATCCTCCAAGTGGCGAGACTACTTGGAGGGATTTTTTTTGGATTTATTTTTTTGATTGTATACCTAAACCTAGTTGATTGTAGTGGAGAGCGGCGACTCCTGCGGAATTAGCGAGACAGACAAGACCCAGCAGGAAGAGCCGTCACGAAGAACGGCTTTTGCGACCTAAAAGCGACAGCGTTTGGGAGCACAGTTTCGTGAGTTCAAAACATCTGTATAATTTCTGCACAGTACGCAAAAATTATACAAACCGAACCCTTCGCTGTTCGGCTCGCTCGGAACGTAAATCGACGTGATAGTAATTGTACTCAATCAGGTTCTAAAATTATGGACTTATACCGGAGTTATTTATTTACCGTGATTCTTTATTTCATCATAAATAGTTGGGACATTTGCACCGTGCATTTTGCAGTGGTAAAATGTAAAGTGAACTTAATGAGGATGTGACCTGAATGCTAAGCGTGTTAAGCAAAATATTTGATTCGAATAAAAGAGACTTAAAACGACTTGAAAAAATCGCTGATCAAGTCGAAGCACTAGGTGCAAAAATGGAAACAATATCGGATACTGCACTCACAGCGAAAACAGATGAATTTAAAGAACGGCTTGATAAAGGCGAAACACTTGATGACCTTCAAGTAGAGGCATTTGCAGTTGTTCGCGAAGCATCACGCCGTGTATTAGGCATGTATCCATTCCGCGTGCAAATTGTCGGTGCGGCTGCATTACATGAAGGTAATATTGCGGAAATGAAGACGGGTGAAGGAAAGACCTTGACGTCAACACTTGCCGTTTATTTAAACGCGCTTGCTGGTAAGGGCGTTCATGTTGTAACGGTGAACGAATACCTTGCAAGTCGTGACGCCGCTGAAATGGGCCAACTTTATGAGTTTCTAGGTTTATCGGTTGGACTGAACTTAAACAGCATGTCCAAAGAAGAAAAAGCTGAAGCATATGAAGCAGATGTTACGTATAGTACAAATAACGAACTCGGTTTCGACTACTTGCGTGATAATATGGTTCTTTACAGCAATCAGAAAGTGCAACGACCGCTATTTTACGGCGTTATTGATGAAGTGGATTCTATCTTAATTGATGAAGCACGTACGCCACTCATTATTTCTGGGCAAGCTGCGAAGGCGGCTGATCTATACAGAATGGCAAATATGTTCGTCAAGACGTTAAAAGAAGAAGAGGATTTTTCATACGATGAGTCGACGAAAGGCGTCGTTCTGACCGAAAGTGGCGTTGAAAAGGCAGAAGCTTCGTTCAATGTTGATAACTTATTTGATTTAAATAATGTCACACTTCTTCACGGCATTAACCAAGCGATGAAAGCCAATGCGAGTATGCATATTGACATCGATTACGTGGTTGAAGATGGAAATGTTGTTATTGTTGACTCATTCACGGGTCGACTTATGAAGGGCCGTCGTTATAGTGAAGGACTGCATCAAGCAATTGAGGCAAAAGAAGGTTTGGAAGTTCAAAACGAGTCGATGACACTTGCGACAATTACTTTCCAAAACTTTTTCCGGATGTACGACAAATTATCTGGAATGACAGGTACGGCAAAAACGGAAGAAGAAGAATTCCGTAATATTTATAACATGAACGTAATTGAAATTCCGACGAATCGTCCTTTAGTCAGAGATGATCGCGCGGATCTTATTTACTCGTCTATGGATGGTAAGTTTAAGGCCGTTGCGGAAGATATTAAGGAGCGTAATGCTACGGGGCAACCTGTACTTGTCGGGACGGTAGCAATTGAAACATCGGAAATAATTTCAAGTTATTTAACAAGATTTGGCGTAAAACATGATGTGTTAAACGCGAAGAATCATGGGCGTGAAGCTGAGATTATTTTAGGTGCAGGTCAAAAAGGGGCTGTTACCATTGCGACGAATATGGCTGGACGTGGAACGGATATTAAATTAGGCGAAGGTGTCACTGAAGTAGGTGGCCTAGCGGTGCTAGGTACCGAGCGACATGAGTCCCGTAGAATTGATAATCAATTACGTGGACGTTCTGGACGTCAAGGGGATCCGGGTGTGACGCAATTCTATCTATCGCTTGAGGATGATTTGATGCGTCGTTTCGGATCGGACCAAATGAAGTCAATGATGGCGAAGCTCGGGATGGATGATACAACGCCAATTCAATCGAAGATGGTTTCACGTTCTGTGGAGTCGGCGCAAAAACGAGTCGAGGGGAATAACTTTGATTCGCGGAAACGTCTACTTCAATATGACGATGTACTACGTCAGCAGCGTGAGATTATTTATAAAGAGCGAGATGAAGTGCTCGAGTCAGAAAACATTCGAGGGATTATTGAGAAGATGCTGACTGATGTTGCTGAACGAACAGTTGCCAATTATACGATGCAAGAAAATCCCGAAGAGTGGAACCTAAAAGGGCTTGAAGATAACCTTGGGGCAAATTTACTTCCAGAAGGTCGCTTAACGAAGAGCGATTTTGAAGGGAAGTCAGCTGAAGAGATTTCTGCACTTGTATTATCGGCTATTTTTGAGCGTTATGATGAAAAAGAAACTGAAATGACAGAAGAACGCATGCGTGAATTCGAGAAAGTTATTTTACTTCGCGCAATTGATACAAAATGGACCGATCATATAGATGCTATGGATCAGCTACGTCACGGGATTCACTTACGCGCGTATGGTCAAACAGATCCACTCCGTGAATACCAGAGCGAAGGTTTTGAGATGTTTGAGGAAATGGTATTGGCCATCGAAACGGATGCGGCCAGATTTGCAATGAAGGCCGAAATACGCAATAATCTAGAACGTGAAGAAGTTGTAAAAGGCCAAGCGGTTAATCCGCAAGAAGAAGGCGAAAAAGTTACTAAGAAACCAGTGCGGCGCGCAGTAAATATCGGTCGAAATGATCCGTGTACATGCGGTAGCGGTAAGAAATACAAACATTGTCACGGCCAAAACTAATTAACAGGTAACATATTTCAGGAGGAATTTATAATGATGGAACTATCCGATGTACGCAACGAGCTTGACACTACGGCTAAGAAATTAGTCGATTTCAGGGGGTCTCTTTGACTTAGAAAACAAAGAGGCACGAATCCAAGAGCTAGATGAACTGATGTCAGAACCAGGTTTCTGGGATGACCAAGACAAAGCGCAAACCGTTATATCCGAATCCAATGTATTAAAAGATGTTGTTGAAAATTACATGGGGATGAACGATGCACAGGAAGACCTTGAAATGACTCTTGAATTACTTCGAGATGAATTCGACGAAGAAATGCAAGATGAGCTAGGAACTGATTTAAAAGCGTTTAAAAAAAGGCTTGAAGCATTCGAATTACAAATGCTATTGAGCGGTGAATTTGACCGCCACAATGCTGTGCTTGAACTTCATTCGGGTGCGGGTGGAACTGAGTCCCAGGACTGGGCCTCGATGCTTTTACGCATGTATACGCGTTGGGCTGAGGGCCAAGGGTTTAAAGTCGAAACACTCGATTACCAGGCGGGCGATGAGGCTGGAGTTAAATCAGTCACATTGGCGATTAAAGGGCATAATGCATATGGCTATTTAAAAGCTGAAAAAGGCGTTCACCGCCTTGTTCGGATTTCACCTTTCGATTCATCGGGTAGACGTCATACATCGTTTTCCTCAATTGAAGTGATGCCTGAATTTGATGGCGACATCGATATTGATATTAGAACTGAGGATTTGAGAATAGATACGTATCGTTCAAGTGGTTCAGGCGGTCAGCACGTTAACGTAACCGACTCTGCTGTACGAATCACGCATCTTCCGACTGGCGCGGTTGTTACGTGCCAAACAGAGCGTTCACAGATCAAGAACCGCGAACGTGCGATGAACTTGCTACGATCAAGGTTGTATCAAATCAAAGTCGAGGAAGAAGAAGCGCGTCTGCTTGAAATACGTGGCGATCAGAAAGAAATTGGTTGGGGAAGTCAAATACGTTCATACGTATTCCATCCTTATTCAATGGTAAAAGATCACCGTACAGATGCTGAAACAGGAAACGTCGGCGCGGTTATGGATGGCGATATCGATTTGTTCATTAATGCTTACTTACGTTCACAAATCGACTAAAAGGTTTAAAAAAACTGAATAAGTGTATATATATAGTATGCGCGTATTCGTGAAGTTTACGTAAAGTTGTTCCTAACGTTTGTTCACAAATATGTCATATGTTCTGGAAAAGGTTGTCATGGTAAGATTATCCGTTAAATTTTAATTTTACGGAAAACTTGTTTAAGATTCAAATCAACAATTTGTTGGTATACTTAAGTGGCAAGGAATGAATGTATTCATATCTTTGTAACATACTACGACAATAAAGGAGGTAACAAGATGAAGAACAAACTTTTAGTAGCAATATTTGGAGCGGCACTTGTCCTTGGTGCATGTGGCGGGGGCGATAAAGCTAAAGAAGAAGCGCCAGCAACTGGCGGCGACGTAGCAACTGTTGACGCAGAAGCAGTCGTTCAAACGTCATGTATTACTTGTCATGGCGGAAACTTGGAAGGTGCAAGTGGTCCAGCATTAGACGAGATTGGTGCTAAACTGTCAGAAGAAGAAATCCATGATGTAATTATCGATGGACAAGGCGGAATGCCAGGTGGCATCATTAAAGGTGACGATGCAGCCGCTGTAGCTAAATGGCTTGCAGAAAAGAAATAAGTAATTAATTATAAAGAATCGCTACGGGCTCAGTTCCGTGGCGTTTTTTTGTTGTGAAATACAATTGGATTGATAATTCATTGTAATCGAAATGAAGCGTTAATCGAGATTTATGATATCCTACTAGGCTATGTGTCAAACAAATGAAATATAACTGTAATAATTGAGAGCATAAAACATGCTATACTAATCTTGTTGAAAAAAATCTAAACAAAAGAGATTCAGGTGGTTTTACAATGATAGTGATGAAAAATGTTTATAAAAAATATAGCAATGGTGTCGTTGCATCAAACGGCATTAATGTAGAAATAAAACCTGGCGAATTTGTATTTGTCGTCGGCCCAAGTGGTGCAGGAAAATCAACCTTTATAAAAATGATGTATCGTGAAGAAGTACCGACTAGCGGTGATGTCGTTATTGATGGTGTCAATCTTGCAACGATGAAAAAAAGACGTGTCCCACATTTACGACGAAATATAGGCGTTGTATTTCAGGACTTCAGATTGTTACCTAAACTCAATGTGTTTGAAAATGTGGCATTTGCACTTGAGGTAATTGAGGAAACGCCTGCTAATATACGCACAAAAGTGAGAGACGTATTAGAACTCGTTGGATTATCTCAAAAAGCCCGAATGTTTCCGGATGAATTGTCAGGTGGAGAACAACAGCGTGTGTCTATTGCACGCTCAATCGTAAATTCACCTCAAGTTGTAATCGCAGATGAACCTACAGGAAACCTTGACCCAGAAACATCATGGGAGATTATGAAAGTATTAGAACGAATTAATGCACGCGGTACAACGATAGTAATGGCTACTCATAATAAAGAGGTCGTTAATAGGATGAAACACCGTGTCATTGCGGTAGAAGACGGACTAATCACTCGCGATGAATATGGAGGTGTGTACGACGATGAAATTTAGAACACTCAGGAGGCATTTTAGCAGTAGTTTTAAAAGCCTTGGACGGAATGCTTGGATGACATTTGCATCGGTCAGTGCAGTAACAGTTACACTATTACTTGTTGGTGTATTTATCGTAATAATGATGAACTTAAATCAACTAGCAGATAACATCGAAAATGATGTTGAAATAAAAGTGATTGTAGATTTGGCAGCCAGTGAAAAAGAAGTGGCTGAACTAGAGAAGAAAATAAGTGAGACACCTGGTGTACTCGAAGTGGAGTATTCCTCAAATACACAAGAACTAGATAAAATGATGAAGGGATTCGGAGATGAACTCGATTTATACAAGCAAGATAATCCCCTCCGACATGCAATATTTGTAAAAGCAGAAGATCCACAACAAACAGCGCCAATATCTAAGGAAATCGATTCCTTTGACTATACTTATGAAGTTATCTACGGAGAAGGAAAAGTAGAGAAGTTATTCAATGTGCTAAATACCGGTCGAAACATAGGTATTATACTAATTGTAGGACTACTACTTACGGCAATGTTCCTAATCTCAAATACGATACGAATTACGATAGCAGCTAGACAGACTGAAATTGGCATTATGAAACTCGTAGGAGCAACAAATAACTTTGTGCGAATCCCGTTTCTAATAGAGGGCGCATGGTTAGGTGTTCTCGGAGCAATCACACCGATGGTAATAATTACACTAGCATATTACAATTTATATGAACTAGTCGCTCCAAAATTTGCAGGGGAGCTTTTCCAACCTCTTGAAATGACGCCATTCCTTTATCAGTTGAATGGACTAATCTTAGGCCTCGGTGTCTTAATCGGTATCTGGGGTAGCTTTATCGCGGTTCGTAGATTCTTAAAAGTTTAAATAAAGATAATTAGAGATAAATAGAGAGAAACATATTTGAAAGGGGAAATATTCCGTTGAGAATTAGTAAATTGGTGCCAGGATTTTTGATAGCATTATTAATATTATCATCCGTGGTAATAGATACAGAGGTTTCAGCAAGTACGTTGAAGGAAATGGAACAAAAAAGAAACGTTTACGAGAACAAAAAAGTTGAATTAAATAACGGTATTAACAATAAGGTAACTGAATTAAACACAAATGAATCAAAGGTTGACGAAATTAGTGGACAAATTCAGGCATTAGATACTAAATTTAAAGAAACAAATGATAAAATTAGCCAGGTTGAAGATGAAATATCCGAGACAACAAAAGAGGTAGAGGAATTACATAGTTCAATTGCAGAACTTGAAAAAAGAATCGAAGAGCGTGATATTGTCTTACGTGATCGCGTACGTGCACTACAAGTGAACGGTGGATCTGTAAATTATATAGACGTATTACTTGGAGCAAGTAGCTTTTCAGATTTCATCGATCGATATTCCGCAGTAAGTACTCTTTTGGATGCCGATAAAAAAATCATGGAAGAACAAAAAGCTGATAAAGATCAATTAGAAGTTGAGAAAAAGCTTGTTGAGACAAAATTAAAAGAACAAGAAGAAAGAAAAGATGAGCTTAGCAGTTTAAAAGCATCTCTTGATTCACAGAAAAAAGAAAAAGCTAAACTTGTTGATGCACTTAAAGTAGAGCAGAAAAAGTTAGCGAGTGAGAAAGCTAACCTTGAGGGTGAGCTAGATGAAGTATATGAAATTAGTAGAGCAGTAGAGTTAGAAATTGCAGCTGAACAACAACGCCAAATAGAAGCTGCTAGGAAATTAGCAGAAGAGCAAGAGCGTAAAGAAGCAGCAGCAAAAGCTGCAGCAGAAAAACAGGCTGCACAAGCAGCAAAAGCAGCACAAGCAAGTAAACCAGCAACACAGTCGAAAGCACCAGTAACAGCAGCGAAACCATCTAGTGGAGGTCAATCAACTCAAGCTTCAAAACCAGCACCACCGGCACCATCGATGTCAGGTGGAAATTGGACAAGACCAGCAAGCGGAAGATTTAGTTCGAGTTTCGGATATCGTACGCATCCTATACATGGTGGACAACGATTACATGCAGGTGTAGACATTGCTAATAGTGTAGGAACTGGCATTTACGCAGCAGGTAGTGGAGTTGTATTCCGTGCGGGATGGCATTCTTCATATGGTAATCACATAATGATTACTCATTCAATTAATGGAAAAACATACACAACAGTATATGCACATATGACTAGTCTAAATGTTAGCGTGGGACAAGCGGTTAGTAAGGGACAGGCTATTGGTACAATGGGAAGTACAGGAGCCTCGACTGGGTCACATCTTCACTTTGAATTGCATAATGGAACTTACTCAAGTTCAAGTGCGATTAACCCAGTTGGAATTGTACCTCTATGATAGATTCATTGTGAATAAGAAAAGATTCGCCCCGATATCGGTGGCGAATCTTTTTTTGCTTTAAAGTGATACTGAACCGTCAATTTCTATGGGCAAAATTATAGCTAACCGGGTTGCGATTCGATAGGATAAAGAAGGTTGGGAAAGTAAGGGGGCATCTAGTAAGATGAACGTAACAAATTTTATTATTATAGCTAATACGACGGTACCTGCAACGTGGATTGCGCTTGTTGTTGCCTTCGTGGTTGCATATTTTGCAATACGCCTTAAGTTTGGAAAACGAATTTCCGGGGTTCTGTCTGACTCGATATTTTATTTTATCATCGTATGGAAATTTAGTGTCATATTGACTGATTTTCAAAATGTCATAAAGGCGCCATTATCAATTATTTATTTCAATGGCGGGCGAATCGGCTTTTATCTAGGGCTACTTGCAATCATAATTACAATATTAATCGAATTAAAAAGAAAAACTTTACATAAGTTTGACCTAGTGCCATTATTTGTCGGGGTTATTACAATTCAAACAATCTATCAGATCCTGATGGCGTTTTTAAATGACGGATCACTCGTTGCCAAAATCATGACGGTACTTATTTTCTCAACGTTTACTTTACTAGTTTGGGGCACAATGAAAAAGTTTGAAAAGACACCTATTCAACTAGCGCTGTTATTTACGGCAGTCCATATATTTGCAGCTTCCTTTCAGCCGGTTGGAATCTTTGGTATACCTGTGTTCACAACGCTGATAATTAGTTTGTTTTTTATAATTATTACGATTAAGGAAAGTAAAATTGTATCGGAGGATATTTTATGACTAAAAAGAGTATGGGTTATATCATATCGATATTACTTATCACGGCGATGATCGTCATGATGGTGAAGTCGAATATTGATGATGCGAAGCCTAGTGATGCACTTGCAGAACTAGATACAAATGAAGTGGTAGGACTTAATAAAGGAGATACACCGCCTGATTTTGAACTGAAAACAATGGACGGGGATATTGTGAAGTTATCAGACTTAAAAGGAAAGAAAGTTATCCTTAATTTCTGGGCATCATGGTGTGGTCCATGTAAAGCGGAAATGCCTCATATGGAAAAGTATTATCAAAAGCATAAAGAATCTGCCAATGTGGAGATTATTGCAGTAAATTTAACTACGGCAGAAAGAAGAGGACTTGAAGGTGTTACTGAATTTATCGAAACTTATGGGTTAACATTTCCAATCCCTTTAGACGAGGATGGGAAGGCTAGCGAGGACTATTCGGTCTTTACGATTCCAACGACCTATTTACTTGGAACTGATGGAAAGTTGGCGCAAAAGTTTATGGGACCAATGGATGAAAACATGATGGAAGAGCTAGTTGATAATTTGAAATAAGCGAAGCCGGTTTCTGCTGTCGTAATGTTCAATTCTCGTTCATATAGTGAACTGAGGAGGGGGCATTATGCGCAGAAGCCGGTTTTTGCTATTTGTGGTACTTGCAGTAGTCGCAATTGCAGTTTTGTTCATGTTTGATAGGTGGAAGGGCGAGACCCAAGAAACCAAAGAAGCGGTAAATTCATTTGAAATAATCGATGAAGCCTACGAAATCATTAAGGAAAGAGGTGTCTATCCAGTTGAGGGGAAACTTTTAATTGAAGGAGCACTTCGTGGGATGACAGATGTCATAGGGGACCCCTATTCGACGTATTTAACGAAAGATGAGGCCGCCGCTCATAAAGAATCGCTTGCAAGCGAGAGAGTTGGTATTGGAGCCGAACTTACTAGATCCAATGGAAAGTTTATCATTGTGGCTCCGGTGAAATCATCCCCGGCAGATAAAGCCGGACTCCGGCCCTACGATGAAATTGTTCGGATCGACGGAGAAGGACTTGCTGAAGATTCATTACAAGATGTAGTTAAACGAATTCGTGGTAAGGAAGGCACGGCGGTCTCGATGACAATTTACAGGCCCGATTTGAACAAACACCTGGAATTGTCTGTCGTCCGGGAAAAGATGGCTGTAACGACGGTGACCGGTTCTGTAATTGAGGAAAAAGAACGGAAAGTCGGTTACATATCGATTACGACGTTCGGTGAAGAAACAGCGAAGGAATGGGGCGTTGTTACAAATGATTTGCTCGATAAAGGAGCAGAGGCATTAGTTATTGATGTGCGTGGGAACCCGGGTGGTTACTTACTCAGTGTGGGAAATATTTTAGGGAGTATATTAGCAGAAGATACAATTTATGCGTTTCTGCAGGACGTGGACGGTTCACTTGAGCCGCTTACTGCCGGACCATCTGAAAACGTCGAATATGACGAAAAGTTGAAAAAGATTCCACTCGTTTTATTGCAGGATAAAGGGAGTGCATCAGCGAGTGAAATGCTAAGTGGTGCTATTAAGGATTTACAAAGAGGCTACATCGCCGGGACGGAGAGTTTTGGAAAAGGAACAGTTCAGGAAACGATTCATTTAACAAATGGTGGAAATGTAAAATTATCCACAGCTAAGTGGCTAACACCAAATGAAAAATGGATCCATGGAAAAGGTGTGGGAACAGATATTGAAGTTCAGCAGGATGGGTTGTTTGATGAACACATTCGGTTAGTTACTATGGAATACAAGGAAGGTAGTTTTGCAGATGATATCGGATACGCACAGCGATTACTCAAAGGGCTTGGATATAGTGTAGACCGTGATGATGGTTACTTTGATGATATAACGGCAAATGCGGTGGAGAAATTCCGTAAAGATGCCAAAGTTGAAAAAGGTAATGAAATGGATAGGATTTTCTTTGCAACACTGAAAGATCAGGTGGAAGTATTCCGAAAAGATCGAGAGAATGACAATCAACTTCAAATGGCGCTCGATTATATATTGCATGTCGTAGAAGAAAAATAAGTAAACTAAAGAAGCTATTGACAATGTGGGTACTATAACCTACTTGTTAATAGCTTCTTTTACTAGTTGGATTGTGAAGTTTCTGAAAACAATTATTAACTATTCGCATTCTAGCCTCTATATTTGATACAATGAAGAAAGAGAGTGTAGTAAGGAATTGGATGGTGATAGTTAATGAGAGAAGATATTTTGTTGGACATGCTAACTGCTGTATTGTTATTTTTTCTAAATCCACTTTTCGTGGGCGCATTACTTGTAGCAGTGTTAATAGGTTATTTCAGAGTGAAGCGGGAGCGTCGTAGTTTTAGGGTACGCCTAATGCCTGGAGTGACAGAGTTAAAGCGTCTATTATCAGAGTCATGGCTATTTGCGCTTGTGCTATCAATACTTATATCGGGGATTGGTTTACTGGTTGACGTTGGATGGCTTGTACTATTTTGTGTAGCTTCGTTTATTGCACTTATTTCATTATATTATAAAATTGCATCGCCAATTTATTTTGCGGCAGCAGCCTATGCAACAATTTATTTAATGGGTAGTTATGCAGAAGGCTTTACCTTTATGGGATGGAGCCCTTCAGAAGTAGACTTGTTTGGTGATTTAGCGGTAACAGTTGCGATTATTGCGGGACTATTGTTAATCGTGGAAGGCCTGCTTATTCGCAGATATGCGGGTAAAGACGCTTCTCCTTATATGAAAAATACAAACCGTGGATTACGGGCTGCCGTATTCAAAGGGAAAAAACTTTGGTTATTACCTGTGGTTTTCCTTGTTCCTGGGGATATGATTACTGCTTTTCTTCCGTATTGGCCACAGTTCACATTCAGTGAACAAGCCTTTACATTTGTGCCTGTACCCCTTGTTATTGGGTTTTCTCAAGTGGTTCGCTCAACTTATGCGGAAACTTTATTCCCTAAAATTGGTCGCGGAGTTGCTTACCTTGGCCTTGCGGTGCTAGCTATTGGTGTAGGCGCAATTTGGATGCCTATGTTGGGCGTATTGGCACTCGTAATTGGGGTGGTAGGAAGAGTAGTCCTATCAGTGCTAGTATCGCTTAGAGATAGAAACAAAGGCTATGTAGCCGCTCCTAGGTCGCTTGGCGTTGTAATAGCCGGGGTTCTTCCTGATTCACCAGCTGAGAGAATGGGGCTTATTTCAGGAGAGTGCATTCGTTCGGTGAATGGCCAAAAAGTAAAAAATGAAAAAGAATTGTATGATGCAATTCAAATTAATGCAGCACATTGTCGCTTACAGGTGCTTGGACGTGATGGTGAAGTACGTCTCACACAACAAGTAATTTATCGCCATGATCATCATCGACTTGGAATTTTGGTTGTTGGATGAGGCTTGAGTAAAGTAGTAGTTTGGAAGGATTGTTTAAATGGATTTGTATATAACAAAACTAGTGCTTGCGATCTTTGCGCCTGGGCTACTCGTCGTGTTGTTTACACGGGTTACGTTTAACCACGTTGTTGGGCTTTTCTTAACGGTGGGGCTTATCGCAGCATCGGTTTATGTAGGATTTACACACGACTGGTTCTTGTACGTGGTAGATGCTTTATCGCTGACGGTAGGTTTTTGGTACGCTGGTAGCATGGTAAAGAGAACACGCAAACAATTAGATATTGAATAATAACAAAGGGGCGCTTCCAAATTTATCTGGAAGCGCCCCTTTGTTTGGATGAAAAGACAGTGGATATGGTGTTACATAAATAAGCTATAAATAGCGAGTACACCGATTGTACCAAGAACAACGGACATGACGCCGCCACCTATGATTGCAATTATGAAAGCAGTTGCAGCCCCAATTACCCCGAAGAGGATATTACCTTCCTGTACAAATAAAATAGCAGGAAAAATGAGTGCACCCAGTACCGCGTATGGAATGTTTCGAAGGACTCCTGAGACGACGGGGGGTAACTCTTTTCCTTCGAGTAATGTGAGCGGAATCATTCGTGGGATATACGTCGCTAACGCCATTCCCAAAAGCATCCACCAATAAGTTGCGCCCATTATAACCCCTCCTCCCGCGTATACGTTGTTTCGGCTGTTTTATTTCGTTTGGCGTATATTATTTCAATAAATATTGCAGATCCCAGTGTAGAGAATAAAATTGCCCAACCTGTTGATAAAAGTCCTGTGAAATAAAAAAACGAATGAATAGCAGCAGCCGTCCCCGCTAGCATGACGACTTTACGATTACCTTTCATGGAAGGGACCAACAACCCAACGAACATCGCGTAAAGAGCAATGGACATTGCGGCTTGCAGAAATAGCGGTAGATTCGCACCGATGATATGACCGATAGCTGTAAAAACAACCCAACTTGCGTAGGCAATAAGTGTAACGCCGAATGCAAATGGGCTAGATACCCGATCTTTTTTACTTGTGGCTAAGACTGAGAAAGACTCGTCCGTAATCCCAAACGAGTAAACAGCTTTAATCCACCGTTTTTCGGGCATCATCTTTTCGTTCAAAGAGGCAGTCATGAGAAAATGTCGAATGTTTACGATAAATGTATTCATGATAATGAGCAAGGGATTAACAGCGGCGGTAATTAGGCTAAGCGCAATGTACTGTGAAGCACCCGCGTAAACTAATAGACTCATTGCGGTCGCTTCAATAATAGAGAGACCCGCTGTTTTTGCGAGCAGACCAAATGTCAATGCAACAGGGAAATAGCCTATCGCGATGCTCATCCCAGCCTTTAAACCGGAAGAAAACTCGTTATTTCTCATATCTGTCACATCTTTCTAATGTAGTTCACTGATTATACTATACTTTCAAGTATTATCGTGTATTAATGTCTATTTTGGTGATAAACTTAGATTATTGGGTATACTTGTAAGTATAAACTGTAACGTTGCGAGGGTGATTTGGATGACTGTTTGGTTTGAAGTTGATAACATCATTGAATTGTCAAAACATTATAGAGCGCTAGGCCCACTAGTAGGTTTGTTTTTTCCATTTATAGAATCATTTCTACCGTTTTTACCATTATTTGTATTCGTAGTTGCCAATGCAAGTGCTTATGGATTGTGGTTGGGATTTCTATTGTCATGGGCCGGAACATCGGCGGGATCCTATGCGGTTTTTCTCTTAATAAGAAAATATGGTCATAATCGCTTGCTTCGATTTTTAACGAAAAGTGTCCGCGTACAAAAGTTGATAAAGTGGGTAGATCGAAATGGTTTTGGCCCGTTGTTTTTATTTATTTGTTTTCCATTTACACCTTCGGCACTTGTAAACCTTGTTGCTGGACTGTCTGGTATGAAAAAAACACATTACTTGTTTACATTATTGGCTGGTAAACTAGTAATGATATTTACTGTTAGTTATATTGGCTCTGATTTGAAGGCGTTGTTTACGCAACCGATTAGAACGATTATTGTCGCAATTATCGTCATCTTACTTTGGGTTATCGGTAAACGAATTGAGCACCGTTTTAATAAAAAAGTGGATGCCGAGTTTAGCCATGTAGATAAAATCCGTAAAAGAAACTAAATTTTATTGAAACATTTCCTGTCGACCCTTTCTTCTTATACAATAAAGAGAGAGTGTGGCAGGTTTTTTATATTTATTGGACTTTAATTATTAACTAAATGAATAAATTTCACAATACAGTACTTAGTATTAAAATCCGAGGAGTATAGATTTGCGTTCCAGGCGGACAGTGCGGAAAGTTACAGTTCAATCTTTCCCTGACGCTTTCCGTGGGGCGGGCGTTGAGCCTCCTCGTCGCAAAAAACGCTCCTGTGGGGTCTCAACTGTCCCGCTAATCCCACAGGAGACGCCGCCTTCCACTCCAATCAACTAGTGAATAAACCTTATCCATAGTAGATGAATAGTTAGCGGTAAAAAGTCTTAACTTTCGTCTTTGTAAGTAAAATGAGAAATTCTAATTATCAACAAAGGAGGAGATTATTTTGTCGTTACGTTTTATTACGGGTAGGTCGGGTTCTGGGAAGACGTCTTTCATTCAACGAGAGATTGCGGATGAACTTGAGCGGGATCCTTTAGGTGCGCCAATTTTTGTGATTGTACCTGACCAAATGTCCTTTTCAGTAGAGCATAGTTTAGCGGTCAATTATGGATTAAAGGGAATTATACGAGCGCAGGTATCAACATTTAAACGGTTGGCATGGCGTGTTCTTCAAGAAGCGGGTGGCATTACTCGACAAGAAGTAGACGGTTTTGGATACCGGATGCTTGTTCGAAGTGTGCTGGAAGAAAATCGTGAGGAATTCAAGTTATTCCGACAAGCTGCTAGTAAACGAGGGTTTACGGAACAAATAGGCGACTTACTAAAAGAGTTTAGTCGATATTGCCTCGACTTTGAGACGATGAATGATCTTCACGGCCAGTTGAAATCGGCCAATGCACCGCAAATATTACTAGACAAAGCGAGTGATTTGTCACTTTTATTAACGAAAATCGAAGAGAAGTTAGGTACATCTTATGTCGATAGTGAAGGGCATTTGTCGATGCTTGCCGCGCAAATTAAACACGCGGACTTTATCTTAGGCGCGGACATTTACATCGATGGTTTTGAGAATTTTACTACGAGAGAATATGAAATTATTACCGAGTTAATGAAGTACGGAAACCGTGTGACTGTGGCCTTACCGATGGAGTCAAATTTATCGGGACATGCGGATCATGAGTTATTCTTTAATCCTGTTCGTACGTCACTAAGTTTGCGTGAGCTAGCACACTTGGAATCTATTGAAATCGAAGAAGGTTTGCATTTAAAGGAGGCGCTGCGTTATGAAAATGAGGATTTGAAGCATTTAGAGTTCGCATTCGACCATTATCCTGCGAATCCGAAACCATCGGAAGGTAACGTTTCCTTTATCGAGGCTGCGGACCGGAGAGCGGAAATGCATGCAGTCGCGCGAACCATTCGCGAATTAACGACAGCTGGCAAACGCTATAAAGACATTGCGATTTTGTATAGACAACCTGAAAAGTACGATGAGTTAATTGAAACGATATTCCCACATTATGATATTCCAGTATTTATTAGCCGGAAAAAACCAATGTTGCACCATCCGCTTATTGAGTTTTCGCGTTCAGTTCTAGAAGCTGTGACATCGGGATGGTCTTATGAATCGGTATTTCGTGCAGTGAAGACAGACCTCTTTTTTCCACACGGGGGAGATAAGTTGTTGTGGCGTGAACGCGCGGATCGACTCGAAAATTACGTACTTGCACACGGGATTTATGGCTCGCGTTGGTTTGATGATACGCGTTGGCGTGTGAAACGGTACAGAGGGCTTGAATTACATACAGATGTTCAAACAGATGAAGAGCTTGCGATGGAACTAGATATGCACCGGATTCGGGATATCATTCGAGAGCCGCTGACACAATTTGAAAAGCGGATGAAACAAGCGAAAAATGGACGGGAATTTGCGGAGGCATTGTTCTTATTTATGGAACAGCTGAATGTCTATGACAAAATCATTGACCTTCGTGCTGAAGAAGAGCGTGCAGGGCGATTACTTGGTGCAACGGAACATGAGCAAGCATGGACAGGCTGGATTAAAGTACTTGATCAGTTTGTACTGATGTTTGGTGATAAAGCGATGAAACCCCTGGAAGCTGCCCGTATTTTGGACGAAGGGTTTGATTCACTGGAATTTACACGCATCCCACCATCCCTCGATCAAGTGACGGTTTCAACGATTGAAATTTCGAGTTTGACGAACATCGATGCGGTATTTGTGCTTGGTGTGAGTGACGGTGTTCTTCCGCAACGGATTGATAATGAGGGGATTTTGTCAGATGTCGACCGTGAGTGGTTTACGGAAATTGGCTTTCAGCTCGCCCCAACCTCGAAAACGAAGTTGATGGATGAAACTTATATGGCGTACCGGGCATTTACTTCGGCTAGGGAAAAACTATACGTGTCGTATCCAGTGGCTGATGAAGAAGGAAAAGCAGTTATTCCGTCCATGTATATTTCGCGAATTTCGCAGCTATTACCTGGTATTCAAACGACATATGCGGTTATGGATCCATTCGACTTACCAGAGGAAGGTGACCGATTTGCATATATTAGTCATCCGCGTGCTGCACTTCCGTTCGCCGCAATGGAACTAAAAAAAACGGAACGGTCAAATCAATTAACACCGGAATGGCAAGCAGTTCTTAATTATTATGAAGAAGACCCTTACTGGAAGTCGGTTATTGGTCGAATTCGTCGACCAATGGAAGTGGGTAATAAAACAGATAGACTGCATGCGGATATGACGACGGGCTTGTACGGGCAATCATTTGTGTCGAGTGTATCGCGCATAGAGTCTTATTACAGCTGTCCATTTCAGCATTACGCATCATTCGGACTGGGGCTGCGAGAGCGGTCAGAATACACGCTAGAAGCACCCGCGATTGGCGATCTATTTCACGCTGCACTTAAATGGGTATCCGATGAAACGATGCGTCTTGGAAAGTCATGGGATGAACTGACGAAAGAAGAGTGTTGGTCAATTGCCAAGGCTGCTGTAGAAGATATTACGCCCTATTTCTTCAATCGAATTCTATCATCGACGAGCCGATATTTATATATTAAGCGTAAATTAACGCAAATTATTCAACGCACGATTTATTCATTAAGTACACAGGCGAAATCGACGCTCTTTAAACCAATCGCGATTGAAGCTGGATTTGGTCCGGGAGAAGAATTGTCTTCATTAGAAATACCTCTTATGACGGGAGAAACAATGAAACTTCGTGGTCGAATTGACCGAATAGATAGTTCTGAAATTAAAGGCAGAAACTATCTCCGTGTTGTCGATTACAAATCATCTGCCCGTGAACTTGATTTGACCGAAGTGTATTACGGATTATCGCTACAAATGATGACCTATCTAGATGTTGCCCTGGAACATGCGATTGACTTACTAGGGGTTGAGGCAGATCCAGCTGGATTGTTGTATATGCATGTTCACAATCCGATGATTCGACCCGGAACTGAACTGTCGCCTGCTCACTTAGAAACTGAGATTGCAAAATCATTTAAGATGCGCGGGTATTTACTAGGAAGTCCGGATGTTGTCGAAGGAATGGATTTCGATATTGGACGATCGTCTATGATTGTTCCAGCGGCACTGAAAAAGGATGGCGATTTTACAAAGGCCTCGAAAGTATTGGCTTCGGAAGATTTGCAGATGATGCGTTCTTATGTGAGAACCCGACATCAAAAAGCAGGAAATGCGATGCTCGCAGGAGATACGCGCGTCTTTCCATATAAATTACGTGATAAGATGCCTTGTCAATTTTGCCCGTATCAATCTGTTTGTCAGTTTGATCAATCGGATCCAGCACAAGACTATCGAAAATACGATGTATTAGATGCAGAAACATCACTCGGAAAAATGCGCAAGGAGGTGGCAGTGGATGAATAATATACCTGTGAAACCAGAAGGACTCACGTTTACAGATGATCAGTGGAAAGCAATATGGGCGTCGGGGAGAGATATTCTCGTTTCGGCTGCCGCTGGTTCTGGAAAGACCAAAGTACTCATTACACGAATGATTGAAAAAGTTATTAATGAAAAAGACCGCATAGACATTGATGAATTACTTGTCGTTACGTTTACCAATGCCGCTGCTGCTGAAATGAGACACCGAATGGGAGAAGCACTACAAGAAGCGATTGCAGACAAACCAGATTCGGTCCATTTGCGCAGGCAACTAAATTTGTTAAATAAAGCACAGATTTCTACACTTCACTCGTTTTGCCAAAACGTCGTAAGGCAATACGCTTATTTACTGGATATTGATCCGGGTTTCAGAGTGGCCGATAGTACTGAGGCGGCGTTACTTCGGGATGACACGATTGGTAGAGTGCTCGAGGAAGCGTATAGCGCAGAAGACCCCGAAGCAATTTACCGTCTTGCGGATAGTTTTACTTCGGACCGAGATGACCGTTCGATAGAAACATTAATAAGCCGGTTATACGATTATTCACGTGTTCACCCGGCACCTGAAAAGTGGCTGCGCCTAATTCCGCAGCAATATGCGATTGACAGTGCACAGACCATTGATGACCTTGATTTTATTGGGCCGCTTAAAACAACGATTCGCCATACGCTGGAAGAGGCGCAGGCGCTTACGGCAGACATGCGACGTATTGCGCAAATGCCAGATGGGCCTTCACCACTTGAGGCGACTGCAGAGGCGGACCTATTATGGATAGATGAGGCGATTCGCCGTATTACAATTGGCAAATGGGAAGAAACGTTTGAATTTTTTGGTACGCTTAAGTGGGCAAGAGCCGGCGCTATTAAGAAAGATTCTTGCGATGAGGAACTTGCAAAGCGGGCAAAAGGGATTCGGGACACAGTGAAGAAGATTATTAATGATCTAAGTGAGACTTATTTCATTCGAACACCAACCAGATTACTGGATGAAATCAAGCTGATGGAGCCTGCAATGCATACGCTTGTTGAACTCGTTATTGATTTCGATAAACGCTTCGAAAAAGGAAAAATTGAGCGGGGTATTGTCGATTTCTCGGATTTGGAACATTATGCACTGCGCATTTTGTCAGAAGAAAAAGACGGGGAGCTTGTCGCCTCTGATATTGCACTTGATTATCAACGTCGATTTTCGGAAGTACTTGTCGATGAGTATCAAGACACGAACGTGCTGCAAGAAACGATTGTTGGGTTCGTTAAAAAAGGCAATGTCGAAGACGGAAACTTATTTATGGTTGGCGATGTTAAGCAATCCATTTACGGATTTCGCCTTGCAGAACCGAAATTATTCCTTGGGAAATATAACCAGTTTACTGAAACAGGAGATAGTACCGGATTGAAAATCGACTTAAATGCCAATTTTAGAAGTCGTAAAGAAGTATTGGACGCAACGAACTTTATATTTTCACAAGTGATGGGCATGCGTGTTGGTGATATTAATTACGATGATGCAGCCGAGTTAAAATATGGTGCGAAATATCCTGAAAAGGACATGCCGGCAGAGTTAACCGTTTTGTATGAAGACGGCGAAGACGATTTTGATGAGACAGAAGTGGAAGTTGCAGGACAAACCTTAAAGAGTTCGCAGGCAGAAGCACGTTATATGATTAATAAAATTCAAAGCTTAATGGCCTCGGGTGCAGAAGTGACGGATGCCTTTACAGATAAACGTCGTCCGCTGGAATATCGAGACATTGTTATCCTTATGCGCTCGATGACATGGTCGGGCGAAATAGTAGAAGAGTTTAAGCTAGCGGGGATACCAATTTACGCAAACTTATCACGGGGCTATTTCGAAGCCTTAGAAGTGATGATCACCTTAAATACATTGCGCGTCATAGACAATCCTTATCAAGACATACCGCTCGCATCAGTACTACGGTCTCCGTTTATTGGGATGACAGAAAATGAACTTGCTGGCGTTCGATTAGCGGCTAAAAATGAACCTTTTTATGAAGCACTGAAGCAATTTATGGCAACGGGTGGATCAGGTATAGCGCCCGAGACGCAGGAGAAGTTGCAGCGTTTTTTCACTCATTTTGAAGAGTGGAGAAACTTGGCGAGACGGGGTTCTTTGTCAGATTTAATATGGCAAGTATATACAGACACGCATTATTATGAGATGGTCGGCGCGATGCCGAACGGAAAACAGCGTCAGGCAAACTTACGTGCTCTTCACGACCGTGCAATTGAGTATGAAAAAACATCGTTTAGAGGACTATTCCGATTCCTGCGCTTTGTGGACAGGATGAGAAAACGCGGAGACGATCTTGGTGAAGCGCGCTCACTCACTGAAACGGAAGATGTCGTACGTTTAATGACAATCCATTCATCAAAAGGTCTAGAATTTCCGTATGTATTCATTTCGGGGATGGGTAGGAAGTTTAATAAGATGGACTTTAATGAAGCCTACTTGTTCGATCAACATTTTGGGTTAGCTGTCAAAGCAGTAGATCCAGAAAAACGAATTACGTATACATCGTTACCATTTTTGGCGATGAAGGAAAAGAAAGAACTCGAAATGCGAGCAGAAGAAATGCGTATTTTATACGTTGCGATGACAAGAGCAAAAGAACATCTTGAACTTATTGCTACGGTTAAAGATGTTGAAAGAGAGATAGGGAAGTGGCAAGATTCCCAGCTTGTAGACCCTTTATTAATGCTTCCTGAATATACCCGTTCAAGGGCAAATAGTTATTTGGATTGGATTGGTCCCGCAATTGCACGGCATACTGATTTCGGTAAATTTGATATCCTTCAAGGTGGCCAATTTGTCGAGGATCCATCGAGGTGGGAAATTAACGCATTGCCATTCTCGTCGGTTGTAGATGTTTCGCGGGTTGAGTCGGAAGATATTGAGGATGTTAAGGATGTTCATTTATCCTTGCAGGATAAAGAACTTGCTGAATTACCTATTGAGGAATTAGAGAAACCTAAGAATCTTATGGGGGAGAAAGAAGCTCTTGTAGAGGTGAAGCGTCGGTTTGATTGGTCTTATCCTTATGAGGCGTCAACTTTGAAACGGTCAAAGCAAACGGTGAGTGAGTTGAAACGGCTGGCAATCCTAGGGCAACAAGAAGAAGAGGACCCCTATATGGATGTTCATTTCTCCTTGCAGGAGAAAGAACTTGATCAGGTAAGTACGGCTTATCTTCATAGTCGACCAGCATTTATGCAGGAACGTGCGCTTTCGTCGGCAGAAATAGGGACGGCTATGCATACGATTATGCAGCATATCGACATTAAGGTAGCTCAAAATGCGGCGGATGTGGAAGAACTACTTGTGACGCTCGTTGACAGACAATTGTTGACGGCTGAAGAGGCTAAAGCGGTAAACGTTAATGCGGTGGTACAATTTTATGATACTGACATTGCAAAGCGGTTAATGGCATCAGAAAAGGTGTTTCGTGAGTTGCCGTTTACGTATGCGCATGAAGACGACGGGGATTATCAAATTATGCAAGGTATTGCGGATTGCTTGTTCAAAGAGGACGACGGTTGGGTTCTCCTGGATTACAAAACAGACCGTGTTCGGGGGCGTTTTAATTCCGATACCGAGGCTGATAAAGAAATGCAAAACCAGTACGGTATTCAGTTGAACTTATACAGGCGCGCAATTGAAGGAATTGTTAAAATCGACATTAAAGAAATGGTTCTCTATCTGTTTGACGGGGAGAGGACTGTGAATATTCAGGGGGAAGAAGACACGTGAAATTATCACCTACAGCACTCGATGGTCGGATTGAATCACTAGATATCATGCGCGGATTTTCATTACTAGGAATCTTTATTGCAAATATGTTGGTGTTCCATACGCCATATATGCACTTGGATCCCTATACATGGTTTAGTTCAAATAGTGATGAAATAACATTTCGGTGGATTGATATATTCGTTCAAGGAAGTTTTTATCCGATTTTTGCGTTTCTGTTCGGGTACGGCATAAACATGCAGTATGAAAAATCACTGGATAGAAAGACACCATTCGCACCTTTAATGGCTAAGCGACTCAGTATTTTACTAGTAATAGGGCTACTACACGCCCTATTACTATGGTCTGGTGATGTACTATTTGCGTATGCATCACTAGGTTTCTTACTGATATTATTCGTTCGAATTCCTGCAAAATGGCTTATTCCATTCGCGGGAGTTTTGTATATTATTCCAGTTGGATTAATTTACTTTACTATGAGGCTTATTGCGAAAACCAGTCCGGATCTATTGCTAGAAGATTTCGCAGATGTGGATAAAGTTGAAAGTTCTATCCAAATATTTGCTAACGGGACATTCGGAGAAATATTTACATTTCGGTTTTTTGAGTGGTTAGTTGTCGGGCTTGGCGGCGCATTTATGGGCATATTTATAGTGCTGCCTATCATTATGCTAGGCGCGGCATTATCGAAATTGAAGGTCATTGAACGAGCTTCGGAGTTAAAAGGTAAAATTGCGATAGTCACTATCGTTGGGTTTGCACTTGGACTTTGGATAAAAGTGCTACCGCATCTAGGAAATCCAACGTATGATCTTGTACTATTACAAGATACATTCGGTGGGGTCATACTAGCGGCAGGCTATGTGGGGTTGCTGTTGCTATTTTGCACGAATCCTATATTCCGAAGGGTATTTAGACCTGTCGGAAAAGCTGGTAGAATGTCGCTGACGACGTATATTACGCAATCGATTGTTGCGACAACGATATTTTATTCTTACGGGTTTGGTTTATATGGAAAAGTGGATCTTATAACTGGAACATGGATTGCAGTAGGGGTCTTCATCCTTCAAGTGTTATTCGCCGAATTATGGCTCTCGAAGTTTAGAATGGGACCATTGGAATGGCTCTGGCGAAGGGGGACTTATGGAGGGAATTCGTCGAAATAGAAGGAAAACAGTCAGTGATTGTCGTAATAGACTAAGTATAAAGAAAACAAGTAAAAGGGAGATGGGCAAAAGGTGAAGCTATTATCATTCAAATATGAAGGTAAGACGTTGTTCGGACCAAAAGTGAAGAGAGAAGAAGCGGTGTGGGACGTGTTATCGATAGCAGCCCATTATGAAAAGACTGATTTTCCAACAACGATTATAGAGGGCGTTGCGTCTGGTTTAGATTTTGTTGAATCTATTCGCAAGCTCGTTATTAAAGCAGAACAAGATAAGGATGCCAAGAAATTTAAATACGCATTTAGTTCAATAGAGTGGCTTGCTCCAATTCCAAGAACGCCGAAAAATGTGCTTTGTGTCGGAAAAAATTATCTTGATCATGCAAATGAAATGGGTGATGATACACCACCGGAAAAGTTGATGGTTTTCACGAAATCACCAACTACAATCGCTGCTGATGAACAAGATTTACCAATACATGCGGAGCTGACCGAAAACCTGGATTATGAAGGTGAACTGGCTGTTGTAATTAGTAAAGGCGGGCGCAATATACCGAAGCAACTCGCATATGATCATGTTTTTGGGTATACAATCGCCAACGACATTACTGCCAGAGACGTTCAAACTGCTCATGGGCAATTTTTCCTTGGAAAGAGTTTGGACGGCTCGTGTCCTATGGGACCTTATCTTGTTACAAAAAATGAACTTCCAAATTCGGATAACTTGTCTGTCGTTACAAAAGTGAACGATGAAGTAAGACAAAATGGCAATACAAAGGCAATGATTTTTAAAATTGATGAATTAATTGCAGAAATCTCACGTTTTGTCACGCTCGAACCAGGTGATGTTATTTTAACGGGAACGCCAGCTGGTGTTGGCAAAGGGATGACCCCACCGACATACCTAAAAGAAGGGGATACGGTTAAAGTATCCATTGAAGGTATCGGTACGCTGTCGAATCGTTTTGTATGAGTATGATTACTTATGCAAAATAGCAATTTATGATAAGCTTACTAGAGAAAGTTACTATACTGAAGGAGTGAATCTTTAAATGTCATTTTTAGCAAGTACACATTTTCATATTTTTACATGGGTTGTTGGGATTATTTTCTTCCTCGTAGCCGCAGTCCTCGCAAGGGGTTCGAAAGGCCAAAAAATCACACATATGATAGCGCGTCTATTTTATGTGTTAATACTATTTTCAGGTGTTATGTTATTTATTGAAGGTATGAAGTACGATGAAGGTGCGCTTTATGGCGTTAAGTTTTTATTAGGACTTCTAACAGTTGGATTTATGGAAATGATTCTAGTTCGTTCGAGTAAAGAAAAAAGTGTTACGACGTTATGGATATTCTTTTTCATCGCGTTATTTGGAGCAATGTTCCTTGGGTTTAAATTACCTATTGGATTCACCTTCTTTATGTAAGAATAATATGATGACAGAAAACCCGTTGGCCTCATCGCCGGCGGGTTTTTTCATCTTTCATAGGAGAGACAGTCTTCACATGTTTGCCCCATTTCAATCGATAGTGGTGCATTTATCACAGAAAGAATAGCGGCATATCGAATCATTTGGTAAAATGACAAAAGATAGCTTTAGTAAGAGGAGGATTTTCTTGTGAAGGTAAATAGGTGGTTTGGAATTATTTTATCAGCAGTATTGACTTTGTCTATCATCAATCCAATGGGTGTTTTAGCAGAAAATAATCGATCATTCCAAGATGAAAGTATATATGATCTTCTTGTGGACCGATTTAATAATGGTAATTATAATAACGACGAAGGTACTAATCCACAAGATCTGAGCGCGTTTAGCGGAGGAGACTTTGCCGGCATTCATGATCGTGTCGATTATATTATGAAAATGGGTCTTACAATGGTTTCGTTAGGACCAATATTTAGTACAGCAAAATATGACGGTAGTGAAGTGCTCGATTATGAGAAACTTGAGCCGAATTTTGGAACAGATGAAGATCTGGCTAAAATGATAGACAAGTTACACGAAAATGAATTAAAGGTAATTGCAGATTTTCCGCTCAGCGGTGTAAGTGAAGATCACGTATGGGCCAAAGATGGATTATTACCTTCAACTCCAGCAGGTGATGGAATCATAAATTGGGATAGTTCAGATGCTGACGTGCAGAAAAAGTTGAAAGAGGCAGTCATTTCATTTGTTAAAACATATGAGTTAGACGGGATTCGGTTAACAAAACTTGCTGATTTTGATGATACTTATCTAAATGAAGTAATTGCTGAGCTTAAAGAAGTAAATGACGATATTTATGTAATATCAACTGAACAATCCACAGCGAATTTTGACTCTGTACCAAATATAGAAAAGATGGATGTATTAAAACAGGCATTCGTGCAAGTAAATCCAGCGACTGCACCGCTAGCATTGTTTGAAGAAAATACGGGAGCAGATATCATTCAATTTGATGAGTTATCAGGACCAAGGTTTACGTATGAAATGTTTGAACTAAGAATGTTTCCACCAACGAGATGGAAATTAGCAGCTACTGCTTTGTTCATGTTCCCTGGGGTTCCTGTAATGCCTTACGGAACTGAAATTGCGGTAAACGGTGAGAAAGCGCCCGAGAGTCATCCGATTTCAAACTTTAAAACGGACGAGGAACTAATTGAATATATTGGCGACCTAAATAAATTAAGAAATGAATCAGAAGCGCTTCGTAATGGTGATATTGAAATGCTTCATAACGAAGACGGATTCACCATTTTCAAACGGTCAAATGATCAAGAGACATGGATTGTTGCCTTAAATAATACATCAGGGACAGTGAACGTTAAGTTACCCGAAGAGGTAATCGGAGCAGATAAGAAGCTTCGTGGAGTGGTTGATGGTGACTTAATCAAACAATCTGATGATGGTTCTTACAATGTTATTTTGGACCGGGAAGTCGCTGAGGTTTATATATCTGAAGAAGATACCGGGTTCAATACACCGTATCTTATCGCATCAATCATGGTCTTAGTTTTATTCTTTGGATTTATGATTGCTGTTAAGCGCAGGGGAAAGAAGAACGCAGCTGAATAATAAATAAGAAAAATCCTAAGATGTGAAAGTTCACATCTTAGGATTTTTTGTTTTTGATTAGACGATTCAAAGATATTCAGTAAATCGATATAAATAATATTACTTCACAAATTTAACATCTTGTAATTGATAGATACCTGAAGTATCGATAGAGAAGCCTTCGATATCATTACTAATACCAACCAAATACTCTTGGTGATGAACATAAACCATTGGTGCATCTTCGATTAGATGTTCTTGAATCTTGTTGTAAATATCTAGACGCGCATCTGGATCTGCTTCACGACGTCCTTCATCAAGAAGTTTATCAACGTCTTTGTTTTCATAGAATGAACGGTTTCCGGCATCACCTTGTTGAGTTGAGTGGAAAAGGGCATACATACCATAGTCCGCATCACCTGTAGGATTAGACCAGCCTAGGATGAACATATCATGTTCTCCTTGTGCAGTTTTATCTAGGTAAGTTCCGAATTCCATTTGTTCGACTGCTACTTCAATATTAAGTTCTTTCAAACTGTTTTGAAGAATAATAGCCATATCTACACGTTGTGGATTATCATTCGTCCAAACAGTAGTTTTGAAACCGTCTTCATAGCCTGCTTCTTTCATGAGCTTTTTCGCTTCTTCGACATCGTATTCGATAGGTTTTGCATCGTCATTAAATCCAAAGATTCCAGGAGCAAGAGGTCCTTTTGCTGGAATTCCGAATCCCTCATAGACGCCTTCAATCATTTCTTCCTTGTTGACCATCATAGAAATTGCTTGACGTACTTTCGGATTATCAAATGGTTCTTTTTTCGAGTTAAATCCGATGTAAGATAGACTAGATGATGGCTTTTGAAGTACTGTTGCGTAATCACTATTGTTAATTTCAGCCACTTCAACTGGCTGAATAGGATCTGCGATCTGTACAAATCCTCGCTCAAGATCTGCGTTACGTGTAGTACTTTCAGGAATAACTTTAAATGTTACAGAATCAAGATGAACTTTTTCGCCCCAGTAGTCATCATTTTTTACAAGCTTGATTTCGCTACCTGGATTCCAACTTTCGAATTTGAAAAAGCCTGTTCCAATTGGATTATTCGAGATAACTGATCCTGCATCTTTTCCATCTTTCATAGCTGCATAATCATCTTCGATAGATTTCGGACTTACCATTGCGCCGCCGTTATGTGAAAGGTGGGCAAGTAGTGGTGCAAATGGATATTCAGTTGTGATGCGAACTGTATGCTCGTCCACAACTTCTACATTAGAAATCATTTCGAACAGGAAGTATCTTGGTGATGCTACTTCTGCATCTAAAATACGATCAAGGTTTGCTTTTACTACATCAGCCGTGAATGGCTCTCCGTCGTGGAATTTTACACCTTCACGTAGTTTAAACTCATAAGTGCTATCATCGACTGCTTCCCACTCAGTAGCAAGTCCTTCGATGATTTCGTTTTCGTCATTACGATTTACAAGTGTTTCATAAATATTATTTTGGACAACAGAAGATGGTACATCGTTTGAACCGGCTGGATCAAGCGATGATGCATCAGATAGAACTGCTAGTGTAAGATCTCCACCAGTTTCAGTTTCCGCGCCGCTTTCTTTCTTATCTTCGTTTTTGTCCTCGCCTTTTGAATCTGAACCGCCAGCGCAAGCTGCTAAAACTAGCGACATTGCAAAAACAATGACGAATAGCCATTTAAGATTGCCTTTTTTACTCATTTATTATTCCCCCCGTTACGTTTTCTCTATTGTAAAATACAATAGATACTAGAAATATAGCACATAACAAGAATTCATACAATCAGAAAATAAGGAAAACCCTGTTATATCGTCAAGAACGACATAACAGGGTTTTGCAAACGGTAAATTTAGTCAACGAACTCAACATTTTGTAGCTGATAATAACCCGAACTATCAATCCAATACCCTTTAATTTGATTGCTGACACCTGTTAAGAATGCTTGGTGATGCACATAAATCAATGGGGCATCTTCAATCAAAATACTTTGAATCTCATCATAAATAGCTAAACGTGCACTTTCATCTATTTCTTCGCGGGCCTCGTCTAGTAATTGATCTAGCAGTGGATTGTCATAAAATGAGTTATTTCCACCGGCTCCTTTGGATGCTGAATGGAATAAAGAACGTAGGAAGTAATCGGCATCGCCAACGGGATTTGTTAGTCCTAATATAAATAAGTCATGATCCCCACTATCGACTTTATCTAGATAAGCGCCCCATTCTAGGATTTCGATATCAACATCAATATTCGCTTCTTTTAGTGCTTGTTGAAGAACAACGGCGGTGTCAACACGTTGTGGATTATCATTTGTCCAAACAACTGTTTTAAAACCGTCTTCATAACCAGCCTCTTTCAGAAGCTCTAATGCTTTTTCAGGGTTATGAGAAATAGTTTTCTTATCTTCTATATATCCAAATACACCGGGTGCTAAAGGGCCATTGGATTCAAGGCCGAATCCATCATAAATACCTTCAAGGATTTCTTCTTTATTAACGAGCATTGAAATTGCTTGTCGTACTCGAACGTCGTTAAATGGTGCTTTGGTTACGTTAAATCCTATATATGAAAGGGAAGAGGAAATTTCTACATCAATCTCGGCTTGTTCCGATTCAGTTACAAGTGGAACTTCCGATGGTTGAACCGGTTCGATAATATGTGCAAAACCCGTTTCAAGCTCGGCTAACCGTGTTCCGCTTTCAGGAATGACTTTGAAAGTTACTATATCTACATGGGCAAGATCTCCCCAATACTCTTCATTTTTGACGAGAATGATTTTCTCACCTGGTTCCCAACTATCAAATTTAAAGTAGCCGGTTCCAATAGGATTCTCGCTAATGATGGAGCCAGATGTTGCGCCGTCTTCCATTGCCGCGTAATCTTCGTCAATTGACTTGGGACTTATAATGACTCCCGCCGGATGCGCTAAGTGAGAGAGTAGGGGTGCGAATGGATAGTCAGTTGTCATTTGGATTGTGAAATCATCAATAACTTCTATGTCAGAAATCATTTCAAATATAAAGAAACGTGGAGAAGCTACTTCGGGATCACGGATACGATCCAAACTTTTCTTAACTGCTTCAGCACTGAAGGATTCACCGTCATGAAACTTAACGTCTTCACGAAGTTTAAACTCCCAAGTTGTATCATCGATTGGTTCCCAACTTTCTGCCAAGCCGGGAATGATTTTTTGGTTTTCATCTTTTTTTACCAGAGTTTCAAAAATATTTGTTTGGATATTTGCAGATGGGACATCCGACGAATTTTGAGGATCAAGTACAGACGCATCGGATGTAACGTCAATGATTAGGTCGCCTCCCACGACTTCTTTGTTATCATCTGTTGTAACTTCCGTTTTCTTATCACTTTCACCTGCGCATGCAGTTAAAACAATTGAGAGAATGAGTGCAAGAGCGATGAAAAGTGCTGGTTTTCGACATATAAACATTAATAATCTCACCTTTTCCATTTATATTAAATGCATAATTATGCGGTATAGTGAATATTGTATCATGGTTGTTGGTCGAAGGCAAAAGAATCTAAAAATAATGCCCGTATATCCGGTATTAAACCGGTATACGGGCATTATTTGTTGTATAGCTAGTTAAATTATTTTACAAATTTGACATGTTGTAGTTGGGAATAACCTGAACTGTCAATCCAATAGCCTTCAATCTGATCGCTAACACCAGTTAGGTAGGCTTGGTGATGGATGTAAACCATTGGAGCTTCTTCAATTAGAATTTCTTGAACTTTTGTATATAGTACTTGGCGTTTACCTTCGTCAATTTCTTGACGTGCTTCTACGAGAAGTTCATCAACTTCGGCATTTTTATAGAATGTTCGGTTTCCAGCAACACCCATGTTTTCTGAATGGAACAATTGAGATAGGAAGTAATCGGCATCACCAACAGGGTTGGATAAACCAAGGATGAACATTTCGTGCTCACCACTTGCTGTCTTATCTAAGTATGCTCCCCATTCAACAACTTCAATAGCTACATCGATATTTGCCTTCTTTAATTCTTGTTGGACAATTACCGCAGTATCCATTCGCTGTTGGTTATCGTTTGTCCATATAGTTGTTTTGAACCCATCTTCTAAACCTGCTTCTGCAAGAAGTGCTTTTGCTGCATCTATATCATATGAAAGTGGTTTCATCGAATCGTCATAACCGAATACACCTGGTGCTAATGGTCCAACAGATGCAACACCATATCCGTCGTAGATTCCAGTAAGAATGTCTTCTACATTAATTAGCATAGAAACTGCTTGACGTACGCGTACATCGTCGAATGGTTCTTTTTCAAGGTTAAATCCAACGTATGAAAGGGAAGTTGAATTTTTCTCATCAACTTTGCCTTTACCAGAATCGTTGACAATGCCAACTTCAGCTGGTTGTACGGGTTCAATAATTTGTGCGTGACCTGTTTCAAGTTCAGCTAGTCTCGTTCCACCTTCAGGAATTGCTTTAAATGTTATCGAGTCTAGTATTGCTAGTTCACCCCAATAGTCTTCATTATTCACTAACTTAATTTCTGTACCAATGTCCCAGCTATCAAATTTCATAAAGCCAGTCCCAATTGGGTGTGGGTTAATAACGGAACCAGGCTCTTTTCCGTCTTTCATTGCTGCATAATCTTCGTCTATCGATTTTGGGCTAACCATTGCACCTACAGGGTGAGTAAGGTGTGAAAGTAATGGTGCAAATGGAAATTCTGTCGTAAGTTGAACTGTATATTCATCTAATACATCTATGTCAGTAATCATTTCAAAAATAAACGAACGAGGTGCTCCGATTTCAGGATCCAAAATTCGTTCTAAGTTTTTCTTTACAACCTCTGCGTTAAACTTTTCTCCGTCATGGAAAGTAACATCGTCGCGAAGTTCAAATACCCATGTCGTGTCATCAACCGCTTCCCATGATGTCGCAAGGTTTGGTATGATTTTCTCATTTTCATCTTTCTTAATAAGACGGTCAAAAATGTTTACGTTAATATTTGCTGAAGGTACATCAGTTGAAAGGTGTGGATCAAGCTTAGCGGCATCTGATAATGTCGCGAAAACTAAGTCTCCACCTGTACTTCCTTCTTCAGTCTTTGTTTTGTCGTCCGTTTTCCCTTCGTCCTTATTATCGCTTCCGCCGGCACATGCAGCCAAAAAAAGTGATAATACAAGGGTAAAGATAAACAGCAGTGAAAATTTACGATTGTTCCTCAATGATAATACTCCTCCAATAAACTATGTTCTTATTGTACCGTGAAAGTTCACAATACTATTGTAAACATAACATAATTCTAGTAATAGAACAATTTAATATTGGAGGAATAGTTGGAAAACAATAGCAATCTTTTTTTTGAGAGTAGTTAGTATTCAAGGACTCTCTTGTGTAGAATATTAAAAATAAACAATCAATTGATATACTAAGAAAGTTTCATTAGTATATAGAACAAGTAAATCAAATTATATGAAAATTAATTGATAAACTATTACGGTAGTTTGATTTTCATGGTATGCTTTTGAAGTAAAATAGAACAATGTAAGCGATGTCAGCTTATTAAGGAAAGGATGTACTGAAGCTATGTCTGAAAAAACGCTTGAGGCAGTTAACCAACCAAAAAGATCGAGTCCCCGAGTTGAGGCTTATAAAGCTTTTTGGAAAAGGTTAAGGAAGAATAAAGCAGCGGTCGTTGGTGGATTTTTCATTTTATTATTTATTGTAGTGTCCATTGTGGGCCCTTGGCTAACCACGTATGATCCAACGGAAGTAGTTGTACTAAATAAGTTACAACCGCCTTCAGCGGAACATTGGTTTGGAACCGATAATTTTGGACGAGATATCTTTACTAGAATTATTCACGGGATGAGCCTAACTTTGCAAGTTGGATTCCTTTCGGTTGGAATGGGTGGTTCAATTGGTGTTGTCTTAGGAATTGTATCAGGATATTATGGCGGTAAAATAGATACGATTATTATGAGAGTGATGGATGTTTTGTTAGCGTTCCCAGGAATTCTATTAGCACTTGCTATTGTTAGTGTGCTTGGTGGAAGTCTAACGAACGTAATCATCGCAGTTAGTATATTCTCTGTACCAGCGTTTGCTAGAATTGTACGGGGATCTACATTGACAGTACGTAAGCTTGAATACATAGATGCAGTGAGGGCACTAGGCGCATCAGATTTCCGAATTATTTTCAAACATATTTTACCAAACGTCATGTCGCCGATTATTGTTCAGGCAACATTACGTATCGCAACTGCAGTATTGACTGCGAGCGGACTCTCATTCCTTGGTCTTGGTGCACAGCCACCTGCGCCAGAATGGGGAGCAATGTTAAATGATGGACGAACTTATATGACGACTGCTCCGCATATTATTTTATTCCCGGGCATTATGATCGTATTAGTCGTATTGGCATTCAACATTTTTGGGGACGGATTGCGTGATGCACTTGATCCGAAGATGAATAGATGACGGAGGTGAAGGTGAATGGCTAAATATATATTCAGACGATTGTTGCAGACAATTCCGGTATTAATCGGTGTATCGATTCTTGTATTCTCACTAATGCACCTTATACCAGGGGATGCTGCGCAAATTATGGCGGGCGAAGCGGCTTCTGAAGAAACCGTCGAGCAAATTCGTGAAAAGTTAGGTCTAAATGATCCAAAACCTGTTCAATACTTTAATTATATTTCAGGCGCTGTCCAAGGTGATCTAGGAAACTCGATTCGAAGTGGACGACCTGTAATGGATGAAATAAGTGGAAGGTTCTGGGTGACCGCGGAGCTTGCGATTTATGCAACGATTCTAGCAGTCTTTCTTGGACTTATCGCGGGAATCATTTCGGCGGTTCGCCATTACACATGGGCGGATGTATCGATTATGATCGTTGCATTGTTCGGACTTTCTATGCCGAACTTCTGGCTTGGACTTGTGCTGATTCAATGGTTTGCAGTGGGCGGAGATTGGCTCCCAGAATTTCTGAAAATGAGACCATCCGGTTGGGGAGACAGTTGGCGACAAATCGCGCTTCCAGTCATTTGTCTTGGAACAAGTGGAGCGGCAATTATTGCTCGTATGACTCGTGCTTCTATGCTTGAAGTTATAGGTCAAGATTATATCCGAACAGCACGAGCAAAAGGTTTGAGCGAACGTGTCGTAACGTATCGACATGCGCTAAAAAATGCATTGATTCCAGTAATTACAGTGGTTGGGCTTGAATTCGGAGCGTTTCTTGGAGGCGCTGTTATTACAGAAACAATTTTCGCAATTAACGGAATGGGTCGTCTAACAATAGATGCAATACGGGAGAGGGATTTCCCAGTAGTGCAAGGAACAATCCTTATTATCTCTGTGTTGTTTGTATTAGTGAATATGCTCGTTGACATTTCATATCGTATGTTAAACAAACGAATTGATCTGAACTAATAGGGCTTCTAGAAGAGAGGGAATACTGAATGGAAACTAATTTATTGGAAGTGCAGGATCTTCGGACATCCTTTTATACAGATGACGGTGAAGTAAAAGCAGTCGATGGTGTAAGTTTTAAACTTCCAAAAGGAAAGACACTTGGAATTGTTGGAGAATCGGGTTCTGGTAAAAGTATTACAGCATTGTCGATTCTTAGATTACTAGCATCTAACGGGAAAATCATCGGCGGTGAGGTTAAATTTAAAGGTGAGAACCTAATCGATTACTCGGATAATCAAATGCGTAGCATTCGTGGGAACGCAATTTCGATGATTTTCCAAGAACCGATGACATCTTTAAATCCGGTGTTTACAGTAGGACAGCAAATAGGTGAATCCTTAATTAAACATAAAATGATGTCGAAACGCGATGCGCAAAATAAAGCGGTTGATTTGTTGAAACTTGTTGGAATTCCATCACCTGAAGCACGAGTGAAGAACTATCCATATGAGCTTTCAGGCGGAATGCGACAACGGGTCATGATTGCGATGGCACTTGCGTGTGATCCAGAAATGTTGATTGCAGATGAGCCAACGACAGCGCTTGACGTAACAATCCAAGCTCAAATTCTTGGCTTGATCAAAGAATTACAGCATCGTTTAGGCATGTCGGTTATCTTTATTACACACGATCTTGGCGTTGTTGCAGAAACATGCGATTATGTAGCGGTTATGTATGCTGGACAAGTTGTCGAATATACGGATGTATACTCGTTGTTCAGGGAGCCGAGACATCCTTACACGATTGGCTTGCTCAACTCATTGCCACGTCACGACGTGGACCAGGAGAAATTGGAGCCAATTCATGGCAATGTTCCGAACGTGAACGATATGCCTGTAGGCTGCCGATTTGCCCCACGTTGTCCAGCGGCAACGGATTTATGTCGAGCAGAATTGCCAGAGTTAATGAAGGATGACGATGGAAATGATGTCCGTTGTTGGATCTATTCCGACAAATGGGACGGCGAATCGGAGGTGACCGTTTATGGCAAAAAAAGAACTGCTCAGAGTTGAAGGGCTAAAACAATATTTCCCCATTAAAGGGGGTCTATTAGGTCGAACTGTAAATCACGTTAAAGCGGTCGATGATATTAGTTTTAAAGTTTACGCAGGCGAAACAGTGAGCATTGTTGGAGAATCCGGATGTGGAAAATCGACAACAGGCCGCGCAATTCTTCGTTTGGAAGAACCGACTGAAGGCAAGGTATATTTTGAAGACGTTGATTTAACCTCCCTTTCAAAAAAGGAAATGAGGAAACAACGGAAAGATTTACAAATTATATTCCAAGATCCCTATGCGTCGATTAACCCAAGACAGACTGTAGCGGATATATTGAATGAAGCAATGACAATTCAAAATTCGGTGCCGGCAAATAAAAGGCGTAAACGTATCATTGAATTACTCGAAACAGTCGGGCTCAATGAATACCAAGCCGATCGCTATCCACATGAGTTTTCTGGGGGCCAGCGACAAAGGATAGGAATTGCAAGAGCTCTTGCTGTAGATCCAAAAATGATCATTTGTGATGAGGCTGTATCAGCGTTAGACGTATCGATACAAGCACAAGTATTGAACCTACTTGAAGAATTACAAGAAGAGTTTAATTTAACTTATTTATTCATCTCACATGATCTTGGCGTTGTTCGTCATATTTCGGACCGCGTGATCGTGATGTATCTCGGGAAAATTGTTGAAATAGGCGACCGTGAAGCGATTTTTGAAAATGCAAGTCATCCTTATACGAAAGCGCTATTGTCAGCAATTCCAGTACCAGATCCAACGCATGAAAAGACACATATTGCATTAAAAGGAGACGTGCCATCGCCGATAGATCCACCGACCGGTTGCCGTTTCCATACACGATGTCCATTTGCTCAGGACAAATGTAAAACAGATGAACCACTTCTTCAAACGCACCAAACTATGGAAGGCGAACATAAAGCAGCCTGTCATTTTATTGAAGAAATTGCGAGTGGAGAACTTTTACCAAGAGACTATTCAATTAAGCCAGAAATGGTGTAAGAAAATTTAACAAAACGAACCCCCTTGCTATCCATTGCAAGGGGGTTCGTTTTGTTATTTAGCTTTATAGCCAACCATATTAATGGGATCTTTAGGTGAAGAGTAGGGCGGTGAATAGCTTAGTTCAAGCGCGGAAAGGTCGTCCACGGTCATCTTGCCCATAATCGCGGTAGCAATTACGTCAATCCGCTTGTCGACGCCTTTATCACCGACCGCTTGTGCACCTAGAATGAGTCGGGAATGCCGATCATAATGTACACGCAACAAAATCGTCCCGTGATCTGGATAGTATCCTGCGTTCGTTCTCCCGCTATGAGTAACGGTATCAAATTCGATGCCTTCATCATTCAGATCTTTTTCGGAAAGGCCTGTCATGCCGGCAGTTAATGTAAATAACTTTGTTATCGATGTGCTAAGGAATCCATTTATTTTGACCGGATTTCCACCAAGATGACTCGCGACGATGTAGGCTTGTCGATGCGCATGCCATGCAAGTTGAACCCGCTTCGGTTTTCCCGTGAACCAATCCGAACATTCTGCGACATCACCAATTGCGTAAATATCTGGATCATCGGTTTGCATGTACTCATTGACAATGATGCCGTTAGTAGAACCAATAGAGAGTCCCGCTTCTTCAGCAAGGCTTGTGTCCGGTATAATCCCGACGCTAGCCGCGATAAAGTCGACTTTAATATTAACACCATTTTTCATGATTAAGTTGTTTCCTTCAATCCGTTCAATTGCATCATTGAAATAAAGGTCGACGCCATTTTCTTTCATTTCTTCATTTAGGATATCAGTCACTGGATAATCCATGACCTTCATAACACGATCATTGCGTTCGATGAGCGCTGTTTTTATTCCTTTAAGAATAAAATTTTCAGCAAGTTCAATGCCTATAAATCCGCCGCCAATCACTGCGCATGATTGTGGTTTTTCACGTTCTATATAGTCTATTATATCTTCCATGTCCGAATAACTTTTTAAAGTAAGCAATGGAAGGTTTCCAAGTCCTTTAAATTCAGGTATCCGTGAATAACCGCCGGGTGAAAGAATAAGTTTGTCGTATGATTTGGTGAAAGTTTCGTTAGTGTCAATGTTGCGTACTTCTACAGTTTTGTTGAGGCGGTCGATTGTGGTTACTTCGTGGCCAGTCAAAGTGTTAATATCTCTTTGCTCACCAAAAGTTATAGGATCGGGGCCTCTTACTTTTGTTTTGTCTTCGATTAATCCACCTATGACATAGGGCAAACCGCATGTCCCGTAACCGATTTCGCGGTCACGGCCAATCAGCGTAATTTCGGCTTCTGGTACGGCTCGTCTAATTTGCGAGGCAACGGTGGAACCACCTGCAACGGCACCTATAACAATAATTTTCATGCAATCATCCTTTTTTAATTAGGTATGTTGAACTAGAGGTTTATACTAAAATAGGAAGTAGTTGATTTCCGTTCCGATTGGACAGTGCGGAAAGTTACAGTACGATCTTTCCCTGACGCTTTCCGCGGGCACGGCTTCAGTCTCCTCGTCGCAAAATACGCTCCTGCGGGGCCTTCAGCCGAGGAAGAGTGAAGTTTCTCTTCCTATCTTTGCACTGCTGTTCCCGCTGGAGTCGCCGATCTACACTCCAATCAACTAGATGTGATATTTTTAGCTCACTCCACTTTAGGTAGTTTATTCAAAAAGTAAACGGAGAATGTTCCGGGGCCGACGTGCGCACCGATAACGGATCCAATGAGGTGGACTTCAATGCTCTTTGGATTAAAGCGTTCTTCAATCAATGCTTTTAATTCGAGTGCAACTGCTTCGTCGTCTCCGTGGCTAATGGCAAGTCGTTGTTCTGACAAGTTGTCGCCGCGTTCTTCCATCAGTTCAAGAAAACGTCGTATGACTTTTTTGCGTCCTCGGTGTTTTTCTATCGGAACTAGTTTACCTTCCTCAACGTGAAGAATTGGTTTTATATTCAATAGACCGCCAACGAATGCGCTTGTTTTGGATACGCGTCCTCCGCGTGCCATATAATCCAAATCATCAACAGTAAAGAGGTGCTCCATGTGAGCTGCCATAAATCTGATTTTCTCTTCTATGGATAGGATACTTTCACCAGCACTACGTAGACGAACCGCTTCTTTGACGAGCAGCCCATAGCCAAGTGAGGCACATTTTGAATCAATAATGACAAGATTTAAATCAGGATATTCTTCTTTCACTTGGTCGCGAATCATGACAGCTGTATTATGTGTTCCAGATAATTCCGACGAAAAAGCGATGTAAATGCCCTCATCACCAGATTTTGCCAGTTCTGTCCACCTCTCTAAAAAGTTTTCAGGAGAGACTTGCGATGTCTTCGGTTGACCACCTTTACGAATGGCTTCATACACTTCTAACGAATCAATTTCAACGATATCTTGGTACTCTTTACCGTCAACCAAAACGTGTAAAGGAACTAATGATACATCGCTATTAACGAAGAAATCTTTTGGTAAATCGGACGCACTATCAGCAAAAATCCTCATTTTATAACCCCCCATAACTTAACTATTTTTACTTCAATTGTAGCTGTTCATTAAGTACTTGTGCAATGCCATCTTCGTTGTTTGAGAATGGCGTAATTATATCGGCAATCGATTTTAATTCGTCAATGCCATTTGCCATTGCGACGCCAAGACCCGCGTACTCAATCATTTCGAAATCGTTGTTTTCATCGCCAAATGCTATAATTCGGTTCTGCGGAATCGCCATGGACTTCGCGACACGGTCAAGTCCAGCGGCTTTGCTTAATCCTTTTTTGAAGACTTCGATGACATGACCCCAAGGAGAATTCCAGACGCGGTGTCCAACAACATTGGCGTGGACATGGCTAAGATGATCACAAATCGCTTTAACGTTGCCTTCATCTGCTTGAATAAGTAAGCTGGTTGGATCATCCTTAAGGAAGTTTTGGATTTCCCCTGTCGTTATTTTTGGTTTACCCATAGTGAAATTATTTAATACTTTTTCATCATGATAATGTACATAGACATCATCCATTACTTCGGCAACAATATTATTCCATGGGAACTCTTGCATCGCTTCCATAACTTCTTTAACAACTGAAAGTTCAAGTGTTTCGTGACTTGTTTTCCATTCACGGTTCCCTGGTTGGTGAACAAACGCACCGTTAAAGTTAACGATTGGCGTCGCCAAGCCAAGTTCATTATAATAAGATTCAGTTGCCCGGTACGGCCGTCCAGTAGCAAACATAACGTGGTGGCCATGCTCTTGAGCCTGAGTTAATGCTAGTGCTGTTTTTGGTGTTATTATTTTATTATCTGTCAGTAAAGTCCCGTCAAGATCAAGGACGATTAAATGTGGTTGCAAAACGAATCCCCCTTTGCTACCAAGTTTACCGTTAATTCAATATCCAAGTCAAAGAAGTCGGTCGTAGAATAAATCCTTTGTTTTTTTAGAATAACTTTGATACGCTCAAATATAATAGGAAAAGGTTGTGATCAAATGATAATAAAAGAAGAACAATGGGGTACAATACCAATCCTACATATAGTGGAAGATGAGTTTAAAGAACAGGATGTTCCAGTGGTCATATTCCATCATGGGTTCACGAGTGCAAAAGAACATAATTTACATTATGCCTATAACCTTGCGAAACAAGGTGTCAGAGTTTTATTGCCTGACGCTCACTTACATGGTGTACGCGATGAAGGTCTTGATGAGGTCCAACTAGCATTACGTTTTTGGGAAATAGTTATGACTTCAATTGAGGAACTAGGGGTTCTTCAACAAGAGCTTAGGGATCGTGGACTTGTGAAAACAGGGAAAATTGGCGTTGGAGGAACATCGATGGGTGGTATTGTATCACTTGGCTCTCTTACGCTATATAAGTGGATTGATGCAACAATTGTCATGATGGGTGCACCTGGTTTTGTAGAGTTAGCGAAAGCGCAAATTGGCAACTATGAAGATGCTGGTTATAAGTTGCCGGTGACAGATGCAGAAAAAGAACAATTATTTGCTGGGCTAGCAACACTTGATCTAACAAAACAAAGTGCTTCACTCGGAAAAAGACCGATTTACTTTTGGCATGGAAAAAAAGATCCTACGGTTCCTTACAAACCAACGTATGCATTTTATAAGTCTGTGAAAGCCGATTATGCCGATGTGCCGGACCGACTTGTCTTCGTTACGGATAAGCAAGCAGCGCACGCAGTAACACGCGAGGGAATGCTCGGAGCGGTAAACTGGCTTGCATCTAATTTGAATGAATGACCTCTGACTGTTATGATTGAAGTATCATCAGAATAGAAAGGGGTATGAACATGAGTCAAGCAATGAAAGATAGTATGATGGGTGCGATTGAAAACGTTATTGACCCTGAACTTGGAATTGATATCGTCAATCTAGGGCTTATCTATGATGTAGAATTAGATGAGGAAGGTACGTCACATGTAACAATGACACTTACTTCTATGGGCTGTCCGATGGGTCCACAAATTGTTGATAATATTAAACAAGAACTTAGGGAACTTCCAGAAGTGAAAGAAGTAGAAGTAAACGTAATTTGGAACCCACCATGGTCAAAAGATAAAATGTCACGCTATGCTAAAATGGCATTAGGCGTAAGATAAAGATAGAAATAAAATTGAGGACTGTATGACTCTTAACGGGGTTATACGGTCTTTTTTATGTAAACAAAAATCTTTACCAATAGAAAAAAACATTATATAATTTAATTAATCAAAGATAGTCAAAGTCAGAGAAGCGGAAGGTGAATTGATATGAGAATGCAAGGCGAACAAGCAGATGAACGGTCTCCATTGGAGAGATTCGGGCGCAATCTCGTTGAAGAAGTGAAAAATGGGAAAATGGATCCAGTAATTGGGCGTGATGATGAAATTCGGGATGTCATTCGGATATTGTCACGTAAAACAAAAAACAACCCGGTGTTAATCGGGGAACCGGGCGTTGGTAAAACAGCAATTGTCGAAGGACTTGCACAGCGAATTGTAAAAGGCGATGTGTCGGAAGGTTTAAAGGGACGCGAAATATTTGAACTTGATATGAGTGCGCTTATTGCAGGCGCTAAATATCGAGGAGAATTCGAAGAGCGCTTAAAAAGTGTCCTAAAGCAAGTGAAAGACAGCGAAGGACAAATCATTTTGTTTATCGACGAAATTCATACAATCGTAGGCGCTGGAAAAATGGACGGTGCAATGGATGCAGGCAACATGCTAAAACCTATGCTTGCACGCGGTGAATTGTATTGTATCGGGGCAACTACGTTAGATGAATATCGTATGTATATTGAAAAGGATCCAGCACTTGAACGTCGTTTTCAACAAGTGCTTGTAAGGGAACCTTCAGTGGAAGATACCGTGTCGATTTTACGGGGATTAAAAGAAATGTACGAATTGCATCACGGTGTACGTATTCATGACCGTGCGATTGTGGCGGCATCGACATTGTCGAATCGTTATATAACGGAGCGGTTTTTGCCTGATAAAGCGATTGATTTGATAGATGAAGCGAGTGCGATGATTCGAACTGAAATTGATTCAATGCCAGAGGAACTTGATGCGGTCACGCGGAGAATTATGCAGCTTGAAATCGAAGAGCAAGCCCTCCGAAAAGAAAAGGACGCAGTGAGCAAAACGCGTCTTGAAGCATTGCGGAAAGAACTACAAGAATTAAAGGATTCTTCCGAAGGCATGCGTTCACAATGGGATTCGGAAAAAGAAACGTTACGAAAAATCCAAGAGAAGCGTGGAGACCTTGATCGTTTCCGCCGAGAGCTTGAAGATGCAGAAAATCGCTATGATTTGAATAAGGCCGCAGAACTTCGGCACGGAAAAATACCTGCAGTGGAAGCCGAACTGAAAGAACTTGAAGCACCGTTACTGGATGGTAAAGAAAGTCGTTTATTGCGTGAAGAGGTAACGGAAGAAGAAATTGCGACAATTGTTGCTAGGTGGACGGGTATTCCAGTGACGAAGTTGGTCGAGGGAGAACGCGAAAAACTGCTTCGTTTAGGTGAAACGCTGAAGGAAAGAGTCATTGGTCAAGATGACGCTGTACAACTAGTTACTGAAGCAGTTTGGCGTGCACGAGCAGGCATTCAAGCTCCGAATAAGCCGATAGGTTCGTTTCTATTTTTAGGACCAACTGGGGTAGGTAAGACGGAATTGGCAAAAACGCTAGCCGCTACGCTATTTGATTCTGAAGATCATTTCATTCGTATAGATATGTCTGAGTATATGGAGAAGCATAGTGTGTCTAGGCTCATCGGAGCGCCTCCGGGGTATGTTGGTTATGAAGAGGGAGGTCAACTCACAGAAGCGGTCCGTCGCAATCCGTATTCGGTCCTGCTGCTTGATGAGATTGAAAAGGCGCACCCGGATGTAGCAAATATACTTCTACAAATTCTAGACGATGGTCGGATTACTGACAGCCCAGGGAGACTTGTAAATTTCACGAACACAGTTATTATTATGACGTCGAATATCGGTTCGTCTTATTTACTGCATGATTTAGGTGATACAGAAAATCATGCAGCAGAAGACTTAGTAATGGCTGAACTGCGGAATCATTTCAAACCCGAGCTGCTTAACCGAATGGATGACATTATTATATTTCATTCATTAACGGGAGATACATTTAAGCTAATCGCAAGGAAGATGTTGGATGATCTTGCGACAAGAATTCATCAACAAGAGGTATCTATGGAGTACACGGAAGATGTGCTTGACTGGATAGTTGAAGAGGGGACTGACGCCGATTTTGGTGCACGTCCATTGAACAGATTTATCCAGCGGCATGTGGAAACAGTTGTTGCAATAGAATTGATCAAAGGCAATCTTGGACCGAACGATACATTAGCGCTAACGATGAAAGACGGAAAACTTATTGTGACTAAAAGATAATCTACTGAAACCGCCCTAAGATAAATCTTGGGTCGGCTTCTTTTTTTTGCGGTTCTATAATAAATGTTGAGGTATGTAAACAATTCGTAAAAAAGGAAATGGACGGAATGACCCGTTCTTTTATACTTATGATTAACGAGATAAGCAGTACTTGTAAGTTTACATGTTCATCATCGGCAATTAAAATTTTTGTTTGCTTTAGGTTTCCATGACCTTTCTTAGCAGGTGACGTTTCCGCAAGAAAAACTCCTGGCTTTTCAATGTAAATTTCAGGTGCCAATGTCGGTTTATCCGCCTTGCAATACGAAAAGTTATGCTGAAGCGGTAATGTGAAAATAAAGGTGGTTCCAACATCGATTTCTGAATCTACATTAATATCACCTTCATGTATTTCGACAAGTTTTTTTCGATACTGAGGTCTAGTCCAGTACCACCAAAATATCTTGATAAAGAACTTCCGGCTTGTCGTAAAGGTTCGAAAATCATTAAAGTCTGTTCTTTCGTCATACCACTCCCCGTATCTGTCATGAATATTTTATATGCGGACTCTATTTTCGCCACCGAAATACTAATTTCCCCAGATTCTGTATGTTTGATCGAATTACCTACCAAATTATATAGGATTCGCATCAGTAAATTTTGAAGAGTAATGATTGGCGGAAATTCATCGGGGATTTTATTTTTTATATAGTGAAATTACTTGAAAATATCCATAAAAAAACATCCCCAGATAAAGGAGATGTTTGATTATTTTATTCGTGGTCTGAAATAGGACCTTCTGGTAGTGATTCTCCAAGCAAAATGACTAAGACCGCTAAAACCACTGATAAGATTGCACCTGTTTCAAAGTTAAATGGCACGTTTGCAATAGCTCCAACAACGTAGTTAAGCAAAGTGACTAACATAAGAGACCAAACAAAAGTTAATATATACCTCAATCTATCTCACCTCAACAATACTAATACTCAAATTATTATATCATAGGATGTACAGTTGGGAAACATTTAATCAGGAAAACAGAATTTAATTTGGCGAAATCGTGTCGGGCAGTTGTAAAATAGGTTCAAATCTCTTATGATTAACACCAGGTACTAATATTAGATGATAATGAGCGGAGGATGTTAAATGAACGCGGGTCTACTTGGAGTTGGGAAATACGTACCATCACATATATTAACTAATCAGGATCTAGAGAATCGTATGGATACATCTGATGAATGGATTCGGACTATGACTGGCATTGAAGAACGTCGAATTGCAGATGAAGAAACGGACACATCACATATGGCTCATGATGCGGCAGTTGAAGCAATAAAAGATGCTGGGATTAAACCTGAAGAAATCGGCTTAATAATTGTTGCAACAGTAACGCCAGATCGTCCATTTCCATCAGTATCGTCAATGCTTCAATATCAACTTGGTGCAGTAAATGCAGCTGCAATGGACGTTTCAGCTGCATGTGCAGGATTTATGTACGGAATTGTGACGGCGAAGCAGTTCGTTGAATCAGGAACGTATGACTATGTGCTAGTTGTAGGTGTTGAGAAACTGTCGAAGATAACGGATTGGGAAGATCGTAACACAGCGGTATTATTCGGAGATGGTGCCGGGGCAACAGTCGTTGGAAAAGTAAGCGAAGGTCGCGGCATTTTATCATTCGAACTTGGCGCTGACGGCTCAGGAGGAAAACATCTTTATCAAGATGATAAACTTAAAATGAACGGACGAGAGGTATTCAAATTCGCAGTTCGTCAAATGGGTCAAACAGCGCTGAATGTAATTGAGAAAGCTGGATTAGCAAAAGAAGACGTTGATTACTTGATTCCACATCAAGCTAATATTCGAATTATGGAAGCCTCACGCGAACGACTTGGATTGCCTGTTGAAAAGATGTCGAAAACGATTCATAAGTATGGGAATACGTCATCAGCATCGATTCCAATCTCACTTGTCGATGATCTTGCTGATGGAAAAATTAAAGATGATGATATTGTAGTATTCGTTGGATTTGGCGGAGGCTTAGTATGGGGCGGACTTTGCATGCGATGGGGTAAATAAGTTTGTTCAAACACTTCGTATTGATGAATTCTATTGTTACAAACTATATATAAGCGAATAAATGTATCAAAACATCATAAAAGTAAATTCTATTATAGAGTGAAGGGAAGTTCTAATCATGAGTATAAAACGCGTAGTAGTTACAGGAATTGGTGCTGTTTCACCTGTCGGCAACACAGCAGAGGAATCATGGGAATCTGTTATTAACGGAAAATCGGGAATAGGTAAGCTGACTAGACTAGACAGCGATAAGTTTCCAGTAAAAGTAGCAGCTCAAGTAAAAGACTTCGATATTGAGGATTATATAGAGAAGAAAGATGCACGTAAGATGGATAGATTTACACATTATGCACTGGCTGCATCTATTATGGCTATGAAAGATGCCGGTTTAGAAGAACTTAATGAAGAGCTGGGACTTCGTACAGGTGTGTGGATTGGTTCAGGAATCGGTGGAATGGAAACACATGAACAACAATTTTTGACATTCCAAGAGCGAGGCTACCGTCGTGTTAGTCCATTCTTTGTCCCGATGATGATTCCAGATATGGCGTCAGGACAAGTATCTATTCATTTCGGCGCGAAGGCCATTAACTCATGTACAGTAACAGCTTGTGCATCAGGAACAAACTCCATTGGAGATGCATTCGAGGTCATTCGTCGCGGTGAAGCAGATGTAATGATCGCGGGTGGTGCAGAGGCGCCGATTACTACTATGGCTGTTGCTGGTTTTTGTGCCAATAAAGCACTTTCTTTGAACCCAGATCCTGCAACGGCATCACGTCCGTTTGACGCAGAGCGTGACGGATTCGTTATTGGTGAAGGGGCTGGAATTATTATTCTTGAAGAATATGATCATGCAGTCGCCCGTGGTGCGAAGATTTACGCGGAATTAGTCGGTTATGGTTCAACAGGAGATGCATTTCATATTACAGCGCCAGCTCCTAAAGGTGAAGGTGCTGTACGTGCTATGACTCAAGCACTTGAACAAGGTGGCGTTGCTCCTGAAAAAATTGACTATATTAACGCTCATGGAACAAGCACGGCTTACAATGATGAATTTGAAACGATGGCTGCGAAAACTGTTTTCGGGGACCATGCACGGAAACTTGCGATGAGCTCGACTAAATCGATGACAGGGCATCTTTTAGGGGCAGCTGGTGGACTTGAAGCTATCTTTACGGTCAAGGCGATTAAAGAAGGTATTATCCCACCAACAACAAACTATGTGACTCCAGATCCAGAATGTGATTTAGATTATGTGCTAAATGAAGCACGCGAAGCAAACGTCGATTACGCAATGAGTAACTCGCTTGGTTTCGGTGGTCATAATGCAACACTAGTCTTTAAAAAAGTAAAATAAAAAAATGAAGACGTCCCGGTAAAATGGGGCGTCTTTTTATTCGGCATTAACTGGTCATACACTCCAATGAACTATGGGACCTTAGATAAAGGAGGTTTTTAGAGATTTCATTGTGTTAGGGAATAAATTTAAATGAAAACAGCCCCTCTCGTCTAAAAAGGGGCTGTTCATTCATATAATCAAAGAAAACGAAAAGGGCGATGTATCATCACACGATTCTTTTTATTTCTTATTAGCTATGGTTTGCTTGTTGTCAGTATTTCTCATGTAATCCTTTATTTTAACTATAGATCACTTGGCTATGAGTGGAGCCAAGTATTCTATTACATCATTCGCACAGCAGATTTCGCCTTACTTGTCGGATCGGCAATTACATTGCTTATTGTCGTCGTCTTCCGAGGCCCATCGCGTTCTCCATTCTTTTTAGAGTAGCAGATGCGATGGCGTTTGCCCTTTCAGCACCACTATCTAAAATGTCGTCAAGTTTAGGTGATTCAATCAAATCATAATATCTTTCTTGGATCGGGGTAAGATGATTCACGACGGCTTCTGCTACACCAGCTTTAAAGTCTCCATATCGCAGGCCGTCATATTTGGCGACAAGCGCTTCAATCGATTCTCCGCCCGTGGCAGATTCAATCGTAAGTAAATTGGCGACACCTGGTTTGTTGTCAACGTCGAACGTAACAATCCCTTCTGAATCGGTAACAGCACTTTTTATCTTCTTTTCGATTTGTTTTGGTGTGTCAAGAAGTGAAATAGTTGCTCTGCCATTAGGATCTGATTTACTCATTTTCTTTAATGGATCCTGCAGAGATTTAATCCGAGCACCGTGTTTAGGTATGCGGATTTCTGGAATTGTTAATGTTTTTCCGTATCGATTATTAAAGCGCTCCGCTAGGTCCCGTGTTAGTTCTAGATGTTGTGTTTGGTCATCGCCAACAGGGACAATATCGGTATTATAAAGTAAGATGTCAGCCGCCATAAGTGGCGGATATGTTAGTAGGGCCGATGAAACGCCATCCTTACCATCCGATTTGTCTTTAAACTGTGTCATGCGCTCGAGTTCACCAATATAGGACAAGCATTGCATCATCCAACCGGCTTGTGCATGTGCAGGAACTTCTGATTGAATAAACAAAATTGCTTTCTCTGGATCGATTCCGCTAGCGACATATAGTGCTGCAAGTGATCGGATCGTCTTACTTAATTCTTTTGGATCTTGTTGGACGGTAATAGCGTGCTGGTCGACGATACAAAAAAGGCAATCGTATTCGTGCTGCAACTCAGTAAATTGACGAAAAGCTCCGATGTAGTTCCCGATTGTTACAGTACCTGTAGGTTGAACACCTGAAAAAATTGTTGTCATAAATAAACTCCTCCTTATAATTTAAAACACAAAAAAAGTCAATCGTCCCCTAAAAAAGGGGACGATTGACTTTTAATCAACCGCGGTACCACCCGAATTGCCCGAAGGCCTCTCAAGCTCCTTAACGCGGAGAAACGTAACAGAGTAGTAAAGGTTTATCAAAAAAATGTACTACCTTTTTGAAAATACCTTTCCATAAAGGTTCTTCAATAAGAAAGTTCATCTATTAGTCAGTTATCAAAAAGAATGTACTACCCAAGTGATAACTTCAACCTTTTTCATCTATCAAGCTCAGGAATCCACTTCGTTCTGGATGGTTATCTGTTCACACCTTTACAGACTCTCTGGCAAACCAACACAGACGTACTCTTTCCTTCAACGCCGATTTCTTGTATATTTCCAGAAGTATAAAGCAAGAGATACTTAAAAGCAAGAGATGCTATTTAAAATAGCTCTTTCAATTAGGCTCAATCCTTGCTAAACTTAGGATAGTGAAGAAAGGATGCATAATATTATGAAGCAAATGAAATGGATTGCAGGTCTAATTCTTGCAGTAGGAATTACTATTCCAACTGTCGCATACGCTGAAACTAAGAACAAAGCAGACGATTTTGCAGAACGTACATATGGGTTTGAGGAGATCGACGAGAAGCTTGTCCTAACGTCAAAGCTGTTTAGTTATGATTCAGGGCTTTCATTCGACTATCCGGATGCAGTGCGTGGCGTATATGTCACGGGACATTCCGCAGGTGGAGCACGATTTTCAAAACTGGTTGATTTAATGGATACAACAGACTTGAATGCAATGGTCATCGATATTAAAGATGATTTTGGTAACCTTACATATGTTCCGGAAGACGATTCCGCGTTGAAAGCATTGGATATAGGTAAACCGTATATAAAGGATCCTCGAAAGATGTTAGAAATTATGGAAGAGAAAAAGATTTATCCAATCGGAAGAATAGTTGTATTTAAAGATAGCGTACTCGCAGAAAAACGTCCTGACTTATCATTTATGGATGGCGATAAGGTCTGGAAAAATGGACGTGGTGAAGCGTTTGTAAATCCATTTATGAAAGAAGTATGGGATCATAACGTCGACATCGCAATCGAAGCGGCAAAAATGGGGTTCAAAGAAATTCAATTTGACTATGTTCGTTTTCCAGAAGGATTTGAAAAGCGTCATGATCAGTTGAAATATACTTTTGAGAAGTATGAGGAATCAGATTTAGATCCCGTAAAACGCAGGGTTGACGCAGTAACAGATTTTGTTGAATATGCACGCGAACAATTGAAGCCATATGGTGTGGAAGTGTCCGTTGATATATTTGGCTATGCGGCTACTCTAGAAGAGGCTCCAGGAATTGGACAAAACTTTTCGCGGATTTCGGAAAACGTTGACGTAATTTCATCTATGATTTATCCGAGTCACTGGACATCTTACTTTGGTGTTGCAAAACCAGATTTAGAACCGTACAAAATTGTTGCCGAATATTCAAAAATTGAAAATGAGGTACTAGGTGCGCTTAAAAATCCACCAGTGTCAAGACCTTGGATTCAAGACTTCAGTGCACCTTGGCTTGGTTCTGGAAACTATTTGAAATATGGTAAAGCAGAAGTTGAGGCACAAATCAAAGCTTTAAAAGATAATGGTATCGATGAGTATCTCCTATGGAATGCGGGTAATACTTACACTACGGGTGTCAATTACAAGCCGTGAACCATTACCGAGGCATTTTATTTAATTAGAAAAAATGAATATAAGGGAACCTTTATCTCCGCAATACGTACTAATAGGGAGTGGATCGATTTTTTCAATGAAATCAAGCCAATTGAGAAAACGAAATAAAAAAGTTCCCATGTTTAATTTGATCCACCGAAGGGTATAACAATAGATAGGACGAAAAATATTTAGTGAGTCCACGTAACCCATGTCATATTGCGGAATTGTGACAAGTTGTTAATAATTTTCAAGTAATTTCAAAAAAGTGTTTTTTTCATGACTAAAGTTGTGTATACTTAAAGAAGAACGAAATAGTTTACAATTATTCTAATGTAAGATTTATCATAATATAGATTTAAAAATGAACCGATTTGAAAGGAAGTGTCAGTGTATGATGGTCACACTATTTACATCACCTAGCTGTACGTCATGTAGAAAAGCGAAAGCATGGCTGGAGGAACATGAAATTCCGTACACGGAACGTAATATTTTTTCAGAGCCTTTAAATATCGATGAGATAAAAGAAATACTCAGAATGACTGAAGATGGAACTGATGAAATTATTTCAACTCGATCTAAAATTTACCAAAAACTGAATGTTGATGTGGAAAGTCTTCCATTACAACGCTTATATGAATTAATACAAGAGCATCCTGGATTGCTTAGAAGACCAATCATTCTAGATGAAAAACGACTTCAAGTAGGATATAATGAAGATGAAATTCGTCGTTTCTTACCAAGGAAAGTAAGGGCCTATCAGCTGTTAGAAGCCCGTCGAATGGTCAACTAATTATATGAATTGAAAAAAAGCTGATAGGGGACATTGGAAAATGCCTTAAACCTATCGGCTTTTGCCTTTCTCTTGCTTTCCTGACGAATGTTATCTACAATAACTTTTACTATCAAAAATTAATTGCTCTGTGTAGAAACCCTTACAAAACGTTCAGCATGGACATATAATAAGTATAAGCATTGTAGGATTATTTCATTCAACTAAGGGGAACTGTTACAAATCCTATTTAATAGGGAGGGAGAGAATGAGATGGAAATAGAACGTATAAATGAAAATACTGTTAAGTTTTTCTTGTCATATATGGATATTGAAGAGCGTGGTTTTACTCGCGAAGAAGTTTGGTATAACAAAGAAAAAAGCGAAGAACTATTCTGGGATATGATGGACGAAATAAACGATGAAGCTGAATTTGAGGCTGAAGGTCCATTATGGATTCAGGTCCATTCAAAAAATAACGGAATTGAAGTTACCGTCACGCGTGCTAACTCAGCAGACGGCAATATGGGTGAGTCTCCTTATGATCAGGAAGATTCGCAGAGAGCCTTCCAGCAACCGGATGACGAAGGTTATGAGAGACTTGAAGATGTGATGAAATCTTCTGGAGAAAATAGGAAAGTTGCAACCACATTTATTTTCGATGAATTTGAAAATGTTATTCGATTATCAAGCCGAATGCATGGATTCGATGTTAATTCATCCTTGTATTCATTTGAAAATAAATATTATATACACTTATCCTACGACGACGAACTTACTGATGAACAAAAAGAGAATATCGTCAGTGTGTTATTAGAATTTGGAAAACCTTCACCCAATACAATTCATATTTTAGAGGAGTATGGGAACGTCGTTATGAAATCAGATGTTTTCACGCAAATAGAAAAATATTTTTGAAAAAAATTTGTAAAGAAAACGCAACAACCTCAATGGGTTGTTGCGTTTTTGATTCTATAAAACTTAAATGGTAGTTGCATATCGACTGGAGTATTTGTAAGATTATGAAAAGGAGTGATTTTTATACTAACAGCAAAAAAGTTTGATGGATCGATTATTATTCTTTCGTCCAAGATGGAAAAAGAGCAGTTACGAGAATGGAGAAAGACAGCAAGGTTTTTATGTCCTCAGTGTGATGATTTGGTCCACCTAAAGGTAGGCGAAATCATTATCCCTCACTTTGCGCATAAAAAAAATGCGTCCTGTACCGCCTCATTTTCTGAAGGAGAGTCAAAAGAGCATCTTGAAGGTAAGCGACAACTCTATGAGTTTCTTCGCAGTATTGGAAAAGAAGTCGTATTAGAACCTTATTTTAAATCGTTGGCTCAACGTCCAGATTTACTCGTAACTAGTGATCTTGGGCAAGTGCCAATTGAGTTTCAATGCAGTACAATCCCTGTAAAACAGATAGAGTTAAGGACCAGAGGTTATGAAAGTGCAAGTATGAGACCAGTCTGGTTGTTAAGAACTCCCTCAAAATTAATGGCACTCCCCCAAGGTGTCGGCGTATTTCATTTCTCCCGATTTGAAAGAAGTTTTTTTACCCACCAAATCCCAGTAGGACTGGTATTCCTCACGTATGACCCCAAATTTGAACAATTTCATTACTTCAGCAATCTTTTTCATGTGACGGGCAAGCAGTACATCGGTACTCACCGCATATTACCTATATCGAAGCAAATATTTCCTTTTGCACGTCCAAAAATTCCAACCGAAAAAGAATTGCAGCAATACGTGCATAGTTATTTATCCATGCGAAAAAAAATTTTGCGAACGAGGATTTTATTCAACAGAAGGGGCATTAATGATTCTTTTCTTCGTGGATGTTATGAACTGCGAATTACACCAGAGCAGTTGCCGTTGTGGATTGGGGTGCCAGTTAAGTATATGGGATCCTTTCATGAAAATGCATGTGAATGGCAACTTGATTTTCTATTCTTTATGCGTAAACATCGACTGAAATCTAGCAATCTAACTGAAGTAGAAATCCATAATTTTATACAAGGATATGAAGGGCCGTCGGAGAAACTACTGAAAGCTTGTGTCTGTTATCGGAACTTTTTGCTAGATGTTGGCATCGAATCCTTAGACGATAAGCTGAAATTGGATGAAAAAGAATTGGTTAATAAAATAACCACAATCCTTGCAAAGTCTAATGAAAATTGAGAAAATAGAAGTGATTCGTTACTCGAAGTAACGATAAAAGGGGGATTTAGAATGACGGGTGAAACAACTAATAAAGTACTAACACGCGATGAGGTAGAGGTAGAAGAAACGTGGCGCCTTGAGGATATATTCGCAACTGATAAGGCTTGGGAAGAAGAGTACGTTGAAGTGGAAACGTTTTCTGAACAAGGTGAGTCATACAAGGGAACGTTAGGTAACGGTCCAGAAGCACTTCTCGAAGCGCTAACATACCGTGATCAGCTTTCAGAAAGGCTACATCGCCTCTATACGTACGCACATTTAAAGTTAGATCAGGATACATCGAATAGTTTTTATCAAGCTGTTGACGGACGAGTAAAGACACTTCTTGTCAAGGTATCAACTACGCTGTCATATTTCTTACCAGAACTATTGACAATTGATGAAGATAAACTCAATTCTTGGGTTAAGGAAAATGAGGACCTAGGATTGTACAAACAGGAACTTGAAGAAATAAACAAACAACGTCCACATGTATTGCCTGCTGAACAGGAAGCATTACTGGCGCAGCTGTCTGAAGTAACTGGGAAATCATCTGAAACCTTTAGCATGTTAAATAATGCAGATCTTAAATTTCCAAAAGTGAAAAATGACGAGGGAGAAGAAGTTGAATTATCCCATGGCCGATACATTGGCTTCCTTGAAAGTAATAAGACTAGTGTTAGGGAAGAAGCGTTCAAGGCGATGCACGCGACCTATGGTAAGTTTCAAAACACATTTGCGTCCACGTTATCTGGAAATATTAAAGATAACAACGTGAATGCAACAATTCGTAACTTTTCATCTGCCCGTGAAGCGGCGATGTCGAATAACCATATTCCGGAGCAAGTATACGAAAATCTTGTCACAACGATAAATAAGAATGTTCATTTATTACAAAGATACGTTGCATTACGGAAAAAAGTATTTGCACTTGATGAGCTTCATATGTGGGATATGTATGCACCGCTCGTTCAGGATGCTGACATGAAATATAGTTACGAAGATGCGGCAGAAACGATGCTTGAAAGCTTCCATCCATTGGGCGAAGAATATGTTTCGATTGTTAAAGAAGGTCTGGAAAATCGTTGGGTAGATGTGCGTGAAAACGTTGGAAAGCGCTCAGGAGCCTATTCTTCAGGTGCATACGGGACCAATCCGTATATCTTAATGAACTGGCAGGACAGCGCGAGTAACTTGTTTACATTAGCGCATGAGTTTGGCCACAGTGTTCACAGTTATTATTCTCGTAAGCATCAGCCATTTGTGTATAGTGGCTATTCAATTTTCGTTGCAGAGGTAGCATCGACAGTAAATGAGGCTATTTTAAACGAACATTTATTGAAGACAATTGATGATGAGCAAAAACGAATATACCTACTTAACTACTGGCTAGATGGATTCCGCGGTACAGTTTTCCGGCAGACAATGTTTGCTGAATTTGAGCATTTAATTCACGAGCTTGATCAGCAAGGTGTGTCATTGACAGCTGAAAAGTTAACTGAAGAATATTATGCACTTAATAAAAAGTATTTCGGCGATGACATTGTTGTAGATGAGGAAATCGGTATGGAGTGGGCTAGAATTCCACATTTCTACTATAATTATTATGTTTATCAATATGCAACAGGTTATAGTGCGGCAGTTGCACTTAGCAATCAGATTTTAACGGAAGGTGAACCGGCAGTTGAGCGATATATTAACAATTTCCTGAAAGCTGGTTCATCCGATTATCCAATCGACGTCCTTAAAAAGGCGGGAGTAGACATGACAAGTGCTGCACCGATTGAAGAAGCTTGCAGGGTTTTTGAAGAAAAACTAAATGAGCTTGAGTCACTTCTATTGAATAAATAAACTAAAAACAATCTCGTTCAACTGGTTAGTGACTAGTTGAACGAGATATTTTATTTCAAAATGTGACAATCATGTTAAGTCGATTGTGAATTGTTGCTGTTACTATTATTTCGTGATAAGGTAAGGATGTGAAATAAATCACATACCAAACATACACCCCCTTTTGTTTGAACGTGAACATTTCTCCCATTCCCTTTGTAAAAGAGCATCCACTCCCCCCCAGGAGTAGGTGCTCTTTTCTTGTTCCATTAAAGAAGATTTCTCTCCCCATGCTAATGTACGAAATGCCCCTCCAAATAAAAAAAAAGCTGACCAATCTGTCCAATTAAGTTGGGTGATCAATCAGCTAATCTATATTAATTACATTTTTTACGCCATAATGTTGTGTCCTTAAAGGATAAACGTTCCACATATTGTTGTAGGAGACGTTTTTTTAATTCGCGTTCCGCAGACTTTTCACTAATTCTGTAGATTTCCGCGATTTCTTTTGTAGTCAGCGCATCAAATCGACCAAATAAGTTTTCCAGTGGAGGAGGTGAGTTGGGAATAATCGTTTGACCGATGAGTTCCTCAAGAATCTGCTCATATACTTCATATGAATATAGTCCACTAACTTTTAATCCTTCGTCTTCAATGTTTTCGTTGAAGAAAACGAAAGTAGGTGCGTTATCAACTTCCATTTCTTTTGCCATTGAAAGATCAACTTGTAATGAGCGGTGCACGTTTTTTGAAGAGAAGTCACGAATAAATTCATCAACATCTAGAAGAAGAAGTTCAGCGATTTCTACAAGTACGGAAAAAGATGTGACGTTTCGTGATTTTAAATATGAGTACTCAAACATTTTTGAAATAAATCGTTGTCCCGCACGCTTTCCTTGGAATTCCGCGGCTCTTATAGCGATTGACGGAAAGGACGCATGATGTTTCTCACAATCTTCGGTTGAATATTCATCATTGACACATTGCAAATTCATAGACGGGAGTGATGTCCGTAAAACTGTGCGCAGTGTAAAGTATCGTTCATAATCCACCTGCAGCTTACGGAGGATTGTTTGAAGCGACCAGCTTGCATCGCATGCTGGATCGATAAAAGCATATAATTCAATCGGTCTAGTTACTAGGAAGGGAGATGGGGCAATCCGGTTTTCCATCGACCTGCTTGGAATCACGTGTCTTCCCCCTTATTCACCATATGTTTGGCTGTTAACGCCAAACGTTTAAAGTAAAACTCCCGGATTCTTCCTTCTAGTTGGACCTCGTCCATTGCTTCTGACATGCAGGCAAGCCATGCATCCGCACGTAGCGGGGTAATTGGAAAAGGATTATGGCGAGCTTTCATCATAGGGTGTCCGTGTTCTTCGCTGAATAGATTCGGTCCACCTAAATATTGAGTCATAAATTGTTTTTGTTTACGGGCTGTTTCAGAAAGGTCAGCCGGGAATATCGGGAATAGGTCTGGATGAACGGCAACTTTTGAGTAAAATAGGTCGATCAATTCCGACAGCTTTTCTGCACCGATCTCCTCGTAAGGGATCAAAGGTTTTTGTATCATATCATTTTGGCTCCTTTACTCTGACTGTACTAATATTCTACCAACCGATTGCTACTTTCACAACTGAATCGCTTCTGAGATGAAGTATGGATAAGGATAACTAAGTTAAGCGTTATAGGTATTGAACGCTTTTTCAACGTAGTATTAAGTCTCTTTAAATGTCGATATATCATTATATATTCTTGGATTTTCAGGACCTGCATTATATGTGGCAAGAGTGTGTTCGACATTACTGGTCAACTCGTTAAGCATTTTGCGCAAATATTTTGAATGGACTTTAATATTCTTTACCGAATCAAAGCTATCCTTAACCCCCGATAAATTTAGCAGTGCCAGGCATTATTTGCATGTGGCTATATGCGATGGCGTGATTAACCAAGTTGGAATTTAAATTAGACTCATGCTGAATGACTGATGAAATTAAATGGCTAGGTGGGTTATTTTATTCGGCAACATCATTAATAATGTCTTCATATTGATCATTTTAATAGTTGTCCCTTAGGCATACCCGTTTAAAAGATTCGTAGTTTCTGTGTGATAAATAGGCAAGATGGATTGATTGGAATTATAATGATTGCTCTCGGGTAATTCCCCTCGAATCGCTGTATTTCCGAGCAAGGTACCTGATGCTGATGATTGACCGAGAACGTTCTCGAGCATACTGGAAAATAATGAAGAAGATGGGCTGTTTTTTTTGCAAAACTTTGAACAGCTCAGAAGTTTTGTAGTAAATTTATATCTATTAAAATTTATGAAATATGGGCATCTATTGAAATCATTTCATTCAAATGAGAGCTTGAGCATCAGGTTAAGACTTATACTTTAAATGCTATACTAATAACTACTTGAAATCACACTATACGACTGCAAGACTGCGCTGCTTATGATAAACTAAACGTAGCGAAACTTGAAGGGATGAAATATAAATGACAACGAAACTTCAAATTGATGGTGGCATTCAAAACGATTTAGAAATCTGTTTTACAGTAATAGGTACACCAAAAACGTTTCGTTTTACTCCAGCGGGTAAGATGATTACAGATTCTAAAGAAATGACTTTTGTTTATTTATTAGACGAAGAGGAAGAGTACGGCTACATACATTTTCCACAATCGGTTTGGCCATTAATGGTCGATGTATTAAAAGGTAATAAAGATCCGGTTATATTTTATAACGATGTTCGCGTGCCACTTATCGGTTTTGTCGAAGAGCTGACCATGCTAATTTTTAATATTGAAGGAAATGATAATTACGGCGAGGAATTTACTACAGTAGTTGAAAAAGCGTTTAAAGAAATTCTAACAAGTAGCGAGTAGGTAAGGGGGAAGTCGAATGTCGCAGTGGGATCAATTTATAGAACCGTATAAACAGGCGGTAGACGAATTGAAAGTAAAACTCAAGGGAATTCGTTCACAATATGAATTGGAAGATGTACATATGCCGGTAGAATTCGTTACAGGAAGAGTAAAGCCACTGGCGAGCATTTATGACAAGACGCTAGAAAAAGGAATTCCGTTTGAACCATCAAAAGAATTAGCGGCGGAGCTTCCCGATATAGCGGGATTAAGAATAATGTGTCAGTTTGTAGATGACATCGAGTCGGTCGTGGAAATATTACAACAACGAAATGATCTGGAAGTAATTGAAGAGCGCGATTACATTTCAAATAAAAAAGCGAGTGGTTACAGATCTTACCATGTCATCGTGAGTTATCCTGTCGAAACAATTAAAGGGGAAATGACAATTTTAGCGGAAATTCAAATACGGACACTGGCTATGAATTTTTGGGCTTCAATTGAGCACTCATTAAATTATAAATATGAAGGCGAAGTACCGAAAGAGATTAATGACCGTTTAGAACGAGCAGCCGAAGCTGCATTTCGATTAGATGAAGAGATGTCGCTTATTCGCGATGAAATACAGGATGCCCAACAATACTTTAGCGCATTTAAACAAACTGCGACAAGACATTCGGGTAAAAGTAAAAGAAGAAGAAAAGGGGAGGGAGAAACAAAATGAAGTATACAATTCAATCGAGAAATGATGAATTATCAAATAGACTTATGGATGAAGCAATCGATTATTTAAATGGATTCGGGCTTGTCTATAATGAGGATGAACCGGATGTAGTTTTATCAATAGGCGGAGATGGTACGTTACTCCACGCATTTCACAAATACAGTCATCGATTAAAAGAAACTGCATTTGTAGGGATTCACACAGGTCATCTTGGTTTTTATGCGGACTGGAAGCCGTCGGAAATTGAAAAGCTTGTCATATCGATTGCCCGTAAAGAATTCGACGTTATTGAATATCCACTTCTTGATGTCGCAATTAATTATCGAAGTAATAAGGAGAGTTCTCATTACTTGGCGCTCAATGAATCATCTGTTAAATCGCCAGAAGTTACACTTGTCATGGATGTCGAATTGAACGGCAATCATTTTGAGCGATTTCGTGGGGATGGATTATGTATGTCAACACCTTCTGGCTCAACGGCATATAGTAAGGCGTTGGGGGGCGCACTCGTTCATCCGTCGCTTCCTTCAATGCAACTTACTGAAATGGCCTCCATTAACAACCGAGTTTTTCGAACAGTAGGCTCACCTTTAATTTTGCCAGCTCATCATAAATGTGTGTTGAAACCAGTAAAAGGACCAGATTTCATGGTGACGGTGGATCATCTACAGTTGCTTCATAAAGATGTGAAATCAATTGAGTATATTGTGTCTAAAGAAAAAGTACGCTTCGCTAGATTCCGCCCATTCCCATTTTGGAGACGGGTTCGAGATTCGTTCATAGAAAGTAATGGTCGAAACATAAGTGGATGATCAACGGTTTCGTTTAACATTTACAGTTGATCGAGACAATATAAAACTTCGTGAGTTTTTAAACGAGAAGATGATTTCAAAAAGAACTTTAGCCGCAACGAAATATGAAGGCGGTTTGTTATTAGTTAACGGTATCGAACGTGATGTACGCTATTTGTTGCGCGAAGGAGATGAAGTTAAGATACTTTTTCCTCCGGAGATTCCAAGTAAAGGGTTAGTTGTGGAGCACGGTGATTTGGCTATTGTTTTTGAAGATGAGGCCATCCTCATACTTGATAAACCACCAGGTCAAAGTACAATGACTTCACAAAATCATCAATCAGGAACGATTGCGAACTACGTCGCAGGAAAGTTTTCTGGTGAAAGAATCCCGGCAACGGTTCATATCGTTACGAGGCTGGATCATAATACATCAGGGCTTGTTTGCATAGCCAAAAATCGACATATCCATCACTTATTTGGGGATAAAATTATAAAGTCTGGGTTTCATCGGGAATATGAAGCAGTTGTTGAAGGGCATATTCAGGAAGATATATTTAGTATTACTGAGCGGATTGGTCGAAAAGATGGCAGTATTATTGAACGGATTGTCCGAGAAGATGGCCAAGAAGCGAGAACAGATGTTCGAGTGATTCAACGGTATACAAAAAACGGCCATGATTTGACCCGAATTAGACTCATCCTACATACAGGGAGAACGCATCAAATACGGGTTCATATGCAGTGGCTGGGACATCCAATTGCTGGAGATGACTTGTACGGTGGAAGTCAAATACTTATAGCGCGACAAGCCCTTCATTGTGCATTGCTTGAATTTACTCATCCGATTACAGGTGTGAAGCAAACTTTTCGAGGTGAATTAGCGGATGATATGGCTTCGATGCTTATGGAAAGGTTGTAAACCGATCAGCAATAAAAGGCTGAAAGGAAGGGACTGAAACAATTTCTTTTTCGGGGTATCGCAGCGCAGAAAGCCTACCGCCAAAAACACATCCGGTGTCGATATTTACTGTATTGTTGATGAAGCGTGCGTGCTCTACAGGTGTATGTCCATATACAATAAAAGCTTCGCCGGTATATTGCTTTGCCCAATCCCGACGAAGAGGACGCCCATTAGGCAAGATTTCCCCGGTTACATCGCCATACAAAACAAATGATCTTAATTTTTTTGTATGAGTCGTGCCAATTAAGTCCTCTCTAATTCCAGCATGGGCTATGATAAGTTTCCCATTATCTAAGGAATAGTATAAAGGAAGCGCCTCATAAAATTTGATGTAGCGTTCAATAAATTTTAACCTACTCTTATTTGAAAGTGAATTGAGTTCAGCAACCGTTGTCTCAATACCGTATTGCAGTTGGATTTTATTCCCTTTTACGTAGCGGTATAGTTTATTGCAATGATTTCCTGGGGAATATATGAGCTGGTTTTCATCTTGCAGACGAAACATAAGTTCTATTGTTTGGATAGATTCTGGTCCTCTGTCCGCAGCATCTCCGACAAATGCAATGGAACGACCACTTGGGTGTAGAGGAATCCCTTTATCCATTGTATAGCCAAGTTTTTTTAGTAACTGGCATAGTTCGTTATAACAGCCGTGTATGTCACCAATAATATCGTATTTCATAAATCTTCACCCTTTTTCATGAATTAGTACTTCTATTGTAACCATAAGACGCAAGTAAAAGGAAAGGATGGTGACGGCAATGGTTGAGAAAGTCGGAAATCACGAAGAGATTATTTACGATGAGGAACAGCTAATTGAAATTCTTCTGAATAAAGACATCGAATTATTTCGCACAGGTTTTTTAGCACTTCATCCGTATGACCGAGCCTCATTTTATAAAAAAGTTGAACCAGAATTAAGAAAGATTATGTATTACTACCTGTCACCTAAAGAACTTGCCGAGATATTTGAACTAACTGAAATAGACGACAATGACTATAAGAAGTTCCTTCAGGAGATGGACTCTAAGTATGCAGCGGATATGTTTTCCTATATGTTTGCGGATAACGCGGTCGATGTCCTGAATGAATTAGACAAAGCACAAGTCGTTAGTTATTTGACGCTCATGAATCAAGAAGCAGCTACTGAAATAAAGGCTCTTCTTCATTATGAGGAATTTACAGCCGGTTCAATCATGACAACGGAATTCGTCGTTGTCCCACAAAATTCAACAGTTCGTTCGGCGATGACAATATTACGAAATGCGGCTCCAAATGCAGAGACTATTTATTATATATTCGTCGTTGATGAAGATGAGCGGCTCACGGGTGTTGTATCTCTTCGTGATTTGATCATTGCGCATGAAGATACGCTAATTATTTCGATAATGAATGATCGTGTGGTTAGTGTGCTTGTTAGTGAAGATCAGGAGGAAGTCGCTCGGATGATTAAAGATTATAATTTCCTTGCGGTTCCGGTTGTCGATTTTCAACAACATATACTCGGTATTATTACGGTCGATGATATTCTCGATGTAATCGAAGAAGAAGCATCTGATGACTACTCCAAATTCGCTGGTGTATCTGATATGAGTACATTTGATAAAAACTCACTATCTGCGGCCAAAAAGAGGCTTCCATGGCTTTTGATTTTATTGGTTTTAGGAATGTTGACCGCGAACTTAATAGGCGCGTTCGAAGCAACAATTGAGAAAGTTGCGCTTCTTGCTGCCTTTATCCCCTTGATTGCTGGAACTGCCGGGAATAGTGGGACGCAAGCTCTTGCTGTAGCCGTCCGTGGAATTGCAACGAAAGATATCGAAGAGGAAAGTAAGGTTAAATTACTATTTAGAGAAGCTGGAACGGGACTCATTACCGGATTTATTTGTGCAATATTTGTAGTTGGACTTATTTACGTGTGGAAACAGGAATTCCTGCTGGGTCTTCTCGTGGGTGCTGCAATTTTTGTATCGATTTTTGTTGCAACAATTTCGGGCTCGTTCATCCCACTGTTCATGCACAAAATGGGTGTGGATCCAGCAGTTGCATCGGGTCCTTTTATCACAACATTGAATGATTTACTCAGTACACTTATTTATCTCGGATTAGCAACAACATTCATTAGCGGTCTTTAATGCTGCAACTTAAGTGAACAGTAAACGGATATATGCATATAATGTGGAAAAGGATGTGCATTTTATGTCACTACCCGTTCCGTTGATGTTCGTCAGCGGCCCGCCCATTTTTATTGCGGTTCCATTTATCGAAGAGGAGAGTACGTCAATATTTGTAATAGATGTGGATGAACAAAAAGAAATAGCCGAGGGATTGCCTGTCGAAATAAATGAGACGAAACCAGCAATCATTGCTAAACTAAACCGAATTCAAACTTCGTTTGGTCAACAAATCTATCGCCCGTTAACTTTTCATCTGGATGAGGATGAAAGAATTACGGGAAATGTATCGAAGTTTGAAGGTAATACAATCGTTGTTGAAATTGATGGTGATGAGGATACTATTGTTTCAATCGACCTTAGTGAGATACAAGATGTGAAATGGCGTGGAAAATCATTACCGGAGAACTGAATCATTCAGTTCTCCGTTTTTTTGTTTTTAAAAACTGTTGGAAAAGGGAAACGTCCCCTTTTCCAACAGCTCAGGCATTGCAGGTTGTATCAATTAAATTAATTAGCAAATATTAAGGAATACATCATCCACACACTGTACTCCACAGAAGCAGCTTAAATCGACAGTAATACAACTGTCAGTTGCTTTGAATTTACACACAGCACAAATGTTGTTTAATTTAAGTGTTGTACCTGTTGAATCAAGAAGATTAGCCTCAGTTTTATCTTTTTTAAGCGGTTCTAGCACTCTTAATGTCGCACAGCAGTTTCCGAAAACCTCTTCTACTCGGAAAAATACCGAATAGCAATTCGTATCGGGACAATCTCCATCACGGTAAAACGCTTTAAACGGATCGCCATTTTTCGTCAAAAGCATGAAAACGCGTGTATCGATAGGTTTTCTTTTACCGGGATTTGAAATACCACCCAGTGGCTCCATGAAGCAGCTTGTGGTACATTCTCTGCACTCTTCATCCGCGCCATTATCTTGAATGTCTTTTATCGCGCGAAGAACGTCGCAAACACAATGTGTTGAATGTCGATCATGACCAACATTATCACCTTTTCCACAGCCCATTATTTCCACCTCCTTTTCTCAGTTCTTTATACTTTATGCGACAGTCTCTGCAGGGTGCGGGCATACTAATTAGTTTTGAATAAAAAGTGTCATACTTTGGCATGCTATAAGAAAAGGTGGCGAAAGCATATCCGTAGATTTATTATATATAGCTCAATATTTCTATTGCTCTCGGGTTGTGTTCGGCCTACAAGCGGCATTCGTATTCAAAATGAAACGAATGCTGACATAGGAAAAGCAGAAGAAGTATTTAAAGATGATGAGCGCTTAGCGAGTGCAGTCGCGATATTTCATGAAAAAGAGATTATAGCAGGGGTATCTGTAAAAACATTTTCGAGGTTCCATAAAAATAAAATTGAAGAAGAACTAACTAAGAGGATAGAAGAACTTTATAAGGACTTTGATGTGACGGTATCAGCTGACGGAAAGTTTATCTACGAGACGACTAAGATGATGAACGGAGAAGCAAAAGACAAGGAATTGTCGAAAAGCATCAAAAAGTTGAAATCATTATCGGAGGAAGAAACATGATGGATGAAAAGAAGTATGCGAAATTGGAGGCCAAAGTGTCTCCGAAGGTCCCAATACTACGTAATGTTTTCACTGCATTTATTACCGGGGGAACAATTTGTTTAATTGGACAGGGAGTATCTCTCTTCTATATGTCTTTCTTTGATTTCACTGAACGCACATCAAGTAATCCAACAGTCGCAACGCTCATATTTTTCGCCATGCTACTAACTGGTTTTGGGAAATATAAGAAGATTGCACAATTTGGCGGTGCTGGAGCCTCTGTTCCGATTACGGGGTTTGGAAATGCTGTAATTTCAGCATCTATCGAGCATAAAAGTGAAGGATATGTACTTGGTGTTGGTGGAAATATGTTTAAGCTCGCGGGATCCGTCATATTATTTGGAGTTACCTCCGCATTTGTCGTTGCACTTATTAAGTTGATACTTGTAAAGTTAGGTGTTGTCTCATGGTAACTAAAGGTCTTTTAACATTTGCTTCGCATCCTATAATTGCAGCCACTGGTGTGGTGACGGGGCCACTTGAGAATAAGAGTCCATTCGTGTCGTTATTTGATAAAGTGTATGACGATGAGCGGGGGAAACTTACAACCAATGAACAGGGGCATGCAAAATTGATGGAAGATGCTTGTATGATTGCCTTAAGTAAAGTGGATAAGTTACCAGCCGATGCGGACTTTCTTCTAATTGGAGATTTAATTAATCAAATGACTCCTTCCAGTTTCTGTGCTTCTTCCTTACAGATCCCATATATCGGTATGTTTTCTGCCTGCGCAACGTCTGTTTCATCCTTGCTGACAGCTGCACTATTAACTGAGGTTGGCATGTCTAGTTGCTCGATAGCGGGTTCAGGTAGTCAACACAACGCAGTTGAACGTCAATTCCGTTATCCGGTAGAGTATGGATCGCAGACGCCTGCGACGGCGCAGTGGACGGTTACAGCGGCCGGAGTTGCTGCGGTAACCCCAAACAAAGAAGGCTTTCCTTCTATTGTAAGTGGAACAATTGGTCGCGTGGTAGATCTGGGGATAACAAATCCTTTCAAAATGGGAGCTGCAATGGCACCAGCTGCGGCCGACACATTACTACGTCATCTAAAAGGGCATGGCAGAAAAGTGAATCACTACGATGCGATTATAACAGGAGATCTTGGAAAGATAGGCTTTGAACTGTATAAAAAACTTCTTGAAAAAGAGAAGTTCGATACAACCTCTAATTTACGGGACGCAGGTGCAGAATTCTACGGGGGCAATCCGGATTTCCAAGCCGGTGCAAGTGGGGCGGGTTGCTCCGCTGCAATTTACTTTTCAGATGTTTATGCAAAACTGATGGCTGGTGAATACAAGCGCGTTCTTCTTATTGCAACAGGTTCCCTGCTGTCGCCGGTAACTTTCCAACAAGGTGAAACTATTCCGTGCATCGCGCACGCAGTCGAATTAATGATGAAATGAGTGGGTTAAATAATGTCGATATTTATAACAGCATTTGTTGTTGGTGGGCTGATCTGTGTGATAGGACAATTGCTATTTGATGTAGCGAAACTAACACCGGCACATACGCTTTGTATATTGGTCGTATCTGGTTCAATAATGGATGGCTTTGGAATTTATGAGCCTTTAATTGATTTTGCAGGTGCTGGCGCTACAATCCCAATTACATCTTTCGGTAATGCATTAACACATGGTGCGATGGCTGAGGCTGAGAAACATGGATTTGTTGGCGTACTTACAGGAATGTTTGAAGTAACTAGCTCAGGTATTAGTGCTGCTATTTTATTCGGTTTTATTGGAGCCCTGCTATTTAAGTCAAGAGGGAAAATCTGAAAAATAAATACTAAATGGCAAGCGCCCTTTCAACCTCTCTTTCCCCTGCATACACTATGTAGAAGGGAAGGAGGGGTTTTCTATGTATGGAAGCAATCCTTATGGAGGCGGCGGTTATCACCATGGCTGTGGACACGGGTGTGAACAAGAAAGAGGGAATGAAGGTGGCTCAACATTTGTTCTTATCGTTGTTCTCTTCATCCTACTCATAATTGTCGGCAGTACTTTTGTATAAGAGGGAGGAATAGCGGATGAATGATTCATTTTTCCGAAGTATAGAATCTAAAACAGGGGTTCCGATGGAAGAAGTTTTCGCGCTTGCAAATGCAATTCAATTCGCGGATTTCAGTGATGAACGCCAAGTGCGAAAAATTATACGAAACGTTGGCAAACTGGCGAAAAAGAAAGTTCCTTTGCATATGGAGGATGAACTCGTTAAGTCAATTGTAAATGACGGGAAATCAGTTAACTTTCAGGATATCGAGAAAATGCTCGGTGGAAAGGGTTAATTGATTGAATAATCGATATTAGTATTTGTGTCGAAGTATAGTATGGTATATAAGTAGTATAAGAAGAGTTGAGGTGGAGACGATGGTTTATCTGTTACGAGTTAGACCATTACAATCAGAGCAATATGCAAACGGCATAAGTAAAACGTCATATAACTTTGGTAGAAATGGAAGATTACAGCAGGTGAAACTGAAGCTGGGTTTTCAGAAAAAGAATGAGGGAAGGCTTCATTTTCAATTTGAAAATAATGATACAAGAAGAGACAATAATCCGTTTGTCGTTGTTTATCCACCTCGGTTATCTAAAAGATAAATTCAACTAAATTATGTAAACTTATCACCGGCAATATCTGAAATATTTGGATATGGAATTTCCGTAAATGCTTATATATAGGTAAATCAACTAGTACCAATAGGTGGTTTCCAGAACTTTTGAAAACAGCAGAATCCTTGCTACACTTACAGGGTCTACCGAAAATACATCTTTTGACGTTATAAAAGGAGTGTGTGCATTTTAGAAAAATGCGCACATCTCCTTTTTTGTAAACAAAAAATAGCTGAAATTCATCTGCTCTGTAAGGAGGAGACAATTCAGCTATCTCTTATTCTGTTATCCTTTTTTCCATTGCCCGATGTGGGATATCGGCATCCATAAACTCGGGCGAAGTAATTACATAACCAATTTTTTCGTAAAAAGGAATGGCATATGATTGTGCGTTAAGGATAATTTTTTTGAATCCTTTTTTTGCTGCATGATCTTCAAGTGCTTGCATAACTAGAACACCAATATGTTTTCCCCGGTATTCGGGAAGAACACAAACTCTCTCAACCTTACCAATACCTTCATTGGATTCGCGGATTCTACCTGCCCCGATAGGGATATCGGTCGTGTAGACGATAAAATGATCTGCTGTTTCGTCAAGTTCATCAAGTTCTAAGTTAAGTGGAACACCTTGTTCCTGGACAAACACTTTACGTCTTACAGAAAAAGCATCTTCTCTTTCGCGATCTGAAGTCGCAATATTTACGTGGAACAAAATTTACTTGTTTCCTTCAAGATGTAATGTTTTAAACTCAGCCCATGATCCATCTTCAAGTTGCTTGACTAGGTGCAGGGTTTCAATCGTTTCGGTATGATCGACACCAATCATTTTCAACTGGCCGATAATGTCGTCGTGTTCACCGGATGTGAGTTTTTGTGCAATTGTAACGTGTGGAACAAATGCATAAGGTGGTTCTTCTCCGAAGAAATCGAAGTTCAAACTCTTATGCAAGCTTGATAATTCTTCGCTCGGCGTTGCTTTGAAGTAAATGGCATTTGTAATGGGTGCAAAAGTGCCTACCTTTGCAATGTTTAGTTCGAATGGAGCGTGTTTGATAGTAACTTCTTTAATAGCTTTTACAACTTCTTCAATTTCTTCATCGTTTGCATTAAAGACGCCCTTGATAGTCATATGTGGAGAAATAAGCGCATAATGTGGGTCATATCTCTTGCGATACCCATCTGCAATTTCTTGAAGTTCTTTTGATGGGAATGCTACAATACCGTATTTCATAACAAAAGCCTCCTTATATAATTAAAAAATTATAGTGATCATATTAATTGTAACAGAAATAACGCTTGTCTGTCATTATTCTAAAATTATTGACCGTAAACCATTGCAAGCGCTCGGCGGACATCCGGCTGCCAATACTTCCAAGTATGGTCACCTTTAAATTCATCATAAAAGTATAGGAATTCTTGTGATTCGATTACCTTTTTTAGTTCGCGGTTAGGCGTCAGGAAATCTTGAACCCCGTCAACTTGGGTATTCACTTCCGTTTCTCCTTCACCGATCACATGATAAATCGAAAAGGCAGAAGAGTCTTTTACTGACTGAACCTTCTCGAGAACAAAGTCGTCAACATATGGGGAATGTAGAATAACTTTTCCGAATGTATGAGGATATTTTACAGCAGTAAGTAATGAAATCGTAGCCGCAAGAGAATCGCCGATTAAGCCTCTTCCCGCCCCGATTTGGAGAGTCGGGTAATGCTCATCAATGTATGGGACAAGTTCGTGTGCCAGGAAGCGTGTGTATGCCTCGCGCTTGTCACCTTCGGGATGGTACATACGTCTCCGTTCACTTACGCTTTTGTATGGGACCCCGAAGAAAATGACATCCTCAATATCACCTGATTCGATAAATTCATCAATCACGCGTCCAACACGTCCGTATTGTATATAGTCTTTTCCATCTGATGCTATGAGTACATTATATTTATAAAGGGGGGTGTAATTATGCGGTAAGTGGACGATTACCTGCATATCCTCGCCTAGTTCTTTACTCTGAATCGTGAATTCTTCAACTTTACCTTGCTTCATAATGTTATGGCCTCCTCGTGTAGTTGGTAGTGAAATTGTATCATATCCTAATTAATAGGTATAATAGTTGTAGTGCTTGACTTAAAGAAATTAGGGGGATGTTAGATATGGTAAGTAAAAAGAAAGTAGTACATTCAAAGACAGTGGAAGACGCTACAAAGGCTGCATTAGCACGTAGAAGGGTTACAATCCAAGACATTGCAGACATTGTTTATGAAATGCAGTTGCCTTATAATCCGGAGTTAGAAATGAGTTATTGCGTTGAATCGGTTAATAGTGTGCTGGAAAAACGGGAGTTGCAGCATGCAATTCTTGTCGGAATTGAACTAGACGAACTTGCGGAGCAAGGAAAATTATCTGCTCCCTTGCAACAAATTGTTGAATCAGACGAAGGATTATTTGGTGTTGATGAAACAATAGCGCTTGGAGCAGTATTCACATATGGCTCGATTGCGGTTACAACATTTGGCTATTTGGATAAAAACAAAATCGGCATTATTAATGAACTAGATACGAAAAAAGGGCGAGGTATCCATACTTTCCTTGATGATTTAGTCGCAAGTATCGCTGCATCAGCAGCCTCGCGTATCGCGCATAAAACGCGTGATAATGAAGAAGCTAGTGGAGAAATAAGTGAGGAAATAACAGAAGACAAACCTTGAGACAAGCATGAAATAGTCAGGTATTATTCGACAGATCAAGATGTCTTGGTTTAGATTAATTAGAAATGATATCTGGAGTAAAGGATGTTACCTTTAAAATACTTGGAGTTTAAATTTAATCACTCATTAAATAATAATTATTTAAAAAGTTTGTTTAATTAGGTTTAACAACCTTAAACTGGGGTATATATTAAGTACAAGGCTAAACAACTAAGAAAGAAAGCTTGTAGACGAGTAACCTACAGTTGACTTTCGATGATGATTTGCACAGCCTTGGCGGAAAATTTGCTTTACTGGCAAAAGAAAATCTCGTCAGGAACCAAGAGTTTAGGTTTCAGGAGGCTCAGTCCGTAAAAGTGAGCCGATCGTGTATCATCTAGCAGTAGGCGGTAAGTTTTTTGTTTTAAGTGCAACTTGAAGGATGGCTGTGGAAGGTGAGATTCACACAAAGTAAGATGTGATCCCCTAGCCGAAATTTGGCTTAAGAAGACAGTCGTACCAGTCAAACTGCATTGACGAGGTTGATAGTTAGTCGTCAGAAAGAACAGTTTGTGAATGTGAAATGAAGAACTAACAAATTTTCCGTGCGAGACCCCATTAGTATTGGGGCAGAAAAAAGCATGATCCTCCGGGATCATGCTTTTTTCGTATTTATATGAGCTTGTAACTCAAGAAATTTACATACAATTAAAGTGGTTTTATAATAAGAAGTTTTTTATATTCCGCAACAATAACAAGCCTATTTCCAACCAGAGCCAGCAATAGAGTAGTGAGAAGCTAAAGATAAATGCCAAAACAGTCATGTTAAACGAAGAGAGAATTGTGGGGCCGAAAACGGGAAAGGCGAATAGATATAATGGGATACACATACCGAGAAATAATAAGGTACCACTCGAAACGATAATTTCTATTCGTCGGTTAAATAAAAGTAATGTCCATCCGAGGAATAGTCCGAGCAATCCTGTTGTGAAGGGGAAAAATATTAACTCGCTTGGTTGTATGATCAATAATAAAAAAGTCGTCAACATATAAATCATTGCGCCCAATCTAAATGAAATGAGTGAGCCTATCAATATAGGAGCTGTTGTAAGAAGGCTTATAAGAAAACTAACCCCTGGAAACATTCCCCCAGCAGATTGTAAAACCGTTGCAATTGCAGCCATTAAAGCTGCGAACATTAACTTATGTGTAGCTGTCCACGTATCGAAAAATTGACGAATATCCTTAGGATGTGAAGGTATTTCTTTAGTGAAATACACCGTAATCGCTCCTTTTCGCTATTTTTCAAGATCTTTAGTCTTTATATGATATGAAGAAAAAAGTAATAGGCTTCCTATTATTATTATTAAGTATTTTGCATTAAAATCTGAATAATATAGATTTGCGTTCCAGGTCGACTGTGCGGAGAGTTATAGTTCGATCTTTCCTTGGCGCTTTCCGTAGGGCCAGCCGAACATGAATTTAAAGGTCGCAAAAAGATGCTCCTGTGGGGTCTCAACTGCCCGCTAATCCCACAGGAGACGCCTCCTTCCACAGTAGACAAATAGTTAGCAGTAAAAAAACCTTGACGTTCATATTTATTATTAAAATAAGTAAATTTAAATTGTTTCACGTAGTAAATATAATAAATAAAAAGTAATTTAAAAATTTATTTAAAAGTAGGTTTAGAATATTGAGGGGTGGGTATATACTAACTACAAGGTGAAACAACTGAAGAATGAAACCAGTAGACGAGTAACCTACGGTGGACTTCCGAAGATGAAATGCACAGCCTTGGCGGAAAATTTGCTTTGCTGGCGGGGTGAAAACTCGTCGGGAACCAAGAGTTAGAGGTTTCGTTAAGAACAAGTAAGAATTTAACAGCAAGCAGTATCGGTAAAGTTTTTTGTTTTAAGTGCAATATGAAGACTGGCTGTACAGGGAGAAAGCTACACTAGAACGATGTGAACCCCTAGCTAGAAGAAAGTTTATTAAAACAGTCAGAGAAGTGGAACGTCACTGACGAGATATTCGTTTTAATCGTCAGCAAGTAAAAGAACATTTTTAAAGCAGCATAGCAGTACGGTAAAGTAGTATTTGAAAAACAAAAATTTTCCGTGTGCAGCCTCCATAACTATTTGGAGGAAGAAAAAAGTATGGTCCGTTATGGATCATACTTTTTTCGTTTTCAATAATAAAACAAGAACCTGAAAACTAGCAAGTTTGATTTTGAAGATAATTTTTTGCCTAATTAGATAGATTAAGTAAATACACAATTCAATATTCACATCGGAAAAGGGCTCGAAAATCGATTTTCTGCATTTTATATATTCGCTTAAACGTAGTAGAGTTAGCTTATGGATAATGTATTAATAAAGAAAAATGGGGGAGATAAAGATGAAAGAAGATTTCAATGTAATCATATCAGATTGCCTTTTGGAAAATATGCAGATATATACGGGAATAAAAAACGAGAATATGGAGGATTTGGGATTTTTAATTCTTACTAGAAATATGGACCCTGTTGTGGATTTTGCGGAGCCATTCATTATTAAGATTTATTTGTTAGAACAAATTGGTTCGGAATTTCATGTTGAAGGGGAGATTAAAACTTTTGAATTTAAAATTTTTGAATCTGCGATGATCTTATTGGAAAGTCTGCCGACAATGAGTGCTCTGGAACTACTCCTGTTAATAAAGGAACTCGAAGAAGATACTCCTGTGGAAAAAAATGTGGTATACCAATAAAAAACTAAGCGTATTCATAAATCGATTGGGTAAATACTTCACGATAACTGAAGGTCGTTTCGAAAAACAACAATTAGTTCAACTAAATTATCACTTGGATTAATTGAAATCGATAACCCTTTAATAACTTTATTTAAATAAGGTGTTGGGTGGGACGATTAATAAATAAACAACAAAAAACACCACCTCCGAAGAGGTGGTGTTTTTACAAGAAAACCGTGTTCCTACAGCGTTCTTGAGGGTCTAAACCCTATGGTCTCGGAGGGGCTCGAACCCCCGACTTCTACCTTGTCGAGGTAGCGCTCTCCCAGCTGAGCTACGAAACCGACATTAAAATGTTTATGTCCTGCTTACTGGACAAACTCTATTATAGCAAACCCACTCAGTAAGTCAACCCTTTTCCGTAATAACTTTATTAGTAGTATAATAACGGCACAAATAGTAAACAGAAAAGGTGAAAGTAATAGAAACTAAAATAATACTTCCATTTAAATATGACTTTGATCGTGCTCTTGAGCGACTTTCTGGTGATCCTTTGAATTCAGTCGATGTCTTGAATCGTTCTATACGTATTCCTATGGAAGAGGGGAATATTGTAAAACTACTGGCAACGGGTACGAATGAGCTTCCTTCATTTATCTTAGACGGGGCACTGGACGAAATGCAAATCGAGAAAGTAAAAACAAACTTCCACTTCAATCAATCTCTCGAAGGAATCAGTTCGCACTTTATGGAAACAGACTTGGCCCCGATATTTAAAGAACATGAAGGTACACCGCTTGTCCGAAGTTTCTCGCTTTATGGAACATTAATAAGAAGTATTATTCACCAACAGCTGAATATGTCGTTTGCGAATACATTGTCGATGCGTTTTGTTGAAACTTTTGGAACCGAAACGGATGGTGTATGGCGATATCCGTCGCCTGAAATAACTGCGGAACTGGACGTTGCTACGTTGCGTGAGATGCAGTTCAGCGCGCGTAAAGCAGAGTATATGATTGGGGTGTCACAAGCGATAGCAAGTGGTGCGCTAGATTTAAATAAGTTCAAGTATCTAGGAGACGATGAAGTAACAGCAGAGTTAACATCGTATCGTGGGATTGGTCCATGGACTGCCCAAGGATTCCTTATGTCTGGCCTAGGACGGCCAAATCTTTTTCCACTTGCGGATATTGGCTTGCAAAATGCACTGAAAACTTTATGGGAAATGGATCAGAAACCGTCAAAAGAAGAAATTGCGGCTCACTTTCCAGATTGGACACCGTATCTGAGCTATGCGGCACTTTATCTTTGGAGAAGTATAGAATAAGAGAACAGCCTGGCCCTACTTGCAATAGGTACAGGCTGGATTGTTAACGTTACGAATACAGTTTATCTTCTTCAATTTCTTCCCCTTCAAAATAGAGGAAATTCTCATTTTCTAGTTCAGCAAATCTCTCCTTGTTAATGCCAAGGGCGAGGTCTCCTTCGAAAATTTCTTCCCACCAAGTTTCTGTAGTTGTCATTATATTTCCTCCTCAATCGCTTGTTGTAGTAAACATGATTTAACCCTAAGTGTTATAATGAAAACCATAATCGGGCAAAAAAGATTTGGAAGGCCTACTTTTTTTAGTAACCATTTAATTTCATTTAGCAGAAGCGTAACTACGGTATAATAGGCAACGCTTAGGCATGTTTGTTTAATCAATAGAGTTATTAACACGAAAGTCTTTACTTGATTATAAAACTGTATATGTTGAGCTAATGAATACGATTTCTAGTTGATTGTAGTGGAAAGCGTCCGCTCGGAACGAAAATCAACGGTTTGTATAGATGCTCATTAATACTTGTCAAAATCATATTTCGGTGTTGATCCCAATAAATAGGAGTGATTCTTTTGACAAAAATTACATTTGCAGTAGTTGGAACCGGAATTGTCGGTGAACGAATTATTAAGCAACTTATGGAGAACAATAACGCTGACATCGTTGTGTTATTTGATGAAAACAGGCAAAGGCTAACTGAAATGGCTGATACATATAATCTTCGCGTGGCATCTTCATATGAAGAAGTGTTATCTCTAAAACCGAACTGGGTATATATCGGTACACCACCAGTGTCTCATGCATCGCTTAGTGAATTAGCGATTCAGGCAGGCTTAAATGTTCTTTGCGAAAAGCCACTCGCACATGATGAAATTGATGGAGAAATCATGGCACAAGTTGCAGAAAAAAGTCAGTGTCAAACCGCGATGCATTTTCCACTCATGTACAGTCCGTCGGCAAGGCATATGTTAGAACTTGTCAATAAGGGAACTGTGGGCGATATCGTTCGTGTCGAACTGAGTACATACTTTCCACATTGGCCACGACTTTGGCAACAGAATCCGTGGATTGGTTCGCGTGAACAAGGTGGATTTACACGGGAAGTTTTCCCGCATTATTTTCAACTTATGTACAGAATGTTCGGGAACATATCGATCCATGAACATAAAACGATTTACCCGGGTGATCAGCTGTTGTCCGAAACAAGCGTCCTTGCAATTGGCGAAACAGAAAATCAGATTCCAGTCCTATTAAATGGACTAACCGGCATTGGACAGCAAGAAGAACTGTCTTACACAGTATATGGAACTGAAGGCGTTTTAAAACTGCGCAATTGGTCCGAACTTAGTGTGGCACTAAAAGACAGTCCTTTCGAGATATTGACTTCCTTTGATTCAGTAAAGAACCTTGTGGAAGAGTGTATTTCATCAGCACGAGGAGAAGAAGCACTTTTAGTACCTTTCTCAGAGGGACTAGTTATCCAAAGGCTTATTGATGAGTTACTCACGTAATATAAAAAGTTGAATCACATGTGAAATTATATAATGGTATAACATTTTGTCTTTTTCTAGGAGTCTAGTAAACAATGTAACGTACAAATAGAATGGAGGAGAGACGATGAATTTCACGAGTAAAGATGTTGAATTAATGATTGCCGCACAGCACGAATTGTATTTCACTGGGGTGACAAAGAGTCCGGAATTTCGTAAGGAAATGCTTATAAAATTACGAGACGCAATTGTTGAAAATGAGGAAGAAATTATTGAGGCGCTACAAAAGGATTTGGGAAAGAGCCCATTTGAATCATACGTAACCGAAATTGGATTTGTTCTATCAAGCATTAAGGAAATGCTTAATAATATAGATGTATGGATGAAGCCTAAGTCTGCAAAGACGCCTGTTCATCTACAACCGGCCAAAAGCTTTGTTGTGCGCGAACCCTACGGATCGGTCCTAATTATAGGCCCATTTAATTATCCATTTCAACTTCTAATGGAGCCACTTGTCGGTGCGATTGTCGGCGGTAATTGTGCAATTGTAAAGCCTTCTAAGGCAGCAATCCACACAGTAAAGATTGTGAATAAAATAATTTCAGAAACTTTTTCTCCTTCATATATTCGGGTTGTTGAAGGGGAACGAGAAGAGACTTCTGCACTCATTCATGCACCTTTTGATTATATATTCTTCACGGGCAGTGTTGCAGTTGGAAAAGTTGTAATGAAGGCCGCTGCAGAAAGATTGACGCCGGTAACGCTTGAACTAGGCGGGAAAAGTCCGACGATAGTGGACCAAACTGCCAATCTCACAAATGCAGCTGAACGGATTGTATGGGGAAAGTTTCTAAACACTGGACAGACCTGCGTTGCACCTGATTACCTACTTGTTCATCATTCAGTGAAGGCTGAATTTATCGACAAAGTAATTGAAACGATTCAGAAGTTTTATGGCGAAAGACCTTCCAAAAGCCAAGACTACGGCCGTATTATCAATGAACGTCAATTTGATCGCCTTGTAGCAATAATTGAGAAGGAGTGGCCGAAAGTTATTCATGGCGGTGATTTTGATCGCTCGAGTTTATATATTGAACCGACGATACTCGACAAAGTGACCTGGGAAAGCCAATCGATGGAGGACGAAATCTTTGGGCCAATCTTACCCATATTAGAATACGACAATCTCGCTGAGGCCATACATCGTATTCGTCAGTTACCGAAACCGTTGTCCGCGTATATGTTTACTGAAAATGAGGAAGCAGCAAATTATTTCATTGAAAGTTTACCGTTTGGCGGCGGATGTATTAATGATACGGTGTCTCATGTCGGCAATACGAATTTGCCTTTTGGTGGTGTTGGAACTTCTGGGATAAATGCATATCACGGTAAATATAGTTTTGAAGTTTTCACTCATGCAAAGGCAATTATGCAGCGAAGCACGAAGATTCCAATGCGACTCGCGCTACCTCCATATGGAAATAAACTAAAGTTTGTAAAGCCGCTACTTCGATAATGTAGTGCGGCTTTTCTTTTCTTTTATTGTCAATAAAAAGTATACTGTACTTATAGAGAAGTATTCAGGTATGAAAAGGGGAAATGACCATGTCAGTTATATTTAAAAAAGAGCAGACAATTGAACTACTCAAAAGGCTTGTCGAAACACCAAGTCCTTCTGGTTACACTGCTAATGTAATGGCGTTAATTGCGAAGGAATTTGATGAGATTGGCGTTTCTTATAAAAAGACAAATAAAGGTGCTGTAATCGCAACAATTGAAGGAACTGATACGTCACGGCATCGTTTACTTACTGCTCATACGGATACACTAGGTGCAATGGTAAAAGAAGTTAAGTCGAATGGTCGCTTAAAACTAACGACTATTGGTGGATTTAATTGGAACGCGGTTGAAGGCGAGTATTGTGTCATTCACACTGCTGGTGGAAAAGAAGTGCGCGGGACAATCTTAATGCACCAGACTACCGTTCATGTGTATAAGGACGCGGGAAGCGCCGAACGAAGCGCAGATAATATCGAAGTGAGAATTGACGAAAAAGTATTGAATGCAGAAGATACGCGTGGAATAGGTATTGAGGTAGGGGATTTCGTATCGTTTGATCCTAGATTTGAAGAGAGCGATAACGGCTTTGTTAAATCACGCCATCTTGATGATAAGGCGAGTACTGCATTATTAGTAGAGCTGATACGTACGTTAGTCAATGACGACGTTAAACTACCGCAGACTACACATTTTTATATTTCAAATAACGAAGAAATCGGGTATGGCGGAAACTCCAATATTCCGGACGAAACTGTTGAATACATCGCTGTCGATATGGGTGCGATTGGTGATGGTCAAACGTCGGACGAATACACTGTGTCAATTTGTGCAAAGGATTCAAGTGGACCCTATCATTATGCGTTAACACAGCATCTAGTAGGCCTTGCAAAAGGGAATGACATCGCGTATAAACTTGATATTTATCCGTATTATGGATCGGATGCATCGGCTGCAATTCGGGCGGGATTTGATGTGCGTCACGCTTTGTTTGGACCAGGAATTGAGTCATCCCATGCACTCGAACGGACACATACGGATTCGTTAGAGGCCACTGCAGATTTACTTTACGCTTATGTTACATCTCAAATGATGGATTGAACGGAGGATTTTGATGGATACAAACCAATTACTTTCAATTTTACCAGTGAAAAAAATAGATGGTGCAGTCCCTGAAGTAGTGACTGATCTGGCGGTAGATTCGCGTGCAGTAAGTGCCGGAGGGATGTTTATCTGTATTGTGGGACATACAGTCGACGGGCATGATTATGTTCAGCAAGCGATCAATAACGGGGCAAGGGTAATTGTTGCATCACGGCCAGTTACCGTAAACCTAGAAAAAGTCGCTGTTGTAACAGTCGATAATACGTCACGTGCAATGGGATTATTAGCGCCCCGCTACTATGAGTATCCATCGAAGAAAATGTCAATGATTGGCGTGACAGGAACTAACGGGAAAACAAGCGTTAGCGGAATCATTCAAGAAATTTTAAAAATTGCTGGAGAAAAGTCGGCGGTTTCGGGAACAATTGGATTTGAATTAGATGGAACGCTTTATGAAACAGAAAACACTACAGGTGATGCGTTAACAACACAAGCCATGATTGCGCAAGCTGCGAACGAAGGGTGTCAGACGATGACGATGGAAGTTTCTTCTCATGGACTTGTTGAAGGAAGACTTGCCGGAACAGAATTTGATATTGCTGTGTTTACGAACTTAACGCATGACCATCTTGATTTCCACGGTACGATGGACAACTACGGCGAGGCAAAAGGGCTTTTGTTTTCACAACTAGGACAAGATGTGGAAAAGAGAAAGTTTGCAGTGATTAACGTGGATGATCCGTGGAGTGAAAAATTGTTGGAGAAAACAAGTTTTCCTGTAATGACTTATGGCATTAATAATGAAGCAATCTTCCGCGGTGAAAATATTATCTTAACGGCAGACGGTACAACATTTACACTTATTGCCCCCGATGGGAAATATGAAGTTGAAATGAGTTTAATCGGGGAATTCAATGTGTCAAATGTACTTGCGGCAACAGCGGCATTGTTTGCAAAAGGAATGTCGACTGCTGATATTGTTGGATATCTTAGTGAAATCGCTACTGTAAAAGGTCGAATGGAAAAAGTAGAGACAGAGTTGCCACTAACGATGTATGTGGATTATGCACATACGGCGGATGCAATTAAAAAAGCTATCGAGGCCGTCCTTCCATATAAAACAAATAAACTGATTGTGCTTATTGGAACAGGTGGTGGTCGGGACCGTGAGAAACGTCCGATTATGGCGCAGGAGGCTTCCGAAGCGGATTATGTTGTGATAACGACAGACGATCCTCGACATGAAGCATATGAAACCATTTTGCAGGAACTTGAAGAAGGTATGACTCATAAGCAATACGCTTGTATAGGCGACCGTGAAGAAGCGGTACGTCATGCAATATCCGTGGCAAACCCCGGGGATATAATCATATTTATGGGTAAAGGACATGAAGACTTTCAAATTGTTGGTACTGTAAAAGAACCGCATTCAGATGCCAATATTGCAATTGAAGAAGCTCAGAAGAAATTTGGAACAATTGAAGCGGATAACTAAGTAAGACAAACGGGGCTATTCTAGTTGCCGATTATTTGGCAAAAGGATGGCTCTTTTTGAGTTTACAGTGGTGAAGTGGACGGTATATGTCGTTCATCAGTAAAAAACAGTTGTAATATAGGTTGCATCTCTTTATCATTAAAAATGCAACACAGAAGGAGTTAACGTTAAATGAGCAACTCAATAAATGAACAAATCGATTCAAGGCGAACTTTTGCAATCATATCTCACCCTGATGCAGGGAAAACAACAATTACAGAGAAGTTACTTTACTTTGGTGGAGCAATTCGAGACGCCGGAACAGTAAAAGGCCGTAAAACTGGAAAATTCGCAACATCAGACTGGATGGAAATTGAAAAGCAACGTGGAATTTCAGTTACTTCTTCCGTTATGCAATTCGACTATGATGATAAAAGAATAAATATTTTAGATACACCAGGGCATGAAGACTTCAGTGAAGATACTTATCGTACACTTATGGCGGTAGATGCGGCTGTGATGATGGTCGATGTTGGTCGAGGGATTGAACCCCAGACAATTAAGCTATTTGAAGTGTGTAAAATGCGTGGAATTCCAATCTTTACATTCATTAATAAAATGGACAGAGAAGGAAAAGAACCGCTTGATTTGATGGAGGAGCTTGAAGAAGTTCTAGGCATCGAATCTTATGCAATGAACTGGCCAATCGGAATGGGCAGGGATTTTCTAGGTATTTACGACCGATTTAATAACCGGATTGAACAAGTAGGTGCCGAAGGAGATGACCGTTTACTTGCGTTAAACGAAGACGGCGGTCTCGCTGAACCCCATCCGATGATCGATACACCTTACTATAAGCAAACGCTTAATGATATTGAACTATTAAATGAGGCTGGCAATGAATTCGATGAAGAACGTGTAGCAAAAGGGGATTTGACGCCTGTATTTTTTGGTAGTGCGTTAACAAACTTTGGTGTGCAGACATTTTTGGAAACCTTTTTAAAGTTTGCCCCACCTCCACAACCACGATTGACGATGGAAAAAGTGGAAGTAAATCCAAAGTCGGAAGAGTTTTCGGGATTCATCTTTAAAATCCAAGCAAATATGAATCCAAAACACCGAGATCGTATCGCCTTTGTCCGGATTGTATCTGGCGTTTTTGAACGGGGAATGTCGATTACAGTGCCTAGAATTTCAAGGGTGTTTAAATTGACTCAGACAACGCAGTTTCTTGCAGATGATAGAGAAACGGTTGATCAAGCAGTTGCAGGTGATATTATAGGGATTCATGATACTGGTAATTATCAAATTGGGGATACAGTTGTTGGCGGAAAATCATCATTTATTTTTGATGCACTCCCACAATTCACACCTGAATTATTTGTCCGGGTATCGGCGAAAAACGTTATGAAATCCAAGCATTTCCATAAAGGTATTTTGCAACTAGTTCAAGAAGGTGCAATACAGTATTACCGAACGCTTCACACGGAAGATGTGTTACTAGGTGCAGTTGGGCAACTTCAATTTGAAGTGTTCGAGCATCGTATGAAAAATGAGTACAATGTTGAAGTGCAGATGGAATACCTTGGTTCTAAAGTTGCCCGTTGGATTGAAAACGAAGGCGACGTCCAAGAATCAATGGCGGGTCAAAGGGCGATGCTCGTGAAAGATCGCTTTGAGAAACTTGTCTTCTTGTTTGAAAATGAGTTTGCAATGCGCTGGTTCCATGACAAGCATCCGACAATAAAATTGTATGATTTGCTATAAGTATTATAAATTGCTGCACTACCTCAGTTGTACTTATAGGTACCTTTTATAAAATAAAACCCAGCAGGACGAATTTACCGTCACTTGCTGGGTTTTGTTTTATAGTAGAAACTTTGTAAGAATGCTAAAAGGAAAGATGCTCTTATTTGAAGTAGGAAGAAATCTTCTTTATGATTGGGGTAATGCATTTGTTTAAGAAGGAGCGTATTAATGAAGATAAGTAACTTTTCAATTAAAAGACCCGTATTTACAATTATGCTAATGTTTCTAGTAATTATTCTCGGTGCGGTGTCTTTTTTCCGTATTCCAGTGACATTAATACCGGAACTAAATCCACCAGTTGCAATTGTTGTAACTAGTTATCCAGGTGCTTCACCGACTGAAGTAAATGAAAAAGTTACGAAGCCGTTAGAAGATAGCTTGTCGACGGCCCCTGGGCTGAAGACGATTCAATCCTCTTCAGAAGAGGGAGCAAATTTCGTACTCATGATGTTTGATTGGTCAACGAACATTGATGATGTGCAATTAGATATTATGCAGCGGATGGATCAAGTACCAATGCCGGACGGCGCAAATAAGCCGCGATTACTAAAATTCGACCCTGCACAGTTTCCTGTTATTCAACTATCGCTTAATGCAACGGATAATGAAGCAGATATTCGTGTAATTGCGGAGCAGTTAGAGCAGGAGCTTAGACGGACAAAAGGCGTAGCAAGTGTGACGGTTTCCGGCGAGCTTGTTGAAGAAGTAAAAATTACGCTTGATGAGAAAAAATTGGAGGAAAATGGGCTTGCACAAGAGGATATCGTGCAGCTTATTCAATCGAACAACGTTTCAATGCCGGGCGAACCGATTGAAACGGATGGCGGCAAGCAATTAACCACTCGGATTATTAGTATGTTAACGTCTGTTGATGATATTCGTGATTTAACAATCATGGAAAATCCACTTGATGGAAAAAAACTTAAAATAGGTGATGTAGGAAAAGTAGATCTTGCCGAGGTAGATTCACCCACAGAGACGCGTGCAAATGATAAGCCAGCAGTTCTCATGTCGGTCTTGCAAGAATCGGGTGCAAATACAGCGGATGTATCTGCATCGTTTAAAGAAGCGCTAGATGACCTTCTACAGACTGAGAAATATGAGCAAATTGAAACGAATATTTTATTTGACCAAGGAGATTACGTTAAGTTAGCCATTGGCAACATTGGCCAATCGCTAATTCTAGGTGGCATATTCGCCATGATTGTTTTATTCTTTTTCCTTCGCGGAATAAAGAGTCCAATTATCATTGGGATTGCGATTCCTTACTCGGTTATTGTCACATTTGTGTTGATGTATTTTGCAGAGTTCTCGCTCAATATTATGACATTAGGTGCATTGGCACTTGGGATAGGAATGCTTGTAGATAACTCAATTGTAGTTATTGAAAATATAGAACGCCATTTAGCAATGGGTAAAGAGCCGAAAAAAGCAGCATCTGAAGGCTCTAAAGAAGTAGGCGGCGCAATTATTGCTTCGACATTAACGACGCTCGCAGTTTTTGTACCAGTTATTTTTATAAGCGGACTGATTGGTGAGATATTCACTGAGTTTGCGCTCACGATTTCGTTTAGCTTATTTGCTTCACTTGTAGTTGCCTTAACAGTTGTTCCAATGATGGCGGCGCACATGTTGAAAAAGCCAAAAGGAAATAATGAAGCAAAGTTACGTCGTTCGAAATCATTGAATCGATTTGAACGTTCAGTCAGATGGGCATTGCGTAATCGAATTGCGGTCTTGTTGATTACTGCAGTTCTGATTGTAATAAGCGGTTTTGGTTTATCTAAAGTGGGAACTGAATTTTTGCCAGCTACTGATGAAGGGTTTGTCAGTATCGGTATAGAATTACCCAACGGTTCTTCACCTAAATCGACCGATGAAGTCGTTAAGCGGATTGAAGGTGAATTGAAAGAACATGACGACGTTGAAGTATATGTCAGTCTTATAGGTGGGACCCAACAGAGTTTATCGCAAGGGTCTTCTGAAGCGAATCGGGCTGAGCTTTCTGTGAAACTAGTTCCGCTTGCAGACCGCACGCGTTCTGTTTTTGAATTTGTTGATGATGTTCAACCTAAAGTTTTAAAACTTGTTGGTGAAGATGCAGTAATCAGTTTCGACATGCAGAACGCATCCGGGTCAACACCGAATACGCTCACATTTTCACTTAACGATACAAATGAAAAGAGACTTAATGAAGCAGTCACAGACTTGAATAAGGAACTAGAGGGATTAAGTACCGTTCAAGAAGTGTCGAATTCGCTTGGGAATACTGTGGAGGAAATACGTATCGAAGTGAACCGGGAAAAAGCTGCTGAGTATGGCCTTGCCCCTTATCAAATAGCGCAAACAGTTACCGACATAACACGCGGTGAGTTTGCGACACAGATAATTGGAGAAAATGAAGAAGTACTTGGTGTTATGGTGCAATACGCAAAACAATATCGAGACAGTACGAATCAGCTAAAGAAACTAAGATTACGCACTCAAGATGGGCAATTTATCGCGCTTGGCGATGTTGCAAAAATTGAAATTGCGGAAGGTCCAGTCTCAATTCAACGAGTTGACCAAGCGCATTCTGTCACTTTTGATGTGAAGTATAAATCGACTGAATCACTTGGTCAAATGACGAAGACGGTAAATGATCTACTAGATTCTATGACATTGTCCGAAGAGATTGAAGTATCCTTCGGTGGAGATCGTGAATTATTTGAAAGTGCAATCGATGATATGTTACTTGCACTTGTGCTTGCAGTTGTACTCGTTTATATCGTTATGGCGGCACAGTTCGAATCGTTTAAATATCCATTAGTAATAATGTTCTCCGTACCACTTATGATTATTGGTGTAGCAATTGGTCTATTTGTAACAAATACGCCAATTAGTGTAACTGCAATTATCGGGATATTGGTTCTCGTTGGGATTGTAGTAAACAACGGAATTGTTCTCGTCGATTATATTAATCAACGGAAAGCCGCAGGACTAAGTTCATTTGATGCGATTGTTTCTTCCGTCAGAGATCGGGTTCGTCCAATACTCATGACGGCGTTAACAACGATTCTTGGGTTACTACCACTTGCGCTTGGCCTCGGTGAAGGTACTGAAATGAATCAGCCGATGGGAATTGCGGTTATTGGTGGATTAATCAGTTCAACGTTCCTTACGCTCTATATCATTCCAGTAATTTATAGTTTATTTGACAGACAGACAAGAAAGCGTGCAAGACCTAGAAGAAGATAAATAAATGGAGGCCTTCTTAATTGAAGGTTTCCTTTTGTCTGAAAATTCACCCAACCACTCAATCAAATGGTATACTGAAATAAAAAGGGGGGAATTAGATGAGTACACACTTTTTCACGGGGTTTCCTGGCTTCATTGCTACTGAACTAATTAAAGGATTAATTGAAAAAGAGAAATTAACTAAGCTATATGCATTAGTTCAGAAAAATGAGTTGGAACGTGCTGAGAATCAATCCGAAGCAATTATGAAGGAATTAAAGGTTGATATTCCTTTTGTAATTATTGAAGGGGATATTACGCTTTCAAATTTAGGAATAGAAGATGAAGCAATAGCAAAACTTCAGAATGAAAAAATTACAATGTGGCATCTTGCTGCAATTTATGATTTAGCGGTGAAAGAGGAAATAGCGCGGAAGGTAAATGTGGAAGGAACAAGAATGGTTTGTGATTTTGCCAGAGACCATCAAGCGATAGAACAATTAATTTATTTCAGTACGGCGTATGTTGCAGGAACTAGAGAAGGAAGGTTACTTGAAACTGAACTAATTCGTCCAGTGACTTTTAAAAACCATTATGAAGAAACAAAATATGAAGCGGAACTAATCGTTGAGAATCTTAAGGATGAAGTTGCAGTTACAATTATTAGACCGGGCATTGTTCGAGGACATTCGGTAACGGGAAAAACGATTAAATTTGATGGTCCCTATTTCTTTATGAATATGATTGACCGATTAAAATGGATGCCTTTTATTCCTTATGTAGGAAAGTCGAATGCCCATATAAACGTTGTGCCAATCGACTATATTATTGACGCATCAGTTTATCTTTCTGACCATAAAGGAGCGGTAGGAGCTACAGTCCATTTGACAGATCCTTCTTCGCATTCGGTCGAGGAAGTATACCGTGCGATGGTTATCGAACTTACTGGAAAAGAACCTAAAGGGCGGCTGCCACGTACAATTGCCAAGACGGGACTGATGTCTAAGCGCCTTCAGAGAAAGCTTGGTGTGGAAGAAGAAACTCTAGATTACTTAACTTGGAATGCGGTATTTGATACGGAGATTGCGGAACGATTGCTAGAAGGGAGTGGAATACAATGCGCAGATTTTCTTCATTCTATTCCATCGATGGCAGCATTTTACAACGAACATAAAAGTGATATGGATTATCATATATCAATTGGATAAAAGACGTTTACATTTTAGGCGTGGGTGGTATACTAAGATTTAAAGACACTGAACTTAATATACTTTTGACTGTTGTCAAAGGGGAGTAGCTTTAGGGAAACCTATTTCATAATCGTCAATACGTGGCTTTGCCATCGGTTATGATAGTTGAAATCTGTCGCAACAAATTTCAACTTTGCGAGACCTTTGCCTATTTATTAGGTGAAGGTCTTTTTATATGAAAAATGTAGGGGGAATTATTTTGGAAGCAATATTACTCGAATATGCTTGGGTACTCATCGTACTTATTGTACTTGAAGGGCTACTCGCCGCAGATAATGCGGTTGTTATGGCGGTTATGGTTAAACATTTACCCCGTTTGGAGCAGAAAAAAGCGTTGTTCTATGGTTTACTAGGTGCGTTTGTGTTCCGTTTTGCAGCTCTATTTATGATTACATTTTTAGTGAATATGTGGTGGATTCAGGCGCTTGGAGCTGCCTATCTATTATTTATTTCAATTAAAAATATTTACGATCAAAAGAAAAAAAATCAAACAAATGTAGACATTAAACCTGATAAAGGTTCAGGTTTTTGGATGACTGTTTTCAAAGTCGAATTGGCAGACATTGCTTTCGCACTCGATTCCATGCTTGCTGCCGTAGCATTAGCAGTGACACTTCCAGAACTAGGGAATTTTCAAATAGGTGGTATAAATGGTGGACAGTTTACGGTTATGTTGCTAGGTGGTTTAATAGGACTAGTAATCATGCGTTTTGCAGCACGTAAGTTTGTTGTTTTATTAGAAAAATATCCTTCGCTTGAGACGGCTGCGTTTCTCATTGTCGGTTGGGTAGGCGTAAAATTAGTTGTTATGACCCTTTCTCATACCGAACTTCAAATACTTGATCCTGGATTTCCACACTCAACGATTTGGAAAACGACATTCTGGACTGTGCTTGTCGGAATTGCGTTGTACGGGTACTTAAAAGGGGTAAGGAATGAACGTAGGAAGACTATATAAAGTTCTATGTGAACTCTGAGAATGTCAGAAGGGGGCGGGTAGAGTCAAATGAAATTAACACGAGAACATCTATGGAGATTCACACCCGCGCAGGTAATTGTGTTTTATTACTTTCTTGCAATTACTTTTTCCTTTTTACTTTTAAATCTACCAGGCGTTTATCAACCGGGCGTTAAAATTTCTTTGATAGACAGTCTTTTTACCGCTGTAAGTGCAGTTAGTGTAACGGGATTAACCACAATTGTTATTTCGGAAACGTACTCTCCATTCGGTATCAGTATGATTATGATTGTTTTACAAATCGGTGGAATTGGAATTATGTCGATTGGTACGTTTTTTTGGCTGCTACTAAAAAAACGTATAGGGATGCGCGAACGAGAACTGATTATGGTAGACCACAATCAATACAGCCTTAAGGGCGTCGTCGATCTTATTCGACAAATTGTGAAAATTATTTTTCTAATTGAGCTAGTAGGCGGAATCATATTAACAGTCTATATTATGAAATACTATGACACCTTTAGCGAAGCTTTTCTCCATGGTATTTTTATGGCAGTTTCTGCAACGACGAATACTGGATTTGATTTAACGGGAGAATCATTAATGCCTTATTTTAATGATTATTTCATTCAAATTGTAACGATGATACTAATTATACTTGGGGCAATTGGTTTCCCAGTACTAATTGAAGTGAAAAGTTTTTTCTCGAAGAAAGTGCCACATTTTCGTTTTTCTTTATTTACTAAGATAACGACTTCGACATTTGGTATCCTATTGGTTTTTGGTGCAGTGATGATATTTATTCTTGAATCATTTAACTCCTTCAAAGGAATGGCGTTACATGAAAAAGTATTTACATCAATTTTCCACTCTGTTTCTTCAAGGTCAGGGGGATTAACGACTTTTGACATAACTAAATTTAGCGAAGCGACTGATCTTGTGATTAGTTTGTTGATGTTTATCGGTGCTTCCCCAAGCTCTGTTGGTGGGGGAATACGTACAACAACCCTAGCTATAGCTGTATTATTTCTTGTTAATTTCGCCCGCGGACGAGGGGTCATTCATATTTTTCATCGCCAAATAAAATTAGTTGATGTCTTTCGCTCCTATGCAGTTATTCTTTTGGCGGGGCTTATGGTGATGATTGCACTTCTCATACTCTTAATCACAGAGCCGAATGTGCCAGTTGTGTCAATACTATTTGAAATTACATCTGCCTTCGGAACGAGCGGCATGTCCCTTGGTATTACGGGTGATCTTTCAACACCAGGGAAAATGATAATAATGTCACTCATGTTTATAGGTAGGGTTGGGCTAATTTCATTCTTGTATACCCTTGGAGGAAGAACTAAAAATCCTCATTATCATTATCCAAAAGAACGAGTCATTATTGGATGAAAAATTAGATGTTTTGCGGCATCTCAAATAACGTTAAGTTTATTTGTAGAAAGACCAATTTTATTGATTGAAGTAGTCGAAAGTCATACCGTGAATCCCAATAACTTTAACAGTTATTGGGATTATTTTTTTCGAGAATGTGAAATAAATAATAATATATGGGATAATTATGCAATTTTTATACCTAATCATTGTAACGAGTATACTTGTTATGAAATAACCAGTCCTTTTGGACTATACACTTATCATTCATAATGTGAAATAATTTGATTAGAGAATATTTTTAGAAAACTTGACTTTTACGCATGAATCATAAACGTTCTTCATACTGTTTTAAAATGAGGACGGGAGGAATATACGTGAAAAATGAAAAAGAAGAGGCTAATGATCGTGAATACATTCGAATTATTTTAGCAGATCCTAATAACCCAACCGTATTATTGAACCTTGATGGTGAAATTTATCAAGCCAATGACCGGTTTTTTGAATGTTTTGGTTTGGCTCGCTTTGATAATGTTGACAATCTAATGATTGAAGGGTCATCCCAGACATGGGGGAGACATATAAAACTTGCGAATGAAGTGGGATTTAGTACTTTTACCTTCGACACTATTTTACCTACTAATAAGACATGTTCTATTAAGGCGCGCCTTATATACAGTGAAAGGCTAGGGAAAACTATTGCGGATTTTACTGACCCGGTATATTTAGAAATGGAACAAAAAATAAGAAACTTAAACGTGTTTCGAAAATCGACTGAATTAATGATTATTGTTGATCGTAATGGGATTATTCAAGATGTTAATGATTTAACCTATGACTTTTTTGCATTGCCTAAGGATTACTTTATCGGAAATAATTATGAAAAAGTTACATTGTTGTTGAATGTTACACCGTCGGAATCAGAGTCTTATAGAAAGAATATTCGCGAAAAAGGTTATGTAGAAATATTGCGACGTTTTGAACACTCACCCGAAGACATTAGATACTATCAAATTAGGACGTTTCTCGATGAAGAAAGCGGATTGATAATCACTAGAGTAGCTAATCATACTGAAAAAGTTGTTTTGCGACAACAACTATCCTATAAGGAACCTTTGGCGGAAATAGGTCAACTAGCCGCCAGTATCGCGCACGAAATACGGAATCCGATGACTACGCTAAAAGGTTTTACGCAGTTACTTAGGAGTTCCGCCACAGAAGAGTCGAATAAATACCTGGATGTTTTAGATGATGAGATTGGACGAATGGAGTCAATATTAAGCGAGATGTTGGTATTATCAAAACCTAGTACAATGGAAAAAAAACTCTTATCATTGGATGTTGTGGTGGCAGATATGATTACGCTTGTTCAACCTAAAGCTAGGTTAGAAGGTGTTTCATTTGAGCAAAATGAGGAGGTCTTTCCACAGATATTAATTTATGGGGATGAGACTAAAATCAAGCAAGTGCTGCTCAATCTATTTAAAAATGCGCTTGAGGCAATGACTTCTGGCGGGGTTATTAAAATTAAGTTAGAAGAAGTTGATGAAGATCAAATCCTTTTACGAATCTCTGACACCGGAAAAGGAATGACAACGACTCAGTTGAAGAGTATATATTTGCCTTATTTTACAACCAGGCAAGAAGGAACTGGACTTGGTTTACCGTTTGTCATTAAAACAATTGAAGATCATGGAGGAACAATCGAGGTTTCAAGTATTGTTGGGGTAGGATCTGAATTCACATTGACTTTTCCAATGCCAGTTTCACAGATCAAAAATGAAGTTCTAGTTGAGAGAGAATTGTTCAATGTAGGGTTGAAAATTTGATATTGTACCTAGACATCATATTTTGACAACTACCTTTCATTTCCGTTATAATTAATTGACTAATACTGATCGGAATAATAGAAGGTGGAAAAAAGTTATGGAAAATAGCACTGATCGTGCACTGAAGTTATTTATCGTTCTATCCCGTGCAAGTAAAGTGATTTCGGAAGATGCTCATCGGTTGATCGATAAGTATGGATTAAATCCGACTGAATTTGCGGTAATGGAACTTCTTCATCATAAGGGAAAGCAGCCAATCCAAAAAATTGGTCAGAAAATATTGTTAAGAAGCGGTTCAATGACATATGTCGTGGATAAGCTTGAAAAAAGGGGATACCTAGAACGGCTACTTTGCGAAAAAGATAAGCGTGTAACTTACATTTCAATTACAGAAAAGGGCGTAGAGCTTATTGAGTCGATATTTCCTGAACACGCAAAAAATATTGAAGCGCTTATGTCTGGATTGGATGCTGAGGAACAAGATGCGGCGATTAACCTAATTCGAAAATTGGGTTTGTCTGTCAGAAATTTATCATGAAAAAAGCGGCAACTCTTCGAAGAGAGCCGCTTTTTGTTTTTGCAAATTTCCCAGAATCCAAGTTTATACGACAAATTCAACAAAGAATGGATGAGTAGTTTTGCAATACTTGCGTAATCCAATTTCATTCTGTTATTGTATTAACAGAGCGTTTTGACTTGTCAGAAATATAGGTCGCGCTTAACTTTTGCAATCCATGTGTTTTGGTAGTTAACAAAATATAGGGAGGGATCTTTTGAAGGATGAAATTGAACGTACACGGAAGTTGATGATAAGCATCGCAATTAATAAGGGCTTAGCCGCTAATGAGACAATAGAGATGAGTAAAAAATTAGATAGGCTGTTAAATCAGTATATGAGAGAAGGGAATAGAAATCAGTTCTAATCATATATATATAAATTAATGAGCTTTAATTTGAAAACTCCAACATTGTTTATGGTAAATTATATTGCTATACACGCTAATCGTTTATGTTAACAAAATTTTGGACAAGATGAGCTTGATGGAATATATCCTTGTTTTTTAAGGTGCATTTCTTAAATGAATAGGGACCAAGTGAGAACATTTATATTGTGTAAGATAAGCCAGGGGAAAGCGCTTTGTCGATTACTGGAGAAGATAGTCAGAAATTTGATTGCATATTAGGAAAAAAGAAAAAAAGAAATAATATTAAAAGATGTTTAAAGCATTCTAAAATGGGGGACACTAACTATGAACACAGTAACATTCTCATTTCCCCCTTTTAAGGACGAACCTGGTCAAAGGTTTGTCCTCTTTTTTTTGTCCTTTTATTGAAAATTAAGTCGGAACAAGCATTATCTGATAGAATAAGCAGAATAGAAGAATAAAATAGGGGGAATATAGATGTCATTAAATAAGATTGCGTTTATAGGTACTGGTGTTATGGGAAGTAGTGTGGTTCGGCATTTACTTCAGGCAAATTATGAAGTTACAATATATACACGGACAAAGGAGAAAGCAGCTACATTAATTGAAGCGGGTGCCAAGTGGTCTGAAACAGCAAGCGCGGCTACTGAAGAGGCGGATATTGTATTTACGATGGTAGGCTATCCTGCAGACGTGGAAAGTATTTATTTAGGTGAGAATGGGATTTTTGAAGGAAGTAAAGAAGGACAAATTATTGTAGACATGACGACATCTAGTCCTGCACTTGCGAAAAAAATAGAGCTAGAGGCGAAGAATAGAAATATGGCTTCAATTGATGCGCCTGTTTCAGGTGGCGATATTGGTGCTAAAAACGGCACGCTTTCAATAATGTGCGGCGGAGATCCAGAAGTGTTTGAAAAAATATCCCCCATACTTTCAGTCTTTGGGAAAGATATAGTTTATCAAGGATTAGCGGGCGCCGGACAACATACTAAAATGTGTAATCAAATTGCGATTGCGACCAATATGATAGGTGTTTGTGAAGCAATTGCGTATGCAGAACAAGCAGGACTTGATCCAAAAACGGTTCTTAAATCGATTTCTTCGGGAGCTGCTGGATCATGGTCGTTATCGAATCTTGGGCCGCGTATGTTGAAAGGTGACTTCGAACCTGGGTTTTATATCAAACATTTTCTAAAGGATATGGATATTGCTCTGAAGGAAGCCGAGGAAATGAAGCTTTCGTTACCTGGGCTAGAGCTGGCGCGAAGTATGTACAATCGACTTGTGAGCAAGGGACTTGAAGATAAAGGGACACAAGCACTATATAAAAGTTACCGTACGGCTGAATAGCATTTTGATTAAGCTCGTAAAGGAAGGGGGACTGGCTACACTTGTAATTATCAACCCCCTTCAGGTAACAAGAATTCCGCATTCACATCCATCTATAAAGTGGATGATTCAATTGCGTGGCGAGCTACTTCCTGTCGTTGATTTGTAAAAAAATGATGGGCTGAACCAGTAAGGATGACGGTACCATTCTGCTTATAGATTTTGAATAAGCGATTGGAAAAGAGTTTGAATCAGAACAGGTATATATTTATCATAATAAAAACAGGCCGATTCGCAACGATATTCATTGCGAATCGGCCTGTTTCATCTTCCGTCTAAGTAGGACGAACGAAAATTATTTGTGTTCTGCATTTTATGAACACTTTTTTTGGGTGGTCTACTTACTTTCTTTGGGTTAATTTTTGGAGGGACTCCAATAAAATCGATGAGTAGCTTTCTGGCCGTGCGCACACTCATGCGTTCTTGTGGGTTTCGGGAAGTTTGGTCTTGTTGACCAAGATGTGGTAATGATGTGAAGTCCTCCTTTTCCGGAATCATGTGGAATTGGAAGTCGCAACAACGGACTAAGGTTGTTGAGTGTTGTTTACTAAACTTTGGATTATCGACAAAATGTAATCCGATTTTAGTAGCGTGACCTTTACTTATAAGCTTATCAAGTGCCTTTTTTTTCAGCTCATATAATTCTTTATTATCTGGGGCAGTCTTTGCATGACGATTCACTGTATAAATGGCGATTGTTAGTTGGCGAATTGAGTGCAGATTCAAAATAAACCTCCTTCATTCATGTAATAATGGGTCCCATTACTGGGCAACCACTATCTATTCTACCAAGATAGGCACGATTTGTACATATAATTAAAGAGATACTCGCCAAAGAGGAAATAAATTAGTAACGTCTGAAAGCATATACTCAAAGAATTTCTTATAATACGAGCATCTGCTTCTTGCTCAAAGATATTTCTTTATCGTCATTGTATTAATTTTATGGTACTATAATGAGTGGGTATTCATTCATTCCAAAAAGGGGGAAATAAAATGTATGAGGGAAAAGTGATGATTGTTACAGGCGGATCGAATGGAATGGGTAAGTATATGGCGAAAAAGTTTGCGCAAGAAGGTGCTAATGTTGTAATCACAGGTAGGGATTTGGATCGTTTAAACGCAGCTAAAGAGGAAATCGGGGAAAACGCACACATATTTCAGATGGATGTTCGAAATGTTGAATCTGTACAGGCAATGGTCGACTTTGCGGATGAAAAGTTCGGGCGCATTGATGGACTTGTGAACAACGCAGCGGGAAACTTTATCGTACGCGCGGAAGAATTATCACCAAACGGTTGGAAGTCAGTAATCGATATTGTGTTAAATGGTACGTTTTATTGTTCTAGTGCGGTCGGGAAATATTGGATCGAGAAAAAACAAAAAGGAACAATTTTAAATATGCTTGCAACCTATGCATGGGATGCGGGAGCGGGAATTATCCATTCGGCAGCAGCCAAAGCGGGTGTAATGTCGCTAACGAGGACACTGGCGGTTGAATGGGGTACGCAATATGGAATAAGGGTAAATGGTATAGCTCCAGGACCAATCGATCGCACAGGTGGCGCAGAGAGGCTTTGGCAATCCGACGAGCAGGCAAAACGCACGATGGCGTCAATCCCGCTAGGTAGACTTGGACAGCCTGAAGAGATTGCGGAATTAGCAGCATTTATTATGTCTGATAAAGCATCGTATATGAATGGTGAAATAGTTACGCTTGACGGAGGTCAGTGGCTGAACAAATTTCCTTTTTAATGCATAAAAACAATCACATTAGCCATCCTTTGATTGAGTAGGAGGGATTGGCTATGGACATATGGAAAGGTCCGCTAACTGTTGTGGTTGTAGTGATTTGCTTGATTTGCATATTTGCGGTTAGAAAATCGTCAGGTGGAGTTCCAGAAGAAGAAGCTCGCTCTGAAATAAGTAGTACGATTGTAGAACATCCATTTACGTTAAATCCGATTCTATGGATTATTTTAATTGCGGTTACATTCATGGGAATTGTCATAACTTATTATGCAACCTCTTTCTATTGAAAGGGGTTTTTCTGATTCTTGTTCAGCAGAGAGATTAGGAATAGATAGCACTTTTCGGGAGGTTTGCCTTAGCTACTTGTGATATGATAGATAAGAAGTATTTATCTGCTTAGCAAATAGGTGTAAGGAGCCGATTTTATGATTACAGTTGAAAATAAAGAGTTTTTATTTAGACCAATCGCCGATTATATTATACCTGCTGAAAAGGTTGTGCACGTACAGATTGGCAATAATGCGGAACATGCGCTGCTTGTTTTAACAAAAACAGGTTATTCGGCAGTTCCAGTACTAGATGCGCAAGATCGACTAAAAGGTCTGCTTAGTATACGAACTGTTACCGATTCTATCTTAGGGTTAGCCCATATTGAATATGAAAGATTACCTGATTTAAAAGTAGATGAAATAATGAGAGTAGACATTGCAACAATCCGAACGGGAGACCGAATTCAAAAAGGACTCGATATGGTTATCGACAATCCATTTGTTTGTGTTGTTGAAGAAGACGGAACATTTGCAGGTATATTAACAAGAAGAGTGATTTTAAAAGAGTTTAAAAAATATATATATAATATCCATTAAACGCAGTTTAAGTGCGCCGGATATAAAGGGCATGCTAAGTATGTCAATTAAGAAAGGCTCCTTGACGGGGTCTTTTTCTGTTTGGAAGGTGAAGGAATGAAGACTTCGAGAATTACCAATCGCCCATTAGTTCTAATAGCGGTCATGCTCGCAATGTTTGTAAGCGCGATAGAAGCGACAATTGTGACAACTGCAATGCCTGTAATCGTATCTGATCTCGGTGGTTTCTCGAGATACAGTTGGATATTTTCTGCTTACCTACTTATGAGTACCGTTACTGTTCTTATTTATGGGAAATTGGCCGATTTATTTGGCAGAAAGCCGATTCTTTTTATCGGTATGTTTATATTTTTAGTCGGTTCGATTTTATGTGGATTCGCTGTATCAATGGAGCAATTAATCTTATTTAGACTTATTCAAGGTCTTGGTGCGGGTGCGGTGATGCCAATAGCGACAACGATTATTGGAGATATTTACTCAACGGAAGAGCGGGCAAAAATTCAAGGTTATTTGGCAAGCGTTTGGGGGATTTCCGCTGTTCTCGGTCCTTTAGTTGGCGGTGGAATTGTCCATTATTTTAGGTGGGAATATATATTTTGGATAAATGTCCCTTTAGGCCTCCTTGCGATGATTGGAATTGGATTGTTCCTTCATGAGCCGGAGCGAGAGAAAAAAATTTCAATTGATTATAAAGGTGCGGTACTCTTAACGTTATCCTTGTCAGCAATTTTATTTTGGCTTGTAGAAGGTGGCCAATCATTCGCTCGATTATCATTTTATAGTATTGTGTTATTACTTTTTGGTATAGGATTACTGCTATTATTCTTTCTCGTTGAGCGGACTGCAAAAGATCCAATGATGCCGTTTTCGATTTGGAAAAACCCAGTTATATTCTATGCAAATCTAGTATCGTTTACAACTGGGATTATATTAATAGGAGTCACTACATATTTACCTACCTATGTAACTGGGGTTATGGAGCAACCTGCAATCGTCGCAGGCTTTACGCTAACGGCCATGTCGATAGGCTGGCCGATTGCATCATCGGCTGCGGGGCATTTATTACTCAGGCATGGGCCATTTGTTGTGTCATTTATCGGAGGCATTTCACTCGTTATCGGGTCCGTCTTATTTATTTTGATGAATGCAACTTCAGGACCGTGGTGGGCGGCAATGGCAAGCTTCTTCGTTGGCGTCGGAATGGGGCTGACGGGGACTTCATTTACCGTTACGATACAAGGGTCCGTGCCAAGGAAAGTTCGTGGTGCTGCCACTGCGGCAAATATGTTCATGCGTAATTTTGGGAATACGGTAGGGGCTGCATTTTTCGGAGCGATACTAAATACCAAACTGATGGGGCATTTTAAAAACAAAGGGTCCGATTTCGAATTAAATGATATAAATTTACTGCTTACAGAGGAAACCCGGCAATCAATTTCAGGTGGAGAGATTCGGCTGCTTCAAGATGCGTTAAATATTTCACTGCAATGGGTTCACATAAGCGTAGGGGCACTTGCAATCATTAGTGTATTGCTTATTTTACGGATACCTCGGGGAAAGGGGCTATTAGATGTCGATGATTGAATTGGAAATAATAAAAGCGCTTGCCGAAGAAGGAAATATGCGTAAAGCTGCAGATCGTTTATTTTTATCACAACCGGCACTTTCGCAAAGACTTCAATCGATTGAAAAGGAATGGGAAACGCAGTTATTTATACGATCTCAAAAAGGATTGGAACTAACCCCAGAAGGCGAAATTATCGTTGATTATGCAAAAGAAGTACTTGTCAAACGCGAAGAAACATTTGAAATGATTGCTTCAATGATTGATAAAGTACATGGGACGTTGAAAGTTGCATGTGCATCAATTGTGGGGCAAACATGGCTTCCACAAGTATTGAAAGAATACATTGAGCGTTACCCTGATGCACAAATTTCACTTATGACAGGATATAGTTCCGAAATTGTAAAGGCTCTTAATGAGCGGGAAGCGCATGTAGGAATTGTTCGTGGTCAAACAGATTGGAAAGGGCGGAAAGTGCATTTATTCCGTGATCAATTGTATTTAGTAGACCGTGAAATTACATCAATTGATCAATTAAAAGAAACGAGCCGTCCATTTATACAATTCAAAAGTGATTCGAACTATCACCGTGAAATACAGCATTGGTGGCATCGACATTTTTCCCGAAAACCGGGCAGGCAAATAACCGTAGACCAAATTGAAACGTGTAAGCAACTTGCACTTAACGGAATTGGCTATGCTATATTGCCGGCAATTACCTTAACTGGAGATGAGGATGTAAATAAAATTCCTTTATTAAATAGCGAAGAGGAATTTGAGTTAACACGGGATACTTGGCTTATTGGCTATGAATCGTCATTCGAATTAAAACAAGTGGGCGTATTTACGGAAATGGTCCAAAAACATGCGAAAATCATAAGAACAAATAATAAGCTTTCACTAAAGTAGGAAAAAGGAGTAAAGATACTAGCTATAAAAAAGCCGTTACACCGGATTGAACTTCGGTGTAACGGCTTTTTAGCGTCTGTAAATACTAGACTATTATTTATTAACCATCCATAACTTATTCTAACTCGCTAAGTAATTCTGTACTTCGCTTCGACCAGTAAAAGGCGATGACAAAACAAACAAGCAGAAGGAATGTACCCATAATATAAGGATAAGTAATGTTAATATCGAACATAATACCAGCAAGTGCTGGACCAATCATGTTCCCTAGGCTCATATAGGCTGTTATCATTCCGGCCGCAAAACCTTGTTCATCCCCCGCAAGTTTAGAAACAAGCGTATTAACTGCCGGACGAAGAAGGGACGTTGCGGTAAAGAATATCATTGAAACAAAGAGAATCATTGAGAACGAATCAACAAATAATATGCCAATCATTCCAAATGCCGCAAAGATAAGATTTACTAGGATGACGCGCATCTCGCCAAAGCGTTTAAACAATGGATTGATAAAGAAAGTTTGAGCGATGACGCCGACAAAGCCACCAATAGTAATGATCACTGCAATTTGTGAGGGTGTGTACCCATATTTTTGATCAACGTAAAGTGAAATCGTTGATTGAAAATTAGCGAGTCCAAAGGAAAAGACAAACATAACGATGAACATAACAAAATATGGTGTTGATGCTGATCGTTTCAATTGCTGGAACAGGTTTTCGCGCTTTTTCTTCTTTTGTGTTTCTGATTGAGCCCGCGGTGGCGGATTAGGCAAGGCGAAAAATGAAATGACAGCTGCTAATAATGCGGCGGCGGTTGCAAAGTAGAAAGGGAACTCCAAGCTGATTTTCGAAAGGAAACCGCCAATTGCAGGTCCAATCATGAAACCAAGGGACATAGAAGCACCAAGAAGTCCCATTCCTCTACCACGCTCTTCAAATGTCGTAATATTTGCCACAAATGCCATCATGGGCGGGACAAGAAAAGCAGCACCTAATCCAGTGAAGAATCTTGCAACAAATAACATCCATAATTCATCGGATAAACCAAATACTAATTGAGATAACCCGAAGATAATTAATCCGACAATAATTAGATTTTTTGGCCCATGCTTATCAGATAAATCGCCCGCAATTGGTGCGAAAATAAACTGTGCAAGGGAGAATATCGCAACGAGAAATCCGAGGACTTGACCGGCAACGCCAAACGTGCCAAGATATTCTGGCATAATTGGAATAATTAGGCCGATACCAGACATAGCAATGAACATGTTAAACATAAGTATATAAAGAGCAAAGTTATTCGATTTCAAAGACAAAGCATCCCAACTTCCCAAACTATTTCGTGCTACTAAATTACTTTACCATACGTCTAATTCGAATACACCTTCTTGGAACGGTAAAGTTGTCATATTTATATAATTCACAGGTGATAGTAAGAAGAGTTATTTGAGTTGTTAATATCATCAGGAATAAATTTTACTTGAAGGTTGGCACCCACTTGAAATATGAGGTGCGTGATTTGGTAATTCAATAGAGTTGGAAAAGTCATTTAAAAAGCAGTGACTCTTGTAATTGAAATCTTAGCGTTTCGTGGTACAATATAGCGAATAAAGGGGTGAAGTTGATTGGGTAAGAAAATGGTTATTTATTTGGACCCTGATGAGCGGAAATGGACGATGGAGGATCTCGGACTTAGCTGGGATGATGTGCTACAAACGGCAGTAGAGAAGGAGCCTTTTGAAGGTATATTTCTTGCGAAAAATAGAAAGATTATTGATTGGGTTGAATTACCTAATCATTGTCCCGAGTGTTTGGAAATTCTTTCTTATAATGATGAATTCGATTCAATCTACTGTAAAGATTGTGATGAATGGCGAGACGTTCCATGTGAAGATCCAAATTGTGAATTTTGTGAAGCTAGACCTGAAAAACCTTCGAGCTGTAACTGAATATTATAATTACCTGGCACTGTCATAAATTAAACATCTTTTAATAGAAGACTCTAATCTTCAATGCGCGTTGTTTGAATTTGGCTTATTGCTTTGATTCTCTTAATAAGACTTGAGCAGGACTTAAATGTCATGACAGAATTTATGAAGGAATTTTTAATGTGAATACACATATGTTAGGTGAACAGACTCCAGCCTTTACAATGGATGCTCTAATTTTTATTTAGCTAAATCTCCACGCGAAATAACCGCTGTGGGGATTTTTTAAATAAAGGAGGATAAACATTGAAGTTACGTGAGTTAATGCCGGAACTAGTAGGCGAAACAGCTTGGTTAAACGGTGAAAAAACAAAAGCAGAGTTGATTGGTGAAAAACCGACACTAATCCACTTTTGGTCAGTAAGCTGCTATATGTGTAAAGAGTCAATGCCGACTGTAAATGATTTTCGAGATCGCTTTAAGGAACACTTGAGCGTAGTTGCTGTTCATATTCCACGTTCTGAAGCTGATTTAGATATTGATTTTATTAAATCAACAGCAATTGAGCATGACATTAAACAGCCGATTTTTGTAGACAATGAAATGAAGTTGACTAATGCTTTTGGCAACGAGCATGTGCCAGCTTATTATGTATTTGATAAAGGTGGGCAGTTGCGACATTTCCAAGCAGGTGGTAGCGGGATGCAAATGTTAGAAAAACGTGTGAAACGCGTACTTGATGAAATAAAATAAGCGGAACAAGAATAATATTTACTTTATATCAAGCCGAGCCCAGTAACGTATACCATACGTTACTGGGTTTTTCTTTTAGGTAATGGTGAGCGTGTGTTAAACTATTCCTATTCACATAGCGAACGAGGGGGAAGATTTAGATGAAGAAAGAATTTGTTGTCATAGGGCTTGGCCGTTTTGGAGGAAGTATCGTTTCTGAGCTGATAAATCTGGATGCTCACGTAATGGCTATTGATATATCACAAGATAAAGTAGAGGATTTTGCTTCTATAGCAACACAGGCCGTTACTGCTGATACAACTGATGAATCAGTCCTAGAATCTTTAGGTATCAGAAACTTTGAACATGTCATTGTGGCGATCGGTGAAGATATACAAGCGAGTATTTTAACGACGCTCATGTTAAAAGAAATAGGTGTGCCAAAAATCACAGTGAAAGCACAAAACATCCTTCATGAAAAAGTGTTGAAGAAAATAGGTGCTGATATTATCGTTCATCCAGAACGTGATATGGCAATTAGAATTGCAAATAGCATGGTATCTAATAATATACTTGATTATCTCGAATTATCCGATGAACATTCAATCGCTGAAATGAAGGCGACTGATAAAATTGCAGGAAAGACAATTATTGATTTAGACATTAGGGCGAGGTACGGGATAAATATCGTTGCCATTAAACGTGGCTATGAGATTCTCATATCCCCCCAAACAATTGAGGAAATTCAAAAAGAAGATATTCTTATAATTATAGGCTCTGATGTAGATCTTCATCTCTTTGAAAAAAAGCTACTTCGCTAATGATAATATATTAGTTCGACAAATATAAACAAAAAACCCGTTGCATTTTATATGCAACGGGATTTTTATAGTTATTATACTTCTAAAATTACAGGTAATACCATTGGTTTTCGTTCTGTTTTTTCGTATAAATAGGGTCCTAATACATCGACGATTTCTGTTTTCAGCGCCGCAACATTACCAGGAGAATTTGCAATTTTTGTTTGCAATTGTCTTGTTAACATACGCTGTGCATCATGAATCATGACACCTGATTCACGCATGTAGACAAATCCACGTGAAATGATATCAGGTCCAGAAACGACACGGTTTTTCTTTTTATCAATAGTAGCAACAACGATAACTAGTCCATCTTCGGATAGCATTTTGCGATCGCGTAAGACAACGTTACCGATATCACCGATTCCACTTCCGTCAATGTAAACATCCCCGGATGGTATACGTGCAGCAAGTCTTGCACTGTCTGCGGTTAGGGCGAGCATGTCACCGTTACCTAAGACAAACGTGTTTTCGACAGGCACATCACAGTCAACTGCGAGTTCTGTATGCATTTTCATCATTCTATATTCGCCGTGTATGGGCATAAAGTATTTTGGTTTAATAAGTCTGAGCATTAGCTTTTGTTCCTCTTGAGAACCATGGCCAGAAGTATGGATATTATCAAGTGAACCATGTAAAACATCTGCGCCAGCACGGAACAATGAGTTAATAACTTTATTTATGCTAAGCGTATTTCCAGGAATAGCAGAAGATGAGAAAATCACTGTATCCCCAGGATGAATTTGTACTTGGCGATGTGTACCGTTTGCGATACGCGAAAGTGCAGCCATTGGTTCTCCTTGGCTACCTGTACATAAAATCATGACTTCGCTTGCTTGTAGCTTATTTAACGAGTGTGTATCCACAAAAAGCTCTTTTGGTGCATCAATATAGCCAAGTTCACGACCGATTCGGATTGCGTTGTCCATACTCCGACCGAAAACGGCAATTTTACGACCGAATTCCTGTGCGGCTACGATTACTTGTTGCAGTCTGTGGATATTCGAAGCAAATGTTGCGAAAATAATACGACCATCAACTTTTCTGAATATCTCATTCAGGCTGTCGCCAACTTTACGTTCAGACATTGTAAATCCTGGTATTTCGGCATTCGTACTGTCGGATAAGAGACAAAGTACACCATCGCTACCGATTTTTGCCATTTGGGTTAAGTTTGCCGGTTCTCCAACTGGTGTGAAATCGAACTTGAAATCACCCGTATGAACAATATTACCGGATGGAGTTTTGACAACCACACCAAATGCATCTGGAATACTATGGGCAGTACGGTAAAACGATACAGAAGTTTTACGGAATTTAATGACATCGTCTTCATCGATTGGAATCATCGTCGTAGAACGTAATAGACCGTGTTCTTCAAGTTTGTTCCGAAGTAGACCTAAAGCAAGCTTCCCGCCATAAACAGGTACGTTTATTTTACGAAGTAAATATGGAATCCCACCGATGTGATCTTCGTGGCCGTGTGTAATGAAAAGGCCTTTAATCTTGTCAGCATTGCGTTCGAGATATGAGTAGTCGGGTATAACATAGTCAATTCCGAGTAGCTCGTCATCTGGGAATTTAATGCCTGCATCAATTAAGATGATTTCGTCTTGAAACTGTACACCATATGTGTTCTTCCCGATTTCGCCTAGTCCGCCTAGTGCGAAAACGCCAGTTTCATTATTTTTAATAGGATTCATAATTAAACCTGCTCAAGCTCGAAGTGTGATAAAGCTTGCTCGAATTCAAGATGCTTTCCTTCAAGTAGTTGAATGTACTCGACATTGTAGTTGCGACCCTGTAATAGTTCGCGCACCTTTTTTTCTGAGTCGGCTTGGATATACATGCTTTTGGTATTTTCGCGGACTGGCACTTCTAGCACATTTTCTTGGTAATAGACTTTGTAAATCATCATTTTAGCTCTCCTTTTAACGTTCAATTGAAATCATTCTCTATATAATAGCATGTCATTTGGGTAAAATAAAGAAAAGCCGACAAATTATTACTGTCGGCTTAAATGTTATGCGATTGTTTTTTTTCCGAGTATGCCATTAAGCCGTCTTAACACTTTTCGTTTTAGGCGTTTATACATGGCTATATCACTCCTTACTACTGATTATAGTCCATTCAGAACTTTCTGTCAAGTTAGGAGTTTGTTTATTAGTCTCGGTAAAAGTAAGTAAAGGGGTTATTCTAATCGCGCATGAATGGGACCGCACCGGGAATCTCTTTATAAGGATCAGCTTTATCTATATGGTCATAAAACATGATACCGTTTAAATGGTCGAGTTCATGTTGGAAGGCGATTGCAGCTAATCCCTTCAGTCGCAATTTAAATTCATTACCTTCAACGTCAAAGGCTGTGATAGTTATTCGTTTGTAGCGGGGAACATAACCTTCAATATTTCTGTCTACGGATAAACAGCCCTCACCAGATTCCAAGTATGTTTTTTCAACAGAATGGCTAACAATTTTAGGGTTGATGGCGATAAAGCTTAAAGTCTCACCTTTTAGCTCAGGCAGATGCAAAGCGAAAACTCTTTTAGTTACATTTATTTGCGGTGCGGCTATTCCGACGCCAGCACGCAAGCTATATTTTTCTGAAATCTCGGGATCAGCACTATTTTTAAGATAGTTAAGTAAATCATCGCAAAGTGTTCGGTCTTCAGTAGATAGTGGGAATGTAACCTCTACCGACTTTTTGCGCAGGGCAGGGTGTCCTTCCCGTACAATGTCTTCCATTAAAATCATCTTAATAACATCCTTTCAGTCTTTATTATATACAAAAGTATAAGGGAATGGGAATAAGCATGAAAGGAATTTAGCACGTGGTTGAGTTTTTTGCAAAAACAAGCTATAATTCAAAGTAAATTGGAGGGGTATAATTTTGAGAAGATACATAGCAGGGTTAGCAATAGTTGGTACATTACTCCTTTCAGGGTGCACTTTCGGTTCTTCTACTGAAAAAGAGCTTTCAAATGCCTTATCGGATATGAGCAATGCTGAAAAGGACTACCGTGGATTACAAGAAGAGCTTAATAGTCTTGAGAAATCAGAACAAGCGACCTTTAACGAAATGATGAATTTAACACAGGAACAAAAGGATGAGTTGAAAACAAAACTAGGGGAAGTTGAAGAGTCCCTTGAAAAACGACTTGAACAAATCAAGGACGAAGAAGCTTCTATGAAAAAAGCGAAAGAAACAGTTGCATCTTTTGACAAGGTAATCGAGAAGGCGGAAGGCAATACGAAAAAAGAAGTTGAGGAATTAAAGAAAGCGATAAATAGTCGATATGATAATCATTCGATTTTTATTGAAAATTATAAGAAATTAAGTGAGATGCAAAAAGATCTTTATGTAAAACTTTCCGATGAGGAAGTAGATATTACGGTGTTACAAGAATTAGTTGGTGAGGTAAACAAGCAAAATGATGTAGTTAAAGAATCAATCGAATCGTTTAATGGGTCGACTGTTAAGGTGAATGATATTAAAGAAAAAATTTTTAACGACCTAGAAAAAGAGTAACATTAAAGAATTAGGGAAAGGACTAGTAGCTTAAGCAGCTTATTAGTCCTTTTTATTATTGGCGAAGATGACATTAAACGACACACTTTGTTATAACACAGCTCCCTCATTGTACTAATACAGAAGGGGGCTGTGTGTGAATTCCGATTATTGTATCGGTATAATAGGCTTGCGAATACAATGTTTGACCGTACGGTTTCAATTAAGTATACTTACAAGTGAATAGATTGTACCAATAAACACACTACGGATTCATAATACAGTTACGAAGGAGAGTTGCCGAAAATGGCTGCAAAAACTAATAAGAGCTTTGATCCAGTTAAAACGCTTCACGAGATTGAAGACAAGTTTGAAATGGTTCAAATATTAAATGAAGAAGGCGAAATCGTCAACGAAAGCATGGACCCGAAAATGTCCGACGAGGAACTTGTCGAATTAATGACGAGAATGGTTTATACGCGTATTTTGGACCAACGATCAATTTCACTAAACCGACAAGGCCGTCTTGGTTTCTACGCACCTACTGCGGGACAAGAGGCTTCACAAATAGCATCTCATTTCGCGCTAGAAAAAGAAGATTTCATTCTACCGGGCTATCGTGATGTTCCACAAATGATTTGGCACGGACTTCCATTATCAATGGCGTTTTTATGGTCACGTGGTCACTATATGGGTGGAGCTATTCCAGAAGGCGTTAATGTATTCCCACCACAAATTATTATCGGAGCACAATATATCCAGGCGGCTGGAGTTGCGCTTGGTTTCCAAAAACGCAAACAAAAATCAGTTGCAATGACATATACAGGTGACGGTGGAACTTCTCAAGGTGATTTCTATGAAGGAATTAACTTTGCGGGCGCTTACCGTGCTCCAGCAATATTTATTATTCAAAACAACCAGTTTGCAATTTCTACACCAAGTAGTGTGCAATCTGCTGGTAAAACATTTGCGCAAAAAGGAATTGCAGCAGGAATTCCAAGTATTCTCGTCGATGGTATGGATCCACTTGCAGTCTACGCAGCTACAAAAGATGCACGTGAACGCGCAGTAAATGGCGATGGACCGACATTGATCGAGACCTTCTGCTACCGCTACGGTCCACATACGATGGCCGGGGATGACCCGACACGTTACCGTACGTCTGAAACAGACAGCGAATGGGAAAAACGCGATCCACTTATCCGCTTCCGTAAGTACCTAGAAGCAAAAGGAATATGGAGCGAAGAGCAAGAAGCTAAAGTGATCGAAGACGCAACAGAAGACATTAAAGTTGCGATTAAAGAAGCAGACGCAGCTCCTAAACAAAAAGTGAGCGATTTCATCAATATTATGTATAAAGGCGAGCTTCCATATAACTTGAAGGAACAGCTTGATATTTACACTGAGAAGGAGTCGAAGTAATCGATGGCACAATTAACGATGATTCAAGCGATAAACCAAGCGCTAAGTACTGAGTTGAAAAATGATGAAAACGTTCTGGTCTTCGGTGAAGATGTTGGAAACAACGGAGGAGTATTCCGTGCCACTGAAGGGTTACAAAAAGAATTTGGCGAAGAGCGTGTATTTGATACGCCGCTAGGAGAATCTGGTATTGGTGGATTAGCAATCGGTCTATCTCTAACAGGATTCCGTCCAGTTATGGAAATACAGTTTTTCGGCTTTGTTTATGAAGTTATGGACTCTATCAGTGGACAACTTGCACGTATGCAGTTCCGTAGTGGAGGACGCTTCAATGGTCCTGTTACAATACGCGCACCATTTGGTGGTGGCGTAGCAACACCAGAAATGCATGCGGATAGTCTTGAAGGACTAATGGCAGCGCAACCTGGATTGACAGTAGTTATTCCGTCAACACCATATGATGCAAAGGGACTTCTTATTTCAGCAATCCGTGATGAAAATCCGGTCGTCTTCCTTGAGCATATGAAACTATACCGCTCATTCAGACAAGAGGTTCCTGAAGAAGAGTATACAATTCCGCTAGGTAAAGCAGACGTGAAGCGCGAAGGTTCTGACATTACGATTATTGCTTATGGTGCGATGGTTCAAGAAAGTTTGAAAGCTGCTGAAGAGCTAGAAAAAGAAGGGCATTCTGTTGAAGTAATCGATTTACGCACAGTGCATCCACTTGATATTGAAACGATTATCGCTTCTGTTGAAAAAACAAATCGCGCAATCGTTGTACAAGAAGCACAGAAACAAGCTGGAGTTGCGGCGAATGTTGTTTCTGAAATTACAGAACGTGCTATTTTGAGTCTTGAAGCACCGGTACTTCGTGTAACTGCACCAGATACGATCTATCCATATGCACAAGGTGAAAATGCTTGGTTACCAAATGCTACCGACATCATTGAGGCAGCTAATAAAGTTTTGACATTCTGATTTAATGAATGTCATTTTGAAACATTGTTATTTATAAAAAGGAAGGGTGAATTATGTGTCGTATGTATTCCGTTTACCAGATATTGGAGAAGGAATTCATGAAGGAGAAATTCTGAAGTGGCTTGTTGCCGAAGGCGATAAAGTTAATGAGGATGATATTCTTTTTGAAGTTCAAAATGATAAGTCAGTTGTAGAAATTCCATCACCAGTTACAGGTACTGTTGAAAAACTATTGGTACCTGAAGGAACAGTTGCAATTGTTGGAGATAAACTAATTCAAATAGATGCACCTGGTTATGAGGATTTACATGAAAAAGATACTGAGGTTGAAGCAGAAAAACCAACAGAACAAGAAAAACAAGAGGTTAATGCGCCAGCTAAAGAAGTAGAAGCGCCGAAAGAAGAAAAAGAAGCATCTACACCAGCACCCGCTGCTGAAACAGACGTAGATCCCAATCGTCGGATTATCGCAATGCCATCTGTTCGAAAATTTGCGCGCGATAATGATATTGAAATACGTCAAGTAGCTGGCTCGGGTAAAAATGGTCGCGTTTTGAAAGAAGACGTTGAATCATTTATGAGCGGTGGTCAAACATCAACAGAAACTACAGAAACTATAGAAACTTCTGAAGAAACAAATAGCGCAGCACCAGCTCAAGAGCAGCCGGTAACACTTGAAGGTGATTTCCCTGAAACGCGTTCTAAGATGCCGAGTATGAGAAAACTTATTGCCAAAGCAATGGTTAATTCGAAACATACGGCTCCTCATGTTACACTACTAGATGAAGTAGATGTATCAGAACTCGTTACACATCGTAACAAGTTCAAGCATATCGCAGCTGAAAAAGATATTAAACTTACGTATTTGCCTTATGTTGTAAAGGCTCTTGTAAGTACGTTGCGTAAATTCCCAGAGCTCAACACTTCATTTGACGATGCTACTGAGGAAGTAATTCAAAAGCATTATTACAATATCGGTATTGCGGCGGACACAGAGCGTGGCCTAGTCGTACCTGTTGTGAAGAATGCTGATCGTAAGTCGATGTTTGCTATTTCAAGTGAGATTAATGAACTAGCAGTAAAAGCTCGTGACAGCAAATTAACGTTAGCTGAAATGAGTGGAGCTTCATGTTCGATTACAAACATTGGCTCTGCAGGCGGCCTATGGTTTACACCGATTATTAACCATCCGGAAGTTGCTATTCTAGGAATTGGTCGTATCGCTGAAAAGCCGGTCGTGAAAAACGGTGAGATTGTTGCAGTTCCGGTACTTGCTTTATCACTTGTATTCGACCATAGAATGATGGATGGTGCTACAGCACAGCGTGCATTGAACCATATTAAGGAAATGCTTAGTAATCCAGAATTATTATTAATGGAGGGGTAAACAAATGGTAGTAGGAGACTTTCCGATTGAAGTAGAAACACTCGTTGTTGGATCAGGACCTGGAGGATATGTTGCAGCAATTCGTGCAGCTCAATTAGGTCAAAAAGTAACAATTGTCGAAAGAGGCAGTATTGGTGGCGTATGCTTGAACGTAGGGTGTATCCCGTCTAAAGCACTAATCTCTGTAGGTCAGCGTTTCGCGAAGGCGAAAGATTCTGAAGCGATGGGTATTACTGCAACTGATGTAAAACTAGATTTCACGAAATCACAAGAGTTTAAAGATGGCGTAGTTAGTAGATTAACAGGCGGCGTTGAAGGACTTCTTAAGGGAAATAAAGTTGAAACTGTTCAAGGGGAAGCTTACTTTGTAGACGGAAACACAGTTCGTGTTATCACTGAGGACTCTGCTCAAACCTACAAGTTTAAAACTGCAATCGTTGCGACAGGTTCGCGTCCAATTGAAATCCCGAGTTTCAAATTTACAGAGCGAGTGATTAACTCGACAGGCGCATTAAGCTTGAAAGAAGTACCGAAAAAACTTGTCGTAGTTGGCGGCGGTTATATTGGAACTGAACTTGGTTCGTCTTATGCGAACCTTGGATCTGAAGTTACAATTATTGAAGGTGCTAATGACATTCTTGCTGGCTTTGAAAAGCAAATGACAGGTATTGTTAAACGTGGCTTGAAGAAAAAAGGCGTTACAATAGTTACAAAAGCTTCTGCAAAAGGCGTGGAAGAGACTGAAACAGGCGTTACAGTTACATATGAAGTCGGCGGAGAAGAGAAAAAAGTTGAAGCTGATTATGTACTCGTAACAGTTGGTCGTCGCCCGAACACGGATGAAATGGGTCTTGAAGAGATAGGTATTAAAATGGATGATCGTGGCCTTGTCGAAGTTGACAAGCAGTGCCGTACTAGCATTCCATCAATCTATGCAATTGGTGATATCGTACCTGGATTACAGCTTGCACATAAAGCTTCATATGAAGCGAAAATTGCAGCTGAAGCAATTTCAGGAATGAAATCAGAAGTCGATTACATGGCAATACCCGCTGTTTGTTTCACAGATCCAGAAATGGCAACTGTTGGTTTGAATGAAAAGCAAGCAAAAGATGAAGGTTATGAAGTAACAGGCGGACGTTTCCCATATGCTGCGAACGGGCGTGCAATCGCTCTTGACGCAACAGAAGGATTTGTGAAACTTGTTGCACGTAAAGAAGATGGACTACTACTTGGAGCGCAAATCGTAGGGGAAAGCGCATCAGATATGATCGCTGAACTTGGACTTGCTATCGAAGCGGGTATGACTGTTGAAGATATCGCAATGACAATTCATGCTCACCCAACACTAGGTGAAATTACTGTTGAAGCAGCAGAAGTGTTATTAGGTCGACCAATTCATATGATGTAATAAGTACAAAAATAATCGTCTGCAGGGTGTTAATTACACCTTGCAGACGATTTTTTTACTTAATTATTTTATTATGTTTTCTTGAATATTAGTAAATTAACAGGAAAAATTAAGCGCAATATCTTTAGTCTTAGATAAATAACTATGATACATAATAGAATGGCATCAATTAGCACATATAACTCCGGATTTACGGTTAATTATCAATTGTTTGCAACCTAATAATCGCGGTTTAATTCAGAACGGTCTCTATGATATAATGTACAATTGAGAGGATGGTAACTAACTTGAAAAAACAACTACTATTTATAATTGCGGCACTTACACTGTTAATATCTGCTTGTTCAGGTGGGAGTGCAACAGAGAAAACTGAAAAAGAGGTATTGGAGCCAGAAACGACTGATAGCGAGCAAGAACAAATTGAAGAAGTAGCAGAGGTCGAAGAACCAGTAGTTGAAATTGTGGAACCTGAATATGAATTAGACGCTACGTGGGGATTTACCCCGATTGGTGATGCCAATTCAAAAGTGGCCCTTCTAACGATTGACGATGCACCAGATAAGCGTTCGCTTGATATGGCGAAAACATTAAAAGAATTAAATGCGCCCGCAATATTCTTTGTCAATGGCCATTTTATTGATTCCTATGAAAAGAAAGAAATTATTAAAGAAATTCATGATATGGGATTTGAAATTGGGAACCATACAATGACACATGCAGATTTACAACAACTTTCAGAAGATGAACAACGGGAAGAAATCATTTTAGTTAGTGATATGGTTGAAGAAATCATCGGCGAGCGTCCGCGATTTTTTAGAGCGCCGTTTGGACAAAACACTGACTTTAGTAGAGATTTAGTAAAAGAGGATGGAATGCTTCTTATGAACTGGTCCTATGGCTATGACTGGGAAAAGCAGTATATGGAAAAAGATGCAATCGCAGATATTATGATAAATACGGAGTTATTACGCGACGGTGTCAATCTTTTAATGCATGACCGTGAATGGACTGCGGATGCATTGGAAGAGATAGTTGTGGGATTACGCGGGAAAGGCTATGAAATGCTGGATCCTGCGCTCATTAAGGGTGTGGAATAACAAAGAACTATAAAATCGATACATAATGGGGGCATTGATTATGGAATGGAAAACACGTTTGACTGACTTACTTGGGGTAAAGTATCCCATAGTGCAAGGAGGGCTTGCGTATCTTGCTTACGCTGATCTTTGTGCAGCAGTATCGAATGCAGGGGGATTGGGACAGATCACAGCTATGAGTTTGGATTCACCCGAAGCGCTGCGTGAAGAAATAAAAAAAGTGAAAGAAATGACAGATAAGCCGTTTGGTGTCAACTTTGCTATTGGCCAACATGGTCGACCGTTTTCACATATGGTAGATGTAGCAATTGAAGAGGGTGTCGAGGTAGTATCTGTGACGGGAGGAAATCCAACCCCATTTTTTGAGCAACTAAAAAATACGGACATTAAGAAGCTTGTCCTGGTCGCTGCTAAACGCCAAGCCGTGAAAGCAGAGGAGTTAGGTGCAGATGCGGTAATGGTCGTTGGGCAAGAAGGCGGCGGCCACCTGGGTCGTGATGATATCGGCACGATGGTGCTGACCCCACAAGTGGTGGATGCTGTTTCGATACCTGTAATTGCATCGGGAGGTATTGGAGACGGTCGTGGTTGGATGGCAGCCCATGCGTTGGGGGCGGAGGGCGTTGAAATGGGTACAAGATTTATCGCAACGAAAGAGTGCGTACACGCGTCTCAGGCATACATAGATGCACTACTTGCAAGTAGTGAAGTAGATACGACTGTTATTAAACGGACGCTTGGGGCTCCGGCACGAGCATTAAAAGGCCCGTGGACGGAAAAAATAGTGAGTATGGAAGCGGAAAATGCTGATTATGATGCCCTTAAAGATTTGATAAGTGGCAAAGCTAATCAAAGATTTATCCACGATGGTCAAGTAGAAAATGGATATGGTTGGGCTGGGCAAGTTGCTGGTCTGATTCATGATGTGCCATCTGTTGAGGACTTATTCAGACGCATGGTGAGGGAAGCAGAAGCAATACGCAACGGTTGGAATTTCGAAAAGAGAACGGATGAAATATAATGGATTATAGTTACCCGCTTAGGATAGATTGGACAACGAATGAAATCATTAGCGTAACTGCTTTTTATGATGTTGTAGAAAAGGGGTATGAAGATGGGGTAGAACGGGCAGAAGTAATAAGAGCATATCGTGAATTTAAAACCATCGTACCTTCAAAGTCAGAAGAAAAGACGTTATTTAAGGAGTTTGAGCAGGCTAGTGGATATAGTAGTTATCAAATTGTAAAGGCCGCACAAGAAGGAGAGGATGGGCAATTGATTAAAGGGAAACAGCGATAAGTTGCATCCCTTTAACTTTTACCAATAATAACGTCGTAGATGGGTAATAATAAGTCAATTGTTTCTTCAGCAAACGCAATAAATTCTTCATTTGACATCCGGATGGCATCTTCGCTTAGTAGATGGCGTCCAACAAGTAACTCGGCTTTTTTGACAGATTTTAGTCGAGTAAGCAATTTCTCAATTCCATCGTTTCCTGCTTCACTGATATGCACGGCCTCAGGTTTCATATGATCACCAGACACGACATAAGATTCGGGAAGTGATGTGAGCATGCTCACGTTACGCTCGAGTCGTTCGGAAATTGCTATTTTATCCGGATTTTCATAAATGACAGCAATGATTATGAAAAGATGTGTATTCCATAAGCCGACTTGGAAATGTGGCAATGCTTTATATCCTCGTTTTGCCGGGGCAATAGCAACCCAGCTATCGGTTGGTGGATTTACTGTTCTGCGTATATGTTTTGCGACGTGCGGGAAGAATTCATCGCTTCCATGGGCCGACAAACGATCTGCAAAATGCCTCCCAAGAACTTCAAATTTCGGTTGGACTAAAGTTTGAAGTGCGCTCATTCGATTTTCTAATCCCTCTATTGTGAAAACATCAAAATCATCGGGAATCCAAAAGTATTTTGTCAACCTTGTTCCTCCTTTGTAGATTTAACGTTTATCGTAACAGAAATTTGGGGATAATAAAGTAAACAAGGCTTAAGACTAGAATAACTAACTTGAGCCGCATATTGTAGTTATAATAGACGGAATAATTAAAATGAATTTGAAGGAAGGGGTGTTCACGATGAAGCAAGTTGTTCATGTAATTCGAAAAGCTGATGTTGAAAAAGAGTATGTGAAAGTACTTCACCTTGAACTTGACTATGAATTGGCTGCCTTATTTGATGCAATCCAACAAACTGACGAGAAGCAAGTAGTGAAAAGCAAAAACAGATTACGGGAGATTCACCGGGAGTTGGAAACGTTAAATGGATTCGCTTGAAGACATTGAGTTGGTTCAAATAGGTATTCGAATACAACATTCCAATTGGGAAATGTGTATCGGATGCCTTTTTTTGTTATACTTAAAGATATAGTTAGTTGAATGGAGAGGGGTGACTATTATTGAACTGGGAATTGGTTGATCGTTATGCAAAATCACTAATTAAGGAAGCGGGTCATAAAATACGTGTATCATTTTTTAATCGCTTAGATATTGATACAAAAACGAACGCTAATGACCTTGTAACAAATATCGACCGTGAAATTGAGCAGTTTTTTATTAGTCGAATTAAATCAGATTTTCCGGATCACAAAATTCTTGGTGAAGAGGGCTTTGGCGATACGGTTGAGACGCTCGCTGGAGTTACATGGCATCTTGATCCGATTGATGGGACGATGAATTTTGTTCATCAAAAAATGAACTTTGCGATTTCGCTTGGTATTTATCTGGATGGCGTAGGCATACTAGGGTATATCTATGATGTGGTACGCGACGACTTTTATAATGCTAAAAAAGGTGAGGGGGCTTACTTAAATGATGAGCGGCTCCCGCAGTTGGGTGTGGTACCTCTGAGTGATGCGATTGTGGGGATTAATGCAAGGTGGGTTGCACCGAACCGCTTTATTGATAATGAGAAAATGATTGGACTCGTTCTCGAGTGTCGTGGAACCCGTTCATATGGCTCTGCGGCGATTGAGCAGGCTTTTGTGGCCACGGGAAGGCTCGATGCATACATATCCATGCGTTTGTCCCCGTGGGATATAGCCGGGGGGCTTGTTATTGCACAGGAAGTGGGTGCTGTTGTGACAAATTTAAATGGGGATGCGCCACATTTGCTTGGGCAAGAATCATTTATAGTCGCGCGGCCTGGTTTGCATAATGATATTTTAAGTAATTATATTCGATTGAAAAAATAAAAGCTGCCAAAGGACCGTAAATCGGTCCAATTTGACAGCTTTCTAAAATATTTATAGTACGCCTTGTTCGCGCATCTTTTTCTTTGTTTTGAAGCCGTATCCCATAACAAGAATCAGGGCGATAATTGCGATAAATGCGCCCGGAATGCTTCTAAGTCCAACAGATACACCTATGGCACACATTGATAAAATGGCACCAATTGAATACAGAACAAAAATCCATTTGATATCTTTCACTGAAAACCCTCCGTAAAATTAAATTGAAAAGATTTTATATTATTGCTTCTTGTGCTATAATAGCACAGTTACTCGTATGAAAAAAGTTAATGGAGTGAAAACATGACAACAGAACGTAGAGACTTAAGAAACATAGCGATTATTGCACACGTAGACCATGGTAAAACGACACTTGTCGACCAACTATTGAAACAATCCGGTATTTTCCGGTCAAACGAACAAGTAGATGATCGGGCAATGGATTCGGATGCTATTGAACGCGAACGCGGAATTACAATTCTTGCGAAGAACACAGCGGTTGAATATAAAGATACTAAAATTAACATTCTAGATACGCCAGGTCACGCCGATTTTGGTGGGGAAGTTGAACGTATCTTGAAAATGGTTGACGGAGTTATACTCGTTGTCGACGCATACGAAGGATGTATGCCACAAACTCGTTTCGTACTTAAAAAAGCGCTCGAGGAGAATTTGAAACCAATCGTTGTCGTAAATAAAATTGACCGCGAATTTGCACGCCCGGAAGAAGTCGTTGATGAGGTACTTGAACTGTTTATCGAACTTGATGCTAATGATGAGCAACTTGAATTCCCAGTCGTTTATGCTTCTGGTTTTAACGGGACAGCAAGCTTGGATTCTGATCCAGCTTCACAAGACGAAACACTTGAGGTTCTTTATGATGCAATTCTTGAGCATATTCCAGCACCAGTCGATAACAGCGACGAGCCGCTTCAATTCCAAGTATCTTTACTTGATTATAGCGACTATGTTGGTCGTATCGGAATTGGACGTGTCTTCCGTGGAACGATGAAACTTGGCCAGCAAGTAACGGTCATCAAACGTGACGGGAAAATGAAAAACTTCCGTGTAACGAAAATGTCTGGTTTCCTAGGACTGAAACAAATTGAAATTAAAGAAGCGTTTGCTGGAGACCTTATTGCGATATCTGGAATTGAAGGAATCGACGTAAGTGACACAATTTGTCCAGTTGACCATCCAGAAGCACTTCCGGCACTTCATATTGATGAGCCAACATTGCAAATGAGATTCCTTGTCAACAACAGTCCTTTCGCAGGACGAGAAGGCAAGTGGGTTACTTCTAGTAAAATTGAAGAGCGTCTAAATGCCCAACTTCAAACAGACGTTTCATTACGTGTTGAATCAAGTGGTGCTGACTCATGGATCGTTTCTGGACGTGGAGAATTACACTTATCAATATTGGTTGAAAATATGCGTCGTGAAGGCTTTGAACTTCAAGTTGCGAAACCAGAAGTTATTGAGCGTGAAATCGACGGAAAGCTTTGCGAACCGATTGAACGTGTACAAATTGAAATACCTGAAGAGCATACGGGATCAGTAATCGAATCACTTGCATCACGTCACGGTGAAATGATCGATATGGTTAATAACGGAACTGGAACTGTACGATTGATATTCCAAGTACCTGCACGTGGCCTTATTGGATATACTACTGAATTCCTTACAATGACTAGAGGATATGGTATTTTGAACCATACATTCGATAGTTATCAGCCAAAATCATCTGGTCGTTCAAGTGGACGAGCTATAGGTGTTCTCGTATCTATGGAGAATGGTACGGCTACTCCTTACAGTATTTTAAATGTGGAAGAACGCGGAACTATATTTGTTGAACCGGGTACAGAGATTTATGAAGGAATGATTGTCGGGGAGCATAACAGGGACACTGATTTAACAGTGAACTTGACGAGAGCGAAGCAACAATCAAACATTCGTACAGCTAATAAAGATACGACTGTTGTTATTAAAAAACCAAGAATTATGACACTTGAAGAGTCGCTTGAGTACCTTGATGACGATGAGTATTGTGAAATTACACCATTATCAATTCGTCTTCGTAAGAAAATTCTTGGGAAAAGTGAACGTGAACGAGTTACGAAAAAGTCAAAGTCTGACAAGTAATTTGTAAATGAAGGGAATGTTTTAAATGAACGATAGCGTTGCAGATACTCAGTTTGTATTTGATCGAATGTCTGGAATTTCTCGCTTCATTTATGAGACCTTTGCAACTACAACAAGTACCGGTGAAATGGATTATAAGATGGCAGGGTTTATACTTCTTGCTGTAGTATTTCTTATGTCAGCACTTGTCTTTAAACTTGGATTTGCGAGAAAATTAAAGTTAGTTCAAACGATACTAATATACACATTTTTATTTCTTGGTTGCCTTATTTTAACGTTTCTTGCATTCTTCCTCCCGATTGTCGAGGGATTGATTGTGGCGGCACTCATTTTGATTATCTACCGTGTTCGTCGGATGTTTGAATATAAAGGTGACGATAAAAAAGACTCCATCGCTTAAGCGATGAGAGTCTTTTTTTTCTATATATTGGTGTGATTTTTTGAAGAAGTGTGTAAATTCAATGTGACCGTCTCATTTTTTGCGTGTCGAAATATAAAGACTACTGCTAAATAAGGGAGTTATGTGTTCATATTTATTAGTTCAACCCATGTGGATTAAAAATCATCTTCAATTGGTTGGGAACTGCGTCTGAAAACAAAATTACCTGTAGCAACACGGGCGAGCGTTTTAGTTTTTATTCGTTCGCTGCACGTGGGGCACATATAAGTGTGAATCGGACGGTTTCTCAGTTTTTTTGATAGAGGTGCTTCATCAGGAAGTTTCCCGATCTCGTCACATATCACACATTTGACTCGCATTTTTGTTCCTCCTATTGAACATTGACAGCTACTACACCCTTTATCGGATTGTCTATATTTGAACCATCCTTAAAGAGAATATGAACCGGTCCATTTTCACGGATAGGTTTTCCGTCGATGCTATATTTTAAAATAATTGTATCTAGAATATCCAACGAAAACGTATGAGATTCGCCGTTATCTGTTTCGAATGTGATGGTCTTTGCATTATCATTTGGCACTGCATTTTTTAAGAAATGATGTAGATAAATGCCGAATGTGCCAGTTAGTTCCTTAGATTCTTCAAACTGCTTTTCAGTTTCTAGTGTTGGGGGAAAAGTAGCGCCTTCCATTATTTCACGGGACCAGTGTTTCCCCATCGATTTCATGTATGCTTCGTTCTCGTCAACTTCAACAAAGCCATCAGTGAAAAAAGAATCTAAATCGATTCGACGATCGTCAAAAATCCAAATTCCTGGGTCTAGAGTTATTGAATATTGAACATTACCTGTGATATGAATGACTGATTTCAATTGTACATCCTCCTAGATTATAGCCAACTCCTTCTAGTATAACCCTTTCAAGCTGAGGAGAAAAGGTTTCGTGTAACTTCCTTTTAATTAAGAGGAAAAACTTGCAATTTACATGTGTGAAAGATACAATTTATGAAGAATACCATGGAAGAAATAATAGCTTGATGGGGGCGTCCTCATGGATATAAACTTGCAGGAAACATATCAGGAAAAAGCAATTAAGCAGCTACAAGCAGATGCTAATAAAATTGCGCAATTGATTAAAGTACAGATGGATCATTTGACGATGCCACAATGCCCTTTATACGAGGAAGTGTTAGACACTCAAATGTTTGGGCTAGCCCGTGAAATTGATTTTGCTGTAAAAATTGGTTTAATTGAACGGATGAATGGAAATGAAATACTTTCATCTCTCGAACAGGAAATGACCGTCCTCCACGATTTATATACGAGTAAATAAGACAAAGACTCAAACTCATTTAAAGGTTTGGGTTTTTTCTTTAATGTAAATGAGGGTTTTTAATGCAGACTTATTTAAAACGATTTTTACGAAATTTTGATTTCCCACTTTTTTTTGTTTACCTTTCTTTAGCTTTATTTGGCCTAATTATGATTTACAGTTCCAGTTTTGTTTATGCAGTTGGTCATTATAAGTGGGAATCGGATCATTTTTTTAAAAAACAATTATTTAATCTTTCCATCGCTTTTCCCGCATTCTTATTAGCTGCTTTTTTCCCTTATAAAAATTACAAACGAAAAAAGTTTATGATATTTTCTGTAATTGGAATGTTTGTCCTGCTGTTCCTTGTTCATTTTATTGGATATGGTGATGATGTAGGTGCTCGGAGTTGGATTAAAGTAGGTGTTGGAAGTTTTACCTTGGGAAGTATTCAACCTTCTGAAGTTGCAAAGCTCATTATCATTATTTATTTTGCTAGCTTTTTCGCTAAAAAACATCAATCGGGAACACTTGATAGTCTAAATAAATCTATTGGTCCACCTATTATTATCTTAGTATTAGTAGTAGGTTCGGTAATGTCAGAAACAGACATAGGGACATCATTTATTATTGTGATGGTTGCATTTTCAGTAATGGCGGCAAGTGGTATAGGGATGAAAGTGTTCTTGAAATTGAGCGGTTTAATCTCATTAGTTATGCTTCTCATAGCACCATTATTGTACTTCAATTGGGATACAATAATGACACCGAGTAGGCAGGGGCGTTTCTTAGCGTTTCTAAACCCATTTGATTACGTTTCTGGTTCAGGGTACCAAATTGCCAACGGGTATATTGCGATAGGTTCCGGTGGTGTAAAGGGCCACGGACTTGGTAATTCGATCCAAAAGATGGGATATTTACCTGAACCACACACGGACGTGATAATGGCAGTTATTTCTGAGGAATTGGGAATCGTCGGAGCAATCATAGTAATTGGCGGTCTTGGATTTATAGTATTAAGAGCCTTATCTATAGCTCTTAAGGCAAAGGATCCCCACGCCCGGATGCTCGCCGCTGGACTCGGTAGTATGATAGCAATCCAAACGTTTGTTAACTTAGGTGGGTTGACAGGGTTAATCCCGCTTACGGGAGTCCCACTTCCGTTAATAAGTTATGGAGGGACATCTGTAATATTAATGTCAATTGCAATAGGTATATTGATGAATGTCTCAATGTTTGTTAAGCTAGAAAATGATAAGTGAATAATTAACTAGTTAAACAACTTACTATTTTAAGAGGGAAGTGTTGAGGATGGAAAAAATCACTAAAATACTCGTAGCGAATCGCGGAGAAATTGCGATTCGTATATTCCGAGCATGTACTGAGTTGGAAATAGCAACGGTCGGAATTTATTCGGCCGAAGATAGTGGTTCATTCCATCGATACAAAGCTGATGAGTCCTATCTGATCGGAGAAGGTAAAAAACCGATTGATGCTTATCTTGACATCGAAGGGATTATTGCTATTGCTAAAGACTCAGGAGCAGATGCAGTCCATCCGGGTTATGGTTTTTTAGCGGAAACAGCAGAATTTGCAAGACGACTTGAAGAAGAAGGAATTATTTTTATAGGACCAACATCCAAACATCTAGAGATGCTTGGGGATAAAGTAAAAGCACGCGATCAAGCAATTGCAGCCGACTTACCAGTAATACCAGGAAGCGATGGTCCTGTTTCTACGGTTAAAGAAGTCGAAAGATTCGGGGATTACAGCGGTTATCCAATTATTGTTAAAGCTTCGTTAGGCGGAGGCGGGCGCGGAATGCGTATTATAGAATCTGCCGATGAAGTTGCCCAAGCGTTTGAACGTGCAAAGTCAGAGGCGAAAGCAGCATTTGGCTCAGACGAAATGTATGTGGAAAAATATATTGACAAACCGAAACATATCGAAGTTCAAATTCTTGGAGATACCCATGGGAATGTTGTACATCTGTATGAAAGGGATTGTTCAATTCAACGTCGACACCAGAAGGTCGTTGAAATTGCACCATCGATTTCACTAGAGGATGGCATGCGTGAAGAAATTTGTGCAGCCGCGGTGCAACTGATGAAGAAAATAGGGTATGTTAACGCGGGTACGGTTGAATTTCTTGTGGCTGACGGTCAGTTCTATTTCATCGAGGTCAATCCAAGAATTCAAGTAGAACATACAATTACGGAAATGGTAACCGGTATTGATATTGTGCATTCACAAATTCATATTGCTGATGGAAAGAATCTGCATGATGAAACGGCACAAATACCAGCACAAGAAAAAATTCCTTTGTTCGGTTTTGCAATCCAGTCACGTGTTACGACGGAGGATCCATTGAATGACTTCATGCCTGACACAGGGAAGTTAATGGTTTATAGATCTGGAGGCGGATTTGGCGTTCGATTAGACGCTGGAAACGGTTTCCAAGGAGCAGTTATTACACCACATTATGATTCACTCCTTGTTAAAGTATCTACGTGGGGTATGACATTTAAGGAAGCTGCGGCCAAAATGGACAGAAACTTGCAAGAGTTTAGAATACGTGGGATAAAGACAAATATCCCGTTTCTTGAAAATGTCGTCAAGCATAAAAAATTCCTTGTAGGCGATTATAATACAGGGTTTATTGACTCAGCACCTGAACTATTCATGTTCCCGAAAAGGCTAGATCGTGGAACGAAGATTCTTAATTATATCGGTAATGTTACGGTTAACGGATTTCCTGGTATTGAGGACCGCTCAAAACCAGTATTTAATGCCATCCGTAAACCTTCAATTGACCTATTAACGCCACCAAACCCAGGTACAAAACAAATACTTGACGAACGTGGAACAGAAGGCTTGATTCAATGGATTAAAGAGCAGGATGATGTGCTGTTAACTGACACGACATTCAGGGATGCTCACCAATCACTTCTAGCGACGAGAATGCGTACTGCAGACATGACTGAGATTGCGTCTGAATCAGCAAGACTTATGCCGGATCTATTTTCTTATGAAATATGGGGAGGCGCAACATTTGATGTGGCCTATAGATTCTTAAAAGAAGACCCATGGGATCGATTGCTTAAGCTTCGCAAACAAATCCCGAATACATTATTCCAAATGTTATTCAGAGGGGCTAATGCGGTTGGCTACACAAATTATCCGGACAACGTAATTCGCGAATTTGTGAAAAAATCTGCGGAAGCCGGCATAGATGTATTCCGTATATTCGATAGCTTGAACTGGATTAAAGGAATGGAAGTTGCAATAGATGCAACGCGTGAGGCTGGAAAAGTTGCCGAAGCGGCAATTTGTTATACCGGCGATATCCTTGATACTTCCCGCGATAAATATACAGTGGATTATTATAAGAAAATGGCAAAAGATCTTGAATTCGCAGGGGCACATATTTTGGCGATTAAAGATATGGGAGGCCTTCTGAAACCAGAGGCTGCTTACCGCCTAGTATCTGAACTTAAAGATGTTACAGATTTACCAATTCATCTTCATACTCATGATACGAGTGGAAATGGAATTTACACGTATGCGCGTGCGATTGACGCGGGAGTTGATATTGTAGACACTGCTCTTGGTTCAATGGCAGGACTCACGTCACAACCTTCTGCTGCTTCCTTGCATTATGCCATGAAAGGCGGCAAACGAGCCGTTAGGGCAGATGCCAAGCCGTTAGAAGACCTTTCGCATTACTGGGAAGATGTTCGCAAGTATTATAAGCACTTTGAAAGTGGCATGATGAGCCCACAAACAGAAATATACGTACATGAAATGCCAGGCGGACAATATTCTAACTTACAACAACAAGCGAAAGCAGTTGGACTAGGAGAACGCTGGGAAGAAGTAAAAGCAATGTATTCACGAGTCAACTTGCTATTCGGTGACGTAGTGAAAGTAACTCCATCATCCAAAGTTGTTGGAGATATGGCTTTGTTCATGGTTCAAAATGAACTTGATGAAAACACTGTGTTAGTTCGTGGGAACACAATTGATTTCCCGGAATCGGTTATTGAGTTTTTTGGCGGGCATATTGGACAACCCCACGGCGGATTTCCGAAAGAGCTTCAGAAAGTTATCTTGAAAGATCGAGAAGCGATTACAGTACGTCCTGGAGAATTACTTGAGGATGTCGACTTTGGGCTGCTACGAAATGAGCTTAACGAAAAATTAGGCCGTCCAGTTACGAGTCATGAAATATTATCTTACGCTTTATATCCGAAAGTATTTGAGGAGTATTCAGCGACTAATAAAGAGTTTGGCGATGTGTCGGTTATAGATACACCTGAATTCCTCTATGGAATGCGACTAGGTGAAGAAGTCGAAATTGAAATACAAAAAGGGAAGACGCTAATTGTTAAACTCGTATCCATAAGCGAGCCACAATCAGATGCAACACGAGTAATCTATTTCGAAATAAATGGCCAACCACGTGAAGTAATTATTGATGATGTGAACGTTGAATCAGATGTTGTGCGAAAAGTTAAAGCTGATACTTCGAATGTCTCTCATATTGCAGCAACGATGCCAGGAACTGTTTTGAAAGTTGCTGTATCGGTAGGCGCTAAGGTGAAGAGGGGTCAACATCTTATCATAACGGAAGCAATGAAGATGGAAACAACAATCCAAGCCCCGTTTGATGGCGTTATTAAAGAGATTTACGTAACTGCAGGAGAGTCTATCTCAACAGGGGACTTGCTCATCGAATTAAAATAAACGTGAAAAGCATCCAGTTAGTCGAAAAAATTCGATTACTGGATGCTTTTATGATTTAAAAGCTAAAAAAAGGGAAGTGATATGAAATGGGTTATTCGCAGTTTCACTTTAGAGGAATAAAAAAGCCACTCCATAAAAACAATAGGAATGGCTTGCTTTTTATTTCTTAGCTGATCGACTTCTAGAAAGAAGAAGAATCATATAAGTCAGTAACCCGAAAAATAAAGTTATAAATAAAGAATGAAGCAAGGCAATGTAAAGATTCAATTGAGTAAGTACTACCGTCATGCCTGTAATTGCTTGGGATGTTACAAGGATAAGTGCTAGAATCCAACCCCAATAAATTACACGTTGGTGCTTGTAATTTTTAATTGCATGAATAGTTATGTACAGAACCCAAATGAATATGAGCCCGGCGGCTACGCGATGTCCCATTTGTACCCATTCGTTAAGGGTGTTTGGTAAGCCGATGGCGCTGTTATTACAAAATGGCCAATCGAGACAGGCAAGTTCAGACTTTGTATGTCGGACCAGTGCGCCCGTATAAACAACGATGTATGAATAGACAGTGACACCAACAGTATGCCATTTTAGGTGCTTGCCAATATTGATTTTTTCAGCATCGTATTTCTTGTCAACTTCAAATATGAGAAGCGCCAAGAGTAGTACCGATGCGAATGATATGAGTGAAATACCAAAATGTAGCGCCAAAATGAAATCGCCTTGACCCCAAAGAACTTGAGCCGCACCAATTAAGGCTTGTAAAATAAGGAAGAAAACAGCCATTATGGATAAAAATTTAGTTTCACGGACATGTCCAAGCGCTTTCCATGACCAAACGGCCAAAATGACAATTAGTATACCGACAGAACCTGTTACAAGACGGTGAGAAAATTCGATTAATACTTCAGCTGTAATTACGTCGGGAATAAGTTGACCGTTACATCCTGGCCAGTGGCGACCACAACCCATTCCACTGTCGGTCTTTGTAACGAGTGCTCCACCGAGCATAATAAGAAGCATTCCAAATGTTGAGGCAACAGCCAGCCATTTTAAATATCTATTATACTTCAAAAACTACACCTACTTTATTAAAATGACGAGCACCAAATCAGGTCCCCGCTTATTTTATGATAACGAATTAGAATAGAAAAAACAATGTATTGTCATTTGAGAAATGCGTTCTTATAGTCTTTTCACAAATCGTTCATAAAAAAGTGCTCATAAGTTCACAATTAAATTGTCGAAATGATTTACTATAGATAGTGGACTGTGACAAATGTGTCGCTTTTATTTGAAATTCGAAGAGATTTTTGTATATGTATAGAAATCTTACGCGAATTTCGATATAGTTAGGTATAGGAAGTATTATTTACAACTTTGAAAGGGGGGGTATCATGTCAAACAGTCGCGTGCTTGCGACATCTGTTGTTGAAACAAAACCAATGACTACATCTGCGTATAAGGATTTCTTAGCGCTTATTAAAATTGGAATTGTTAACTCCAACATGATTACAGTCTTTACTGGCCTGTTTCTTGCGATGCAATTGAGCGGGTTAAGCTTTCTTCAAAATCTGGATTTACTCTTCTTTGCATTAGGAGGATCAGGTTTGATCATCGCGGGATCGGCGGCGCTTAATAATTTAATCGACCGGGATATCGATCCAATTATGTCGAGAACAAAATTAAGACCGACGGTAACAGGTCGATTTAAAGCATCATCGGTTTGGGCGCTGGCCTTTACTTTCATCGTTGTAGGTGAAGTCTTATTATTCTCAGCATCAGTCTCAGCCGGATTGTGGGGACTTGCGGGGATCTTCAGCTATGTAGTACTATATTCTATGTGGTCTAAACGTAAACACGTAGGTAATACAGTCGTTGGAAGTATTTCTGGAGCTATTCCTCCGCTTATCGGTTGGGCGGCAGTGGAACCGTCGCTGGGCATGGGAGCATGGGCATTGTTCCTTATTATGTTCATATGGCAACCACCACACTTCTACGCGCTTGCCATGCGTCGTACGGACGAGTACCGTGCTGCAAACATTCCGATGTTGCCTGTCGTGAAGGGTTTTGCTAGAACGAAAAAGTCAATGTTAGGATGGGTACTTTTACTATTCCCATTACCATTCCTACTTACTGAACTTGGAATGGGTTTCATCATACTTGCATCAGCCTTGAATCTAGGATGGCTTTATCTTGCGATTAGAGGATTCAAAGCAAAAGATGATTTAAAGTGGGCAACAGGTATGTTCGTATACTCACTCAATTATATGACGATATTATTCGTATCTATAATTATTTTCTCGCTTTTCGTTTAACAGTTGGAATTCTTTCTTTTAAATAGGAATTCATATAGAGGGGAACAATCCCCAAAAATAAAGACATTATTAGAAAGAGAGGTATGATTAGGCGATGATGAAAGGACTTAAAAAGTGGCGTCTCTATTCTCTGCTTGCAGCACTAACCGTTTTCCTTTCAGGATGCGGTCAAGAAGAGTTATCTATACTGCTTCCAGCAGGTCAAGTCGCTAGAGACCAATTTACTTTGCTGATGTTAGCTTCAGGAATTATGTTATTTGTCATTTTGGTAGTAGTACTCATCTATGTAGTAGCTATTGTTCGTTTTAGACGCTCGAAGTTGGGTGAAGACCATATTCCTGTGCAAACTGAAGGAAGCAATTCATTGGAACTATTATGGACAGTAATTCCAATTCTTCTTGTTTTTCTTTTGGCAGTGCCAACAGTTTATTTCACATATAAGCTAGGGAACGTAACTGCAATGGATGCAGTGGATGAAGATGGAATTGCTGAAAATCTTGTCGTAGATGTAACTGCAAAACTGTACTGGTGGGAGTTTGAATACCCAGAGCATGGAATTGTTACTGCGCAAGAACTAGTTGTGCCGATGGATGAGAAAGTATATTTCAATTTGATAGCTGCTGACGTTAAGCACTCATTCTGGATTCCAGCCGTCGGAGGAAAACTTGATAACAACGTCGAAAACGTTAATAAGTTTTACCTAAGTTTTGAAAAAGATTCGAGCGAATTAGATGAAGGCGTGTTTTTCGGTAAATGTGCGGAACTATGCGGTCCATCACATGCTCTTATGGATTTCAAAGTGAAAACAATGCCTCGTGCAGAGTTTGACGAGTGGGTAGTCGCTATGCAAGCAACGGATGGCGTTGTAGCAGAAGAAACAGCTACTGACCAAGGCGAGCAATTGTTTGCACAAAGTTGTATTCTATGTCACGCAGTTTCTGCTGTCGGTGAGTCAAACGAAAAAGCGGGGCCTAACTTGACTGCTTTCGGTGACCGTAACCGCGTTGCTGGGTTTATGGATCACACAGAAAAAGCATTACAAGAATGGATTAATGATCCACAGAAATACAAACCGGCAAACCTTATGCCTGGGTTTGAAGGCGAGTTTAGTCAAGAAGAACTCGATGCTCTTACAGGTTATTTAATGGGATTAACAGTTGAAAAGTAATTAATAATGAATTTGAATAGGAGGTAGAAATAGTGAGTTCAGTTGCTCAAAAGCAAAGTTTTGGCTCGTGGTTATGGGACTGGTTGACAACGGTTGACCATAAGAAGATCGGAATCCTTTATCTCCTAGGTGGTGGATTCTTCTTCGTACTTGGTGGTATTGAAGCAATGATTATCCGTGTTCAGCTTCTGACACCAAATAACGATCTCATCAGTGCAGGTTTATTTAACGAGATAATTACCATGCACGGAACGACGATGATATTCTTAGCAGCGATGCCAATATTATTTGGTTTTATGAACGCCATTATGCCACTTCAAATAGGTGCGCGTGATGTTGCATTCCCATTCCTTAACTCATTAGGATTGTGGATGTTTGTTTTCGGTGGTCTGTTCTTGAACCTTTCATGGTTTATGGGTGGAGCTCCAGACGCAGGTTGGACTTCTTATGCATCCCTTGCGATGGCATCTGAAGGACATGGTACAGATTTCTATGCGATAGGGTTACAAATAGCAGGTGGAGGTTCACTCATAGCAGGGATTAACTTCCTTGTAACAATTATTAACATGCGTGCACCAGGGATGACGTATATGCGTATGCCATTATTTACATGGACAACGTTTGTTGCGTCTGCAATGATATTATTTGCATTCCCACCACTTACTGTAGGATTATTTTTACTAACATTCGACCGAATGTTTGGCGGTAACTTCTTTGACCCAGCGATGGGCGGGAACACCATAATTTGGGAACATATTTTCTGGATTTTTGGTCACCCTGAAGTTTATATATTAATATTGCCAGCGTTTGGTATTTTCTCTGAAATATTCTCGATGTTCTCACGCAAGAGACTCTTTGGTTATTCAGCGATGGTATTCGCTACCGTCCTGATTGGTTTCTTAGGGTTTATGGTTTGGGCCCACCATATGTTTACGGTCGGTCTTGGGCCAACAGCGAATGCGATATTCTCGGTAGCTACTATGGCGATTGCCGTGCCAACCGGGGTTAAGATATTTAACTGGCTACTTACAATGTGGGGCGGGAGTATAAGGATGACGACTCCAATGCTCTATGCATTAGGTTTTATCCCAACGTTTCTTATGGGGGGAGTTACAGGTGTAATGCTTGGAACTGCGCCTCTTGACTATCAGTTGCATGACACCTATTTCGTAGTAGCTCACTTCCACTATGTAATTGTTGGAGGTACTGTTCTCGGAATACTTGCAGGGGTTCATCTATACTGGCCGAAAATGTTCGGTGTAATGTTGAATGAAACGCTTGGTAAAATTACGTTTTGGTTCTTCTTAATCGGTTTCCATATGACATTCTTAATTCAACACTGGTTAGGATTCTGGGGAATGCCACGTCGCGTATTTACGTATATGGATGGGCAAGGTTGGCATTTGTCAAACGTAATTAGTACTGTTGGTGCCTTCTTAATGGCCATCGGTATCATTATTCTCATCTACAACATTATTGCAGCAACTATTAAAAATGTACCTGTTGCTAATGATCCGTGGGGCGATGGACGTTCGCTTGAATGGGCGATTCAATCACCACCACTTTATTACAACTTTACTCAAACACCACTTGTTCGTGGTCTTGACACTGTATGGCTTGAAAAACAAGAAGGTAATGCATCTGGTTTAACGCCAGCGGTACCTGTACAAGCTATCCACATGCCACACGGTTCTATTATTCCGTTGCTCATGACAATCGGTATGTTTGTAGCAGGTTTCGGTGCGATGTACCGTACTGAAACGGCTTGGGGTCTACCGGTATTAGTACTTGGTCTATTATGGACGTTCATAGCTATGGGTGTCCGTTCATTGAAAGATGATTTAGGCTATTATGTTCCAAAAGAAGAAATTTTGAACGATATTAAACGTGAAAGGGGTCGAAACTAATGGATTTAAACAAGAAGTTTACCCCTGAGACGTGGCCCGACAATCCAGAGACAGCAACATTTGAAGCAAAGAATAAGTTTGTTGGCTTCTGGTTATTCCTTGGCGGGGAAACAGTATTGTTCGCTACTTTATTCGCAACGTACTTGGCTCTTAAGAACAAGGGCCCTGCTGGTTTGGAATTCTCAACACAAGATCTTTATGAATTACCGCTTGTGTTTGTGATGACGATGCTTTTACTTACATCATCATTAACCAGTGTATACGCGATGTATCACATGAGAAACTACGATTTCAAGAAAATGCAACTATGGCTTGCCATTACTGCTTTCCTTGGATTAGGATTCTTAATCCTTGAAGTGTATGAATTTGTGCATTACACGGGTCTAGGTTTTACCTTTGATAACAGTGCGTTTAGTTCGGCGTTCTATACGCTTGTCGGAACTCACGGTTTTCACGTAGCTATCGGACTTGTTTGGATTACATTACTTATTTACCGTAATTCAAAACGCGGCCTAAACTTGTATAACGCAAGTAAGTTTTACACATTTTCGTTATACTGGCACTTTATTGACGTAGTCTGGGTATTTATCTTCACTGTAGTCTACTTGATGGGAGTGATAGGTTAATATGGCTGATTTGGAAATTTACGCAAAGACACCCGGAGAATATGACATTGGGAGACGACGTGGTCGTCAGGAGATGCGTAGTCAAGTAATCATGTTTTCACTTATGATATTCTTAACGCTTATCTCGTTCACAATGGTTATTGCATCCAATGCTGAAGTTATCGGATTTTCAAAATTCATGGTAATTCCTGTATTAATGCTATTTGCAGGAGTGCAGGTAGGTTTGCAACTGTTTTACTTCATGCATATGAAGGAAAAAGGACACGGTACGCCAGCGATGTTTATGTTTACTGGTGCATTGCTTGCATTCCTTACAGTACTAACATTCGTTACAATTGTATGGTGGAACTAAGAAAAAAAGAGAAGCTTGGGGAAGATTTCTTCCTCAGGCTTCTTTTTCTTATCAATTTGCAGGCTTTTATAAAATTGTCATAGTTCGTCCATTGAGTTATTGCGGTATTAGTTTTATAATAACTAGACAGACTGAAATGAAGGAGCGATGGCCTAATGCCGTTAAGTATATTCGGATTCCGTGCTTTGTGGAGTCCATGGTTTTTATTGTCACTTGTTGCTGTCGTCATATTGTATTTTCTAATAACGATGACATGGAGACACCGATTCGAAAACTCTATTCCACCAACGATAAAAGAGATCACTCTCTTTCTAAGTGGAATGATTTTACTTTATACATTAAAAGGATCTCCAGTGGATTTATTGGGACATATTTTGTTTTCTGTCCATATGATCCAAATGGCAGCACTGTTATTTATAGTAGTGCCACTGCTCATAATGGGAATACCAGGTTGGGTCTGGCAAATAGCATTAAAGGTGAACATAATTAATCGGATGTTCCGGTTATTTACTAATCCAGTAGTAAGTTTAATGGTGTTTGCTTTTGCATTTTCGATATATCATGTACCGATGGTTCTTGATTATTTGAAAATGAGTCTAATTTTACATGCTGTTTTCACAATAACAATATTTATGTCTGCCGTGTTTCTGTGGTGGCCAATAGTGAATACTGTCGAGGGCCAACCTAAATTGCACGGCTTGAAAAAGATTGGCTACGTTATTCTAAGCGCAATATTAATAACACCTGCATGTGCGCTCATTATATTTGTAGATGTGCCCGTTTATGAAACCTATATGGGCGGCGAAGCTTGGTTGAAAGCAATGGCGCTTTGTGTGCCGGCTGGTACGCTATCGGGACTTGCAGGTCTTGGTGTTTCAGGACCTGAAATGTTTACGAATATGACTACATTGGCTGACCAGCAATTAGGTGGAATCATAATGAAGACGGCTCAAGAACTTATATATGTAGGCGTGCTCGGAAGAATCTTCTTTACATGGGCCGCTGAGGAACGTAATAACGCCGATGAAATTACACGTCTAGATTTAGTTAAAAGACAAAAGCTTCACGATTCTGGGACCTATTAAACGAGCACTTATATAGAGTAACCAGTGTATGTATATAGGATGTACCAGAGAGAGTAAAGTGCAATCAAATATAAAAATGCTTCCGCTATCAAAATAAGCGGAAGCATTTTTATATTTTAAAATTAATTTTGATAATGCCAGAATCCCTGGCAGCTGTGAATAAAATAACAAGTAGTGGGCCGATAAAAAAACCGATGAATCCGAAAAGTTTTAAACCGACGAACATTGCAACCAAAGTAGGGAGTGGATTGAGTCCAATTTGTGCGCCCATGACCTTAGGTTCAACTATTCTACGAATGACAAGTAGAAGAATCGCCAGGATTGTAAGTTTCGTTCCAGTTCCCACATCACCACTAACAAAGTAATATAAAGCCCAAGGTAAAAGGATAATGATTGAACCCAAAATTGGAATTAGATCGATAATCCAAATGATGAGCGCCATAACGATTGCAAATTCGGGCTTAATAATTAATAAGCCTACGAATGTCACTGCCAAGATAATAAGGCTGACAAGAAATTGTGCTTTGGCAAAACCAAAAAAGGTAGAATTTAATTTTCTTACCATAAACCGAACTTTTTCTGCTGTTGAATGCGTAAGGTATTTAAACACGCTTTCTTTCAAAGCGGGTAATTCGAGCATAAAAAGGAAAAGAGCAATTATGAAGACAATAAAGCTAACGAGAAAGTTAGGAACATCTGTTAATAATCCGGTTATTTTCTCATAACTTACCAAATCAAGAATTGCGATTCGCATCGAATTAAATACAGTTTTCAGTTCGGATTGTATACCTTCAGTTACCTCTATTGGCATACCGACAGTGTATTGGAAAAGTTTGTTTTGCATATCAATCCAAATGCCGGAAAGTGTATTAAAGTATCCTGGGGCTGCTTTAGTAAAATCAATTATTTTCCCTATTAATTGGGTTACCGTATAATATAATGTGGATGCGAGTATTACTAAAATAAATATAAATACTGAAATAACAGCCAATTTACGTTTCCATTTAAAGTTCTTTTCAACAAGTCTTACAAGTGGGTCGATAAGCAATGCAGTAAGCAATGCTAAAATGATCGGTAAAGCAACAGGAATAATGTAAATAAAAGTAAGGATAGTGATTATAATACCAAGTATAATGAAAAGGTTACGTTTTGTGAAAAATTTCACCAGCGATCATTCCCCCATTTCTGTCCGTAACTTCATTATAACCATAATACATAACATTTACATATTAAAAAGTCGAAGAACATAAATGTTCTTCGACATGATGTACCATTATACTTTTTTCATATTATACGGCTGAAGCGCCTCTTTTACTGCTTTTAAAGTGGCCTTACAGTCCTTCAAAAGGCTGTCTGGGAAATGTTCGTCTTCTCCGTATTCAACGCCAAATGGATAGTAATGTTTTCCAATGACCGGTTTTTTTAGGTTCATAATTGCGTTTCGAGTATCCACATCACCATCAGTTGTGTAACCGAAAATTCGCAAGTAGAATGTACCTTCTTTAATTACATATTTTTTATCATATGTAACCCGTTCATAATCCCACTGTCCTGCACGAACAAGGTCGTGATCTAACATGAGATCATCAAGTATTGATAAATCGGCAACGATATCTTCAATGCCTGTATTTTCAAAATACATGTTTCGAATCCTCCTTCTAAATGTCTTCCAGCTAAGTCTCTATACATATCCATAATAGAACAATTTCACAATACTTGCAATGACAACATTGTGTCCATAAAATGTAAGTATGTTTAAAGGACTTTACTGAAAACTTTATTATAGGGTCTTGCGTATAGAAAGAAGATCGATCAATCCCTTTTTTGTTCATCAATCAACATAAATTTAATTGAAAGCAGGGATATTAATGAGAGTTTTAATAAAGGTAGCTATCCTGCTTATCCTAGTTCTAGGCGTTTTTTATATTACGGGAACCAGTGTGAAGGAAAATAGGCCCTTAGAATCTTCTGTTAAACAAGGTACGGCAATTCCGGTTCCTGAAAATGGTGTTGGATCAGTAGTGCCTCAAACATCGCGCCCCGAGGAAGGCGTATCTACTTTCGTTGGTAAAGATAAAGAAGCCCTAATCAAGGCAAAGGGAAAGCCTGAACGTATAGAACCGTCAGGCTACGGTTATGATTGGTGGGTTTACTTAGGAGAATTTAAATTTATGGCTAGCGTGACGAGTGAAGGGATAGTAAATCAGATTTATACGACCGATGTTACTTTAAATGTCACGCCATTTGAAATCGGGCAAAATATAACCGATATTTATCGCTTTACAATAGTGGAGTCTGAAATCAATGCAGAGGTCGCTGACAGCCTTTATACTTTCTCATTAAATAATGAAGATTTACAAACACGACCCCTCATTGTTTTTAAAGGATTGTTCGTGCAACTATATATAGACCAAATCGATGGTGAATTGGAAGCTGTTCGATTTATTGATCCGGCTACACTTGTTCAGCATCAGCCATACGAAATGACTTATACTGGTGATTTACTCGTTTCCAAGCCGCTATCATCCACTCAACAATCGGAGGTAAATCATACCGCTGAACGGCAAATTTTTGAAATAACAAATACATATCGTGCAAGACACGGTATGCCAGAGTTGCAAACGACTTATAAGCTTAACTTGTTTGCACGTGAATACAGTAAGGAGTTAGCATTAGAAAATTATATTGCAGCTGAATCTTCTGAGTCAGAAAAACTTTCAAACCGGTTAAAGAATGCGGTCATTGAACACCAGAAGGCCGGTGAAAATATAGCGTTCGATTATGTTGATGCGATTGAGGCAGTTCACGGCTGGCTAAATTCACCCTCGCACAGAAAAGTACTTTTAGATAAGGATTTCACCCATATCGGGACGGGAGCCTATGGCAATTATTATGTGCAAGATTTGGTGAAATTAACTAAGGAAGAAATTAGGCGAAATTAGTCTTATTCTGTCCTAAGGTGAAATCCATGTACCCGTTTCAATACTAGCGATGCCTCGAATATAAAGGGGCATCGTTGTTTTTTTTGCATGGAGTGCAGCCCGCAATTGGATTATCGGTTTATCGCATTGTAGAAGTTGAAGGAATTGGTCGAAAGTTAGCGTATCCAACTTTTGATAATTACTTACAAGTGCAGGATCTCCGGTCATAACACCAGGAACATCTTTAAAAAACTCTACGTGAGAAGCTTGGAGTGCTTCCCCAAGTGCGACGGCTGTCAAATCGCTGCCTCCTCTGCCGAGGGTCATAACGTTACCATAGTGATCCATGCCTTGGAAACCAGGAATAATGACGCAGTTAGTGTCATTTAAAACGTGTCTAATTGTCGTTGTGTCTATGTCGATAATTGAAGCATCCCCAAATTGACCGGAAGTTAATATACCAGCTTGCTGACCGTGAAGAACTTTATTAAGAATTCCTAAATGGGTTAATTCTGCCGAAAGAACAGATGCAGCGATAAGCTCGCCACACGACGCGATAAGGTCCCTTGCTGCTTTGTCTGATGTGAATGCCGTTGTCAGGTTAAGGAGGCTGTCAGTTGCGTATGGGTCGCCAAAACGACCGATAGCGGAGACAACAACGACTATTTTCCCATATTGCTCAATTCCTTTTTTTATATGATTAATACAATACGTTCGCATTTGTTCGTTTTGCATGGCGACCCCACCAAACTTTTGAATAATCATTTGAGTCCCAACTTTCTTCGTGACATTTGAAAGACCTTCTTCATAGGATAAAGTAGGTTGTTCTCAATATATTCGATGAAACTTAAAATGTTCGGGAAGGGGAGTCAAGTGCTGCTTTTACAAGAACTATTGAAAGACTGGCCATGTACGATTTCTGGGGATAGATTTAGGGTTTCTGTGACAGGAATTACGGAGAGTTCAATTAATGTAAAACCAGGGTTCATTTTTGTTGCAAGAAAAGGGGAAAAAGAAGACGGGGACTTGTATATCGAGGAAGCGCTTCAGGCTGGGGCGGTAGCTATTGTCATTGAGAAGCCGTCAAATATAGCTGTGCCAATGAGTGTACCCGTTATCCTAGTGCCAGATTGTCGGCACTTTTTATCCCATGCGAGTGCAGTATTTTTTGGTAATCCATCGGAAAAAATGACGATTATTGGCGTAACAGGAACGAATGGTAAAACAACAGTCAGTCATTTCATCGGGCAATTACTTAAAGGACTGGGCGTCCGAGTTGCGGTAATCGGGACAATGGGTATTTATATAGATGGTCTTCGTATTGGTTATAATATTCCTCAAATGACGACCCTTCCAGCCGAGTTTTTACATCCATTGCTAAAGGAATGTTTAGATAGAGGGGTAACTCATGTCGTATTAGAAGCTTCTTCGCTTGGATTATCGACCTTTCGTCTTGATCATTGTGAAATTGATGTAGGCATTCTGTTAAATGTCGGTGCGGATCATTACGACGAGCATGGGGGAAAACAAGCCTATGTGAATGCAAAGACAAAATTATTGAAAATAGCAAAACAGGTAATTGTGAATCGGGATGATAATATCTGTGTGGACATGGCGAAATCAAGTTCAGGACCTGTTCTTTATTTTGGAACGCATACAGATTCGGATGTCTGTTTGGACGTTCAAGGAAATAAATCGTTTATGGCGTGGGACGAAGAAAGTGGGGAACTAGATTTACTAATTCCCGGTGCTTACAATCATATGAATGCGGTCGCTGCAATAAGTGCACTGCGTTCTTTATCCTATACATTGGCTGAAATATTACCACATACTCCATTGCTGCAATTACCAGAAGGGAGAATGCAGCAAATTCTGTTAGGAGGAGTGATGGTCGTAATTGATTATGCGCATACGCCGGATGCCTTGGAAGCTGTATTGTGTTCGTTGGCACTTACTAGTAATGGTCGATTGATTACTGTATTTGGGTGTGGAGGGGAACGCGACAAAGGTAAAAGATCCGAAATGGGAGAAATTGCAGTTCTTTACTCCTCTGGTGTTATTGTGACCTCTGATAATCCAAGAAATGAAAATCCGCTTGCAATAATAGCAGATATCATGGAGGGATTTGGCGAGGGTTGTGTAGCAGTTCAAGCGGAGCCGGATAGAAACCTAGCGATAAATAAAGCAATTGCCAGCGCTAGGGTTGGTGACATTGTACTGATTGCAGGAAAGGGACATGAGAAAACCCAACATATCGCGGCAGAAATTATCCCATTTTCAGATGAAAAAGTTGCAACCCAAGCATTAATGGCTAAAATGGATAAGGTGTAGAGAAGTTGAAATCATGGATTCACGGACTCGCAGAAGTCTGTTATAATGGTTTTGAGTGAAGGAGGATGGATTTATGATGACGGACGAATGGGTGACCATCATCGAAAAAGCGGATGATCTTACTAAAATCATGCTATCTTCGGAATTAGTCGAGGAATATAATAAGGCCCGCGAAGCAGTCTATTCGAATGAACATCTTGTGAAGTCTATAAAAGAGTTCACAGTGATGAAAGAGCGTTATGAAGAAGTTCAACGATTCGGGCGGTATCATCCGGATTATAATATAGTAATGAAGGATATACGATTGCAGAAAAGGGCGCTAGATCTGAATGAAAAGGTTGCTGCGCTTCGTCTTGCGGAAAACGATGTCCAGCATTTGTTCGATGAAGTAGGCTCGATTATTGCATTGTCAGTTTCGGAGTCAGTGAAAGTTCCGGCTGGGAGCGCATTCTTTACAAGTTCCTCATGTAGTAGTGGTAGCTGTGGAACCGGCGGCAGTTGCTCATGCTCAGCATAAGGTACCTTTGGTGATTGCTGAGCCGTATTTTCACTTATAAAGTCATCTTTAAACGATTACTTTCTGCCGTTATAAAATAAAAACGACTTGTTACTGGTTTTGATTGCCAGCGAACAAGTCGTTTTTTTATTCTTTTATATATTCTTGGATAGTTTTTATAGCAAGTGAGGGACTATTTGTAATGAATCCTGCCGCACCTGCGTTAATAAGCGTGATCATAGCGTCGTGATCGTCCACATTTACAAAGTAAACGTGAACATTTAGTTTTGACAAAAAGGATATAAATCCTTCCCCGCCAAGTGGGAAAACACCAAGTTTTACAGGAATGCGAAATAGATCGGCCCGTGGGTTATATAAATGCCCAAATTGACTGGCGAAAGCAGCAAAAGATTTTTTTACTTCCTCATAGCTTGCGCCGGTAGCAATGCGATCTTGTGCATATAAATTAAAGCGGTCTGTCTGCTCGCCATAAGGACTTGTTATGGCCACCCGGTCCTCAACGCCTAAAAGTTCGATTAGTCTCCATAGTTTTGACGGAATAAGACTACCTTCATATGTTTCAGGCGATTCTTTAATGTTAATGCTAACAAACATATGCGGGAATCTGTCTAGAAGTTCCTGCAATGTTATCAGTTTTTCGCCCTTGCCCCGATAGGTAAATTCACCATATTCATTGGTGAATTGATGACCCGCATCGGCTTTCTTTAACTCCGATAGATTAAAGTCGGATACTTTACCATTGAAATCTGTTGTTCTTTCTAAGTATTCGTCATGGAAGACTAGAATTTCTTCGTCTTTCGTTAAGCGTACGTCTATTGCAAAGCCATGAACGCCAAGTTCAGCGGATTTCGTGAATGCGGCTAATGTATTTTCGGGGGCTTCCAAAAGTCCGCCGCGATGCGCTAAAATGACCGGATTATCAAAATCAAGTGCTTTTTTAGCTTTACGTGGGACGGGTTTTGCAATGACCTTTGAAGCAGCCCATGCGGTTACGCTCGCCATTCCAACAGTTAGGGCCATATTTGTTTTTCTACCCAAAATTCAAGACCCCCTCAATTAAAATATAGTTTGTTCTGATTATATGATAAAAGTCTTACTTTGTCAGCAATGGATGGTTGCGGCTCTTTTCCGATATATGGTATTGTAGAGATTAGAAAAGAGGGGAACGCGATGATCAATCGACAAGGTGTAATCATTTACCTTCATCACTTAAGACAAGCAAAATCGCTCCGGAAATACGGGCATGTCCATTATATATCTAGAAAGATGAAATATGTTGTCCTCTATTGTAATCAGGAGGACGTCGAGTCTGTCATAAAAAAAGTAGAACAATTACCTACGGTAAAGAAAGTATTGCCTTCTTATCGTCCATTTGTTAAAACAACATACGAAAATGCAAAAAGGGATAAGGCGAAGGAATATGATTATAAGGCAGGGCTTTAATGAGTATTATATAACCAAAACTTTCATCAACAATTCTTTCGGCCGCCATCATATAATTATATCGAATACAAACCAATTATATCATGTTTAATCAAAGGTATTATGTAAAAATAATCTTGTTAGTAAATGTCAATGAAATTTATTTTTCCGAAGCACTATTTATACATGTTTTGTAGTTGAAAAAAGACGACAGAAGAAATTGATATTGTACCGATTGCAACATTTGCGGAAGGGGATGCAATGAATTGAGGATTATTGCGGGTGAAAGAAAAGGATTGCACCTAAAGTCGTTGAAAGGCCTGGACACGCGCCCAACGTCAGATATGGTGAAAGAGTCCCTATTTAATCGGATTGGTCCTTATTTTGATGGTGGGATTGTTGTTGAATTGTTTGGCGGTAGTGGAGCGCTTTCGCTTGAGGCGCTTTCACGTGGAGCGGATGAGGCGTTTGTTTTTGAAAAAAATAGAAAAGCTTGTGACGTCATCCGTTCAAACGCTGAAAAATGCCATTATGATGAAGTAGTACATATTCTACAAGTTGATGCGCAGCAAGCATTAAAAGTCATGCAAAAGCACGCCAAGAAAATTGATTTATTGTTTCTGGATCCACCATACGCGGAAGCTAAGTTTTATAATCTTGCGCAGAAGTTTGTTGATGATGGGTGTCTCACAGACAGAGCGGTTATCGTATGTGAACATGATAAAAAAACTGAGTTGCCTGAAGCATATGGTTTATTTCAAAAGAGTAACTGCACGTCTTATGGGAATGTTGCGATATCAATTTACGAGAAATGGGGCTTTACTAATGTCTAAACTAGCAGTTGTTCCTGGGAGTTTCGATCCTATAACAAATGGTCATCTTGATATTATTAAACGGGGGGCAAAAGTTTTTGGTGAAGTGAATGTTGTCATAATGAATAACTCTGCCAAGAATTCACTTTTTTCTGTTGAGGAGCGGATGGCTTTAATTGAGGAAGTGACTGCGTCGATTCCCAATGTGAAGGTGGAGACGTCCGCCGGATTGATGATTGACTATGCGAAAAGTGTTGGAGCAACGGCGGTGATTCGTGGGCTTCGGGCAGTTTCTGACTTTGAATACGAAATGCAAATCACTTCCATGAACCGGGTACTTGATGAGAGCATTGAAACCTTCTTCATCATGACGAATAATCAGTACTCATTTCTTAGTTCAAGCATCGTAAAGGAAGTTGCAAAGTACGGCGGTAATATTTCAGAACTCGTTCCGAAACAAGTGGAAGTTGCCTTAAGCAAAAAGTTCGAAAAATAATAATCGGCGAAGGGCTATCACTGAGAAGTGTTCATGATAGCCTTTTTAATTTATCACCTGGATTGATTATAAGTGAAAATCGTCCTAATGATGACTTAGCCAATCATGTAATGATCCTCGTTATAGTAGTAAGTAAAAGATAAAAGGGACGAGGAAAATGCTCCATAACCTACCGAGGACATATGGGCGCAATGATAGCTGGGCGGACTTCGCAATGACTGCAACTTGAATGTGGATACTTAACCCGTTCATTGAAATAATGGCTGCGATGAGAAGAGGGTATATGGCTAATCCGCTAAAATGGTCGGTTGCTGATTGAACACCCGTTGTCATCTCGAATATAGCTAACGTGATTGTTTCAACAATTCCGGTGTCTACTGAAAAGGTTGAGGCGATGATAGTAGCCAAGACGATGCCAAGAGAAGAGAAGAAAATTACAGTTGTAGCAACAAGTATGATTATGTTTGAACTTTCTTTTATTGCATCCAGCAGAGGCATGGAACTCTGTTGTTTTTTTATAGGTGAATGAGTGCTCTCTATATCATTGTTTACCTTTAAGAAAAATAGTGTTATGAAAAAAAATAATATATTTGCAATGTGAATCGCTAGTAATAACTTCCAGCCCATACTATTATTGTCGAATAGTTCCGTTCCGACAAAACCAATGACGAACATAGGACCAGGGGCGTGACAGGCTGCTAAGAGTAGCCCGCCTTGTTTTCGATTTATCTCCACGTTCTTTGTCATTTCAGAGACGGTAACTGCCCCAACTGGAAATCCTCCAAAAGATCCGAGAACATACGCCTTTATAAATCGCTTCCACGGTGCTGTTTTTTTTATGGGAGTGGGCATCTTTAGCAACCATTGAGTTAAAATAATATAAGGTAATAGGTAGGGAAGCAACGCATGCATAAAGAGTCGTGCACCATTTTCAGCTCCGTCATGTGCAACACCAGGTTGTAAGATGAATAGTATAATTAGCGCCCAAATCATGAGGATGTTAATCATTTGTCTAAGACATACTTTTGTTCATTGCTAGGCATGCACTTCGCTCCCCTCAATATTAAGCATATGAAATCATACAATTTATATTTTTATTGCTACACTACTTTATATGTCAAAACAGTACAGGCTATTAATCAAATGGAGGTGCATAAAATGAGAATGAAAAGAATTGGTTCATTTGCCATCATGTTTATCATAATCGCCGCTCTATTTGTGTACCCAATGGATATATATATATCCAAACCTGGAGGCGCTTATGACCTCGCCCCCCTAGTTGAAGTGATTGGCGGGGATGAAGACGACATAGGAACATTTAGTTTAATGACGATTTCACTGTCGAAAGCTACTGTTGCTTCATACGTTTATTCGCAGTTCTCTGATAAGAGGAAGGTTCTACCGGCCACGAGTGTGAGAAGAACTGGCGAAGATGATAATGAATATAATGTGCGTCAATCAAAACTTATGTCAGATTCACAATTTAATGCCATTACAGTCGCATTTGAAAAAAACGGACAGCCAGTTGATATCGAGTTTGATGGCGTCTTCGTCATGAGTGTCTTGAACGGAGGTGCTTCTGACGGTTTGTTGGAAGCGGGAGATAAAATTCGTTTTATTGATGGTGACGAATTAGAGGAGTCGGGAGCTTTTGTCGAAATCATCTCACAGAAAAAACTAGGTGATGAGGTCGTACTGACTTTGGAAAGGGATAAAAAACAACTTGACGTGACAGTAACGTTGGCAGAAATACCCGGGGGCGATGGTCGTGTCGGACTTGGTATTGGTTTTGAAGAAGATCGTATACTGACGACTGATCCTGAGGTTATTATGCATACATCGAATATTGGTGGTCCATCCGCGGGTTTCATGTTTACTTTGGAAATTATGAACCGATTGATAGATGATGATATTACAAAAGGTTATAACATTGCAGGTACCGGTGAAATACTGGAAGATGGAACAATCGGAAGGATTGGCGGCGCTGACTTTAAAGTAATCGCCGCATCAAAAGACGGTATGGAGATATTCTTTGCGCCGGATGATGATTTGCCAGAAGAGGTATTGGTGAAAAATCCTGATTTGCTAACGAATTATGAGGAAGCGAAAAAAATGGCCGAACAAATTGGAACCGAAATGAAGGTCGTTCCGGTCAAAACGATTGACGATGCACTCGACTATTTAGATAATCTTGAACTGAAAAAATAAGTTTTTTAAAAAATGATGAAAGAAGATTAATGCAATATAAAAAATCGTTGAATGGGCACCCTTTAAAAGGGGATCACCTATTCAACGATTTTTTTACCTTAGACCATTATTGTGCTACATTTTGACCGAAATCCACAGTTCTAAAGTCCTCACTTGCAAGCAAATATTTTTGAGCGCAAGCAAATTTCCCATGAGTGCAAGCAAACCAAACAATCCACTGGTGATCGTGGATTGTTTGGAATTCTTACTTCACAAAAATTGGATGAGTCGTATAATCCGAACCCACGGAAGATCTATCGGCACCTTTGGCAATTCCAAGAGCATACATATTTGCCGCGTGGATATCCATCGTCATTGATGGATCGGAAAAGGCTGCGGCTTTGCTGACGAGTGGAAGCTTGAAGTCTTTTTTATTTTGATTGAGATAAAGTCTTCCATTTTGCGTCATCCCCAATAATCGTAAGTAACTAGGAGACTTGATTTCGTTACGCATTTCATACGTATATCCATTAAAGATATGTGTCAGCATTCGTTGAATTCTAGTCCACGTATAGCGTTTTGATTTTACGTCCTTCATGAACCCTTCGAAAGTTTCATTCTTAGTGGCGGCGCGATAGAACAGATTTTCAATCCCTTCTTTTATATCCGCAATTTGAGCAAGGCGTCCCGGGCCGTCCCGGAGGATTGTAAATCGTAGAAACGGGTAGAAGGTTGTCCAATTCCCAAAAGATGGTTGGTTTTCTTGCCATGCCGTTAAGCTTTTGTGCGTTGATTTTGGATAAAAATTACGGATTGAATCGACATCTAGAGTTTCAAAAAAAGATTTTCGAATTCCTGTCGCGCTTGCAATTGGTTGACCTTTTTTCGTATCTTCATGATAACCCGCACCGATTCGTGGAATTGTGATGGCTTTCATAGAAGATGAAATGTCGTTGGCTGTTTGTATATAGTGAAAGCCTAATATGTTATTTGGTTTCGTTAAATCTGCAATAGGTAGTTTTGTATCAGTCGATTCAACCGCTAAATTATAGGCTTCGTTTAACGCTTTTGGATAGCTCATTCCAAGAGCTACGGCATTCTTGATTGTTTGTTCATATTCGTTGCCTGATCTTTTAATAAGTTCCAGGCTATTTTCAAATGAGCTAATATCTCCATCCTCGCTGCCGAAACAAAAAGATTGGCAATGTGCGGCGTCCAAGATTTGGATGGCACCTTCGGCAAATACGGGAGCATGGGAAGTTGCGAATGCATAGGGAAGCTCAATTACTAAATCGACTCCATTTTGAAGTGCCATTTTAGTTCTCGCCCACTTATCGACGAATGCAGGCTCTCCTCTTTGAAGAAAGTTTCCGCTCATGACGGCAATCACAACATCAGCATTTGCTTGACTCCGCGCCTCTTCAGCGTGGAATTTGTGTCCGTTATGAAAAGGATTATATTCAACTACGATTCCTGTCGCTTTCAAAGCTGTCACTCCTTTGCTACAATGTATACTATTATACCTGTGGGAACGATAGGGTGACAAGAAAATATCTTGACATCTCTTTTATCCCATTATATAATTAAGAATGTTGTCTTGAGGTGATCGAGATGAAATGGTCTATTAATCAATTGCAGAGATACAGGCAAGGGGACATGCCATTTGACGAAATGGTTAACCTTGATTCCGTAAAAAAACGGAACCCGGAAATTCGGGATATCGCGCCTATGCATGTAACCGGAAGTTGTACAATCGGCTCGAGTAAACTCGTCTGCCGATTCCGGCTCGAAGGAACGATGACACTACCCTGTGCCCGAACGTGGGAAGATGTCGCATATCCATTTGTGATTGAATCTGTGGAACGATTCAGTTGGGATGAGATTGTACTTGCGGCAGATGATGAAGTTCATCCAGTTACTGGAGACTTTGTCGAACTTACCCCCGTCTTCGAGGAGCTCGTCCTCCTCGAATTGCCACTTCAGGTTTTTAGTGAAGAATCTAAAAAAATGAATGAGGCTGAAGGTAAGGATTGGTCATTCGCGACAGAAGAGACGTACAATGCTCGGCTCCAACAAGAAGAACCTAGAGTGGATCCGAGGCTTGCCGGCTTGGCAAACTTTTTCGATAAGAAAGACGAATAAGTAATTCGTTTAAGGAGGTGCCCCTGATATGGCTGTACCAAAAAGAAGAACATCTAAAACAGTAACAAAAAAACGTCGCACACATTTTAAATTACAAGTACCAGGAATGACTACATGTGATAACTGTGCCGAGGTAAAATTAGCACACCGCATTTGTAAATCATGCGGACACTACAAAGGAAAAGAAATCGTAAGCGAATAATTTAGATTTGCTTACATAGATAGGCTGCCGGGGGACCATGGTCCCCGGCAGCCTTTTTTCTATTTTAAATTTCTATCGATTATGGTTATACTTACAGATAAGCAAATCAAAGGAGGAATATTATTGTCGTATTTAATTAAAGTCGAAAAGAGTATTGCTACGTTTACAATTGACCGCCCAGAAATGAGGAATGCGGTAAACACAGAAGTGGTGAACGGGCTTGAATCATTTATAAATCAAATTGAAGATGACGCATCTGTCTCATTCGCTATTATCACGGGAACGGGAGAGCAGGCTTTTTGTTCTGGAGGCGATCTATCTGAATATCATAGTCTTAGAACCGCCGAAGAATCATTTCCGATGCTAAGTCGCATGGCAGGCCTTCTCCACCGTCTCGCGACACTAACAATACCTACAGTTGCATTGGTCAATGGGACGGCTGTTGGAGGTGGCTGTGAGCTTGCAATGGCTTGTGATTATCGTGTTGTTTCTAACAAGGCAAGGGCTGGGTTTATCCAAGGGACGCTTGCAATTACCACGGGGTGGGGCGGAGCTACTTTGTTATTTGAAAAAGATGGAAAGCATGACCGGGTGTTTCGGTTATTATCTGAAGCAAAGATACATACGGCTAATGAAATGTTGGAGATGGGGTGGGCTACTGAAATTTATGAGGGGTCCGCTGAAGAAGGCCTTTCACAATTTTTAGAGAAAATGTTGGCGGTTCAGCCATCTGTTCATAAAGCGTATAAAACAATCGCCGTGCGGAAATGGACGGCAGACTTTATAAAAGATCGAATGATAGAAGAGGCACGACAATGTTCTATTTTATGGGAAAGTGAAGCGCATCACGAGGCAGTAGAGCGGTTCCTAGCTGGCAATAAATAAACTTTTAGGTTTGAATTAATTAAAGAAAGTAGATTTATTTCAGACAAAGGTTGAAAACGCTTACACTTATCGTATAAACTAATAAGGAATGGGAAAGTTCACTTTCATAAAGTTTGGGGGATTAAAATATGAAGAGGATACTAATTGCAAATCGTGGGGAAATTGCAAGTAGAGTCATAAATACATGCAAACGTCTAGGTATTGAGACAATTGCTGTATATTCAGAAGCTGATGCGGACATGCCATTTGTAGAAGCAGCGGACAAGGCTTTCTTAATAGGGCCACCGCCAGTCCAACAATCGTATTTAAAAGGGAAAGAAATTCTTGCAATTGCGGTTCGTGAAGGTGTAGATGGCATTCATCCGGGTTACGGATTACTATCCGAAAATGCTGATTTTGCAGAGCTTGTACAAGAGGCGGGCATTAAGTATATCGGTCCGGATGCTGAAACGATTGCGAAAATGGGTGATAAAATTGTTTCGCGGCGGACAATGGAAGCTGCATCAGTTCCCGTTGTTCCAGGAACCGACGATGGTATTGGGACCTTGGAAGAGGCAATCCTTGTCGCAACTGACATTGGCTATCCGATTATGTTGAAGGCGAGTGCAGGCGGAGGCGGAGTGGGCATGGTGCGCTGCGAAAGTGAGCAAGCGCTCAGTCAGCAGTTTGAAACGGTGAAAAATCGAGCAAAAATGTACTTTGGCAATGACAATGTATTTATAGAAAAATTCATTACAAATGCGCGGCATATTGAAGTTCAGGTTTTTGGTGATGATCATGGTAATATCGTTCATTTATTTGAACGAAATTGCTCTGTGCAGCGCCGCAACCAAAAGGTAATTGAAGAGTCGCCATCGCCAATGCTTCCTGAATCAACGCGCGAACGTTTATATAAGGCAGCGGTTGATGCTGCGAAGGCAGTCAATTACAAAAATGCTGGAACCGTCGAATTTATAGTTGACGAAAACGATGATATTTATTTCCTTGAAATGAACACAAGGCTTCAAGTCGAACATCCGGTAACGGAAGAAGTGACTGGTTATGACCTTGTGGAATGGCAAATTGAAGTAGCTAAAGGGAACGAGCTTCCAGAGACCAATCAAGAAAATATAAAAGTCGATGGACATGCGCTCGAATTCCGAGTATACGCAGAAGATCCGAACACGTTTATGCCTTCACCAGGAACAATCACGAAACTCGATTTTGGGGAAGCGACTGGTGTTCGTATTGATAGTGGATACGCTGAAAATGGAAAGGTTACACCCTTCTATGATCCCTTAATTTCAAAAGTAATTGTTCATGCAGATACCAGGGGTGAAGCAATTGAAAAAGCAAAAGAATTTTTCACGACAATAGAAATTGAAGGTTTGAAGACGAATATACCTTTATTTACTGAGGTTTTGAACGAAGAAAAGTTTCGTTCGGGGGCTTATACAACAGCCATTCTTGAAGAATTGGCAGAAATAACAAAAGGAGGAAAAATAAAATGACACAAATCAAATCAACGATGGCGGGTACGGTATTTACAGTAAATGTTAAAGAAGGCGAAGAGGTGGCGGCTGGACAAGTCGTCCTTGTTCTTGAATCAATGAAAATGGAGATTCCAATTGAGTCAGAAACTGCAGGGAGAGTAGCCACTATTAATGTCCAGGTTGGCGATTTCGTTAACGAACACGACCTTCTAGTTACACTTGCAGAATAAATGATTTGTCACGTTTTAATCAATAAGGGGGATTGGAATGGTAGAAAAAGTTGAGTACAACGAAAAATTAGATGAAAAGCTTAAAGAGATATTTGCCGGGGGACAGGAAAAGTATCATGAACGATTAAAAGAGCAAAATAAAATGTTCGTCAGAGACCGACTGGAACTACTGTTTGATGACGGAAAGTATACAGAAGACGGACGCTTTGCAAACTACGAGGCGGGGGATCTTCCCGCGGATGGCGTCGTTACGGCAATGGGAAAAGTAAACGGTCAAACTGTTTGTGTCATGGCGAATGATTCGACTGTTAAAGCGGGTTCGTGGGGTGCTCGTACAGTTGAAAAGATTATTAGAATTCAAGAAGTAGCGGAGAAAAATCGAGTGCCAATCATTTATTTGGTAGATTCTGCGGGTGCGCGTATTACCGATCAGCTTGATATGTTCCCGAACCGCCGCGGTGCAGGAAAGATATTCCATAACCAAGTAAGGTTATCTGGCTTTATTCCACAAATTTGTATTTTGTTTGGACCTTCTGCTGCAGGAGGCGCATATATTCCGGCGTTTTGTGACTTACTAATTATGGTGGATGGCAATGCTTCGATGTATTTAGGGTCACCCCGAATGGCTGAAAAAGTAATCGGAGAAAAAGTGACGCTTGAACAAATGGGTGGCGCGCGTATGCACTGTTCAGTAAGTGGCTGTGGAGACGTACTTGCCGCAAATGAGGAAGAGGCAATCGTGGAAGCGCGTCGATACCTTGAATTTTTCCCGGCTAATTTTACAGAGAAACCAATCTTGAAAGAGTCGGTCAAAGCGAAGGCTGGACGTACGCTTGAAGCAATTATTCCTGAAAATCAAAATGCACCGTTCGATATGTATGAAGCAATCGATGTCTTAGTTGACGAGGGAAGTTACTTTGATGTTAAAAAGTTATTTGCTCCTGAAATTATTACGGGTCTTGCACGAATCGAAGGTCAGCCTGTTGGGATTATTGCAAACCAACCAAAAGTAAAAGGCGGCGTGTTGTTTGTTGATTCGGCAGATAAGGCGACGAAATTCATCAATTTATGTGATGCATTTTCTATCCCGTTACTTTTCCTGGCTGATGTTCCGGGCTTCATGATTGGAACAAGCGTTGAACGCGCAGGTATTATTCGCCATGGTGCAAAGCTAATTATGGCGATGAGTTCAGCTACGGTACCTAAAATTTCGGTCATTGTACGTAAGGCATATGGTGCGGGCCTTTATGCAATGGCAGGACCGGCATTTGAACCAGATGTTTGCATTGCGCTACCAACTGCACAAATTGCTGTAATGGGACCAGAGGCGGCTGTTAACGCTGTCTATTCAAATAAAATTGAATCAATCGAAGATCCGAAAGAACGGCTTGCTTTTGTCCAGGAAAAACACAGAGAGTACACAGAGGAAATCGATATTTATAAAATGGCGTCAGAACTTATCATAGACGAAATTATTGCACCCTCTGACTTAAGAGACGTGCTCGCGGACCGTTTTAGACTGTACAGTACGAAAGAAGTACCGCAGCCACCGCGCAAACATCCAGTTTATCCTGTATAATAAAAATCAAATAGTAATAAATAAGCCCGCAAGCAACTGTGCGGGCTTATTTTACTTCATTCAGCCAGGGTTCGAATCTTGGTATAATTGATTTGAAAGGAGAGTTGTTCAAATGGGTGTCGTAATTGCTGGAGCCGGTTCAGTCGGATTACTACTTGGCTCTTTTTTAGCTGAATCTGGAATTGAAGTGACAATGTTTGTTCGGAGGGAGGAGCAAGCAACTCTATTAGCGAGTGATGGAATTCGTCGAATAAATGAAAACGGGACAGAAAGTGTTTTTCGCGTCAATGCGACCACAGATATTACAGAAATACCCGCAAATCGATTGTGGATCATCGCTGTTAAGTATTCCAATGTAAAAGGGCTACTTCTTGAGCTAGAGGAGACCGGAGTGAAAGAATCGTTAATGTTCATTCAGAATGGAATTGGACATGTAGCGCTTGCGAATGCGACTCAAAGTCCCAATCTCGCTTTCGCAACTGTTGAACACGGTGCACTTAGAACGGATGACCGAACTGTTGTCCATAATGGGATTGGGATGCTTACGATTGGCGCAGGTAGAGGAAGCGCGCATGAATTTAATATTATTGAAGAAGCCGGGTCGAGAAGTTTTCCAGTCACGCGTCATGGGGATGCGGAGTTTGTTCTTATGAGGAAAGTTCTTATTAATTGTATGATTAATCCATTAACAGCGATTTTGGAAGTAAAAAATGGGGAGTTACTATCGAACGATTCGTGCTATGTTTTGTTCGAAAGGCTGTATAAAGAATTGATGAACGCTTTCCCAGAAATGCATACTGAATTATCCTTGGAAGACGTTTCTGCAGTTTGTCAAAGAACGGCGGAAAACCAATCATCAATGCTGTCTGATCGTTCTGCTGGGCGTCCTATGGAAATTGAAACAATCGTTACGGCGGTCATTAGAAAAGCGCGGGAGATCCAAAAGGAAATGCCATTACTATCAACTTTTGAAAAAATGCTTTATGCCATTGAAGAGAAAGCGAAAAAACAATGACGATCACAATATTATCGGTGCTGTTTGGCATCTTCATTTTGTTTCCGTTTATTTGGTCGTTCCTTATACTAGTCATTTATAAGCGTAGGGGAATCGCACCTTCTTCTGTACTTGGTCCCGCTGCAGATATGACGACACCATTTTTGTTTTTGTCTGTATACATCACAGCTAAAACAACATTTGGGGATGGTGTTGGGTTTTATCTTGCCTTGATTGCGATCATTATTATGATTATTTATTCGATTTATGAAAAGATGAACGTCAAAGAATTAAGGATAATACGACTGTTGCGAAAAGTATGGCGGCTATATTTTCTAATCCTTGCGGTGGCTTATATTATTTTATTAATTACAGGTGTTGTTATTAATATTATTGAGTATGCTATCTAATTCATTCCTAGGTAGTAAGCGTTTCTTTTCTAACGTAGAACTTGAAATGATATACTTTGAAAAGTGACGAAGTTAAAAAAGGGGTTTATCTGATGAAGTTGAACACATTGGCATTGCCAGAACAAAATATGGTTATGCACTCATATAATAATGATTTAGATTTTATACATAGGTATTTTGATTATGAAAACAAAGAGAGCTCTTTTACGAAAAGGGCGGAGGAGCTTTCAAAGCGGCCCTTTAACCGACAAGGTGTAGCAGAAACAGTTCGTCAATTTATGAAGCCCTTCGGTATATCTGAAAATGCGGAGCGGCATATCGAAGAGCTTGGCGAAAATGCAGTGACAGTAATTGGGGGTCAACAAGCTGGGATTTTAACAGGTCCCCTTTATTCTGTTCATAAAGCGATTACGGTTATTCTCCTTGCGAAAAAACAGCGTGAAGCTTTAGGTATTCCAGTCGTTCCAGTATTTTGGGTCGCTGGTGAGGATCATGATTTGAATGAAATCAATCACGTCTACACCGAAATGGACGGTCGTGTTACGAAAGAGCAGATTCAAGATAAATTTATTTTGAAATTAATGGCATCTGATGCAACGTTTAATCAAGATGAAATGCGCAGGTTCGTTTCTTCGGTTTTTAGCAAGTTTGGTGAAACTGCATATACCAAAACGCTATTGAACGAAGTATTGGATACAGTTAAGAAGGAGAACACCTTTACTGGTTTTTTCGTCAGCTTGATGAATGGCATGTTTGCTGATGAAGGTTTATTGTTCATAGATTCGGCATTTAAACCGCTACGAGAACTTGAAAGTGATTATTTTTGTATGCTTATTAATGAATCGGAAACGATTGCCAGGTCTATATTTGAGATGGAGCAACAATTTGATCGTGATGGTTATGGTAAGCCGCTTGAAGTACAAGAAGACGCATCACACTTATTTTACGTTCACGAAACAGGACGTGCTCTTTTAACACGTCGAAATGGCTATTTTGTAAATGATAGTGCAGGACTTCGTTTTTCTGAGGAAGAAATGCTAGAGATTGCAAAAAAGACACCGGCACTTCTGAGCAATAATGTTTCGACTCGGCCCTTGATGCAAGACTTAGTATTACCAGTCCTCGCATTTGTAGGTGGACCGGGAGAAATAACTTATTGGGCTGTTTTAAAAGAAGCGTTTCATACACTAGGTATAAAGATGCCGGTTATTGTACCGAGATTGTCCTTAACACTCGTATCAAGAAAAGCACAAACAGCGTTAGCAGAAAAGTCATTCGAAATAGAAGATGTTATGAACGGAGAAGTTGCAGTAGCCCGCCATGAATTTATAGAAGGTTTACGCGATGGCCGTTTTGAAGAGGCTGTCAATGAGGTTGAGAAAAAACTAACTGCGGAATATGAAAAAATGAGTCAGCTCTTCGGAGAAGAAGAAACAATGATGCTTGAATTATTGCAAAGGAATCTGCAGTTTCATACATCACAATTTAAATATATAAAAGAAAAGTCAGAAGATGCTCAGCTTGTTAAACATGAGGTGGCTGTTCGAATGTACGATAGTATAGAAACTGAACTACTACCGAATGGTGGTTTACAAGAAAGGGTTTATACGCCTTATGTTCATTTGAATAGTTATGGTCCGACACTTATTCAAGATCTACTTCGTTTACCATTTGAAATGGATGGCACTCATAAAGTAGTTTACTTATAATTAATTAACTGGAACTTTAAAAATGTCACTTCCCCTAATTAGGAGGAGTGACATTTTTTTGTATTTATGACTAAATCGTGAATTTTTCTACTCCATAATAAATAGAATGCCCTCGTTTTTTCACTTTGGCTGAAAACAACTCCTACATGGTTACAGGGACTATGAGACTGAAGAAGAAATCTATTTATCTCAATGAAACAAGTACTATTTATGCATTTTTAGCGTAAATGTAAAGAATTTCAGATTAGTGGTGGAGGAATGTGGGGGGATGTGGTACATTTATTTTATATAGTGGGGTGAAGAGTATGTTCATGGGAGAATATCAGCATACTATCGATGTAAAAGGTCGTCTGATTGTTCCTTCGAAATTTAGGGAACATCTGGGTGCTAATTTTGTATTGACTCGTGGCCTAGATAACTGTCTCTTCGGCTACCCTATGGATGAATGGAAAATTCTTGAGGAGAAGCTTAGAGCTTTGCCTGTTACGAAGAAAGATGCGCGTGCCTTTACCCGATTCTTCTTTTCGGGAGCAACAGAAGTTGAGTTGGACAAGCAGGGTCGCATTAATATTCCAGCATCCTTACGACAATATGCAAAAGTTGAAAAGGATTGTGTGGTAATTGGTGTCTCAGGTCGCATCGAGATTTGGTCGAAACCACTATGGGAAGACTATTACGAGCAATCCGAGGAATCGTTCAACGATATTGCAGAGAACATTATTGATTTTGATTTTTAAACTTAGACTTATTACATTAAAAGGAAGTAGGCGGACTCGAATGTTCAATCATACTACGGTATTGCTCGAAGAAGCCGTCGATGGCTTAAATATAAAAGAAGACGGCATATATGTAGACTGCACACTTGGTGGAGCAGGGCACAGCATGGAAATTGTAAAGAAACTAACAGGAAAAGGTCGCCTAATTTGTTTTGATCAAGACGCCACTGCTATTGAGGTTGCAAAAGAGCGCTTAAAAGACTATTTACCGCAAGTTACGTTCATCCATGCAAATTTTAGATATTTGAAAGAAGAACTAAAGAAAATTGGGATAACCTCTGTAGATGGCATTTTGTATGATCTAGGCGTATCATCTCCGCAATTAGATACACCAGAGCGTGGATTTAGTTATAATCACGACGCCCCCCTAGACATGCGAATGGATATAGATGCAAAATTATCAGCGTATAACGTTGTAAACGAATGGTCTTATGCAGATCTCGTTCGAATCTTTTTCCGTTACGGGGAAGAAAAGTTTTCGAAAGGAATTGCACGAAAGATTGAAGCGGCTCGTGAAGAGTCACCAATTGAGACGACTGCAGAACTAGCAGAACTTGTAAAAGGAGCTATCCCAGCAGCAACAAGGCGAACGGGTGGACATCCCGCGAGAAGAGTATTTCAGGCTATTCGTATCGCTGTGAACGATGAGTTAGGTGCAGCGGAAGATTCGCTCACCGACGCAATAACATTGCTGAAAATAGGTGGACGAATAAGTGTTATTACTTTCCATTCATTAGAGGATCGCATATGCAAAGCGATTTTCCGTGAAGCATCTTCTTTGCCTGATTTGCCACGAAACTTACCAGTTATTCCGGAAGGATTGGAACCGATTTTAAAGCTTATTACAAGAAAACCAATCATTCCAAATGAAAAAGAAATAGAAGAAAATAAACGAGCAAGATCAGCTAAATTAAGAATTGCTGAAAAAGTAAAGGAGGAAGATAGCTAATGGCGGCAGAACAGAGGCAAATGGTTTCTACACACATAAGGGAACAAGTAATTCCAGAACAACCAAAAAAGCAAGCGAAGATACGAAAATCTAAAAAATGGGTAACGACAGGTGAAAAGTTTTTGTACGTCTTACTAACTTCAATCCTTGTACTCTTCGCATCGACGATCCTACATACGGGAAGCGAGCTAAACGATCTGAATCGTGAAGTATCAGCTCTCAGCAGCAAGCTTGATGAAACTGCAAAAAAGAACATAGAATTGACTGTCCAAATGAAATCAGAATCAACCCACGAGAAAGTGTGGGAGAAAGCTAAAAAACTTGGGTTAAATCTAAACGAAAACAACGTTAAGGTTGTGCCTGGACGATGAAGAAAAAATTTCGATTCCAATGGGGAGCCTTTCTGATGTTTGTAGTTTACGGAGGGCTCTTTTTTCTTTTGTTTGGAAGAATCGTTTTCATCCAAATAACTGGCGAAACGAAAGGGCAAGAGCTTGCCGCAATGGCTGAAGCCAAATACGCAAGGGAATCGATCTTGACCGCTGAGCGGGGAAAAATATTGGATCGTAATGGTGAACTAATTGTATCTGATACATTAAGTTACCGTTTAGTTGCGGTATTGGATGAGGAATTAAGTAAGAACTCGAAGATTCCACGGCATGTGAATGAGCCGGAAAAAGCTGCGAAAATTCTCTCGAACTACATTTCAATTGAAGAAGAAGAATTGGTCAATCGGTTAACAAGAACTGAAGAAGATATTAAGGATGGAAAGAAAAAGCAAGTTGAATTTGGTAAGGCAGGAATCGGTATAGATAACGAAACTGCTATTGCATTAAGGGAAGAAAAAATTCCCGGTATCCATTTAATTGAATATAAAAAGAGATTTTATCCTAACGGTGTTTTTGCCTCTTATTTAATAGGATTTGCTTTAGAGGAGGAGGGCAAGGATAAGGTCGTCTCGACTGTTGGAAAAATGGGGCTGGAAGCAACATATGATAAAGAATTATCTGGGAAAGATGGAAGTGTAAAGTCATCATCTGATAAATGGGGATTTTCTTTGCCTAAGTCAAGAGAATCCGTTGTACCGGCAGAAGATGGTTACGATATCCAACTGACAATAGATAAGACAATCCAAAACTTTGTAGAAGATGCAATGGCCGAAGTTGATAAGGAGTATTCTCCTGAAAAAATGTTGGCAATTGTTGCTGACCCGAAAACGGGTGCCATTTTAGCGATGAGTCAACGTCCTGCATTCAATCCATCTACACGTGAAGGATTGACTTCAAACTGGCTGAATGATGCAGTTGAAAATACGATTGAACCTGGATCAACTTTGAAAATGTTTACGTTGGCCGCTGCGATTGAAGAGAATAAATGGGAGCCGAATGCAACTTTTAATTCGGGACAATATACACTATTCGACAAAACTATTCGAGATCACAATAAAACAGGTTGGGGAACGATTTCCTATCTAGAGGGTTTCCAACGTTCTTCTAACGTATCAATGGCTTATTTACTCGAGAGTTTAGGTGACCAGGAATTTCTGAAGTACATTCGAAAATTTGGTTTTGGAGAACGAACTGGAATAGATTTACCGAATGAAGCTCAGGGTATAATTTTAGACCAATTTCCAGCTGAAAGATTGACAACCTCATATGGACAGGGATCAACCGTAACGCCCATACAGATGGTGCAAGCTGCGACAGCGATTGCCAATGATGGGATTATGATGAGACCCTATGTAATTGACAAGATTACTAACCCGAATAACGATGAAATAATAAAAGATGATGGACCAAAAGAACAAGGGCAACCAATATCAAAAGAAACCGCAGAACAGGTGAGGGAAGTACTTGCTTCAACTGTGACATCTGAAGTAGGGACGGGACAAAGATTTGCACTCAACGGTTATACCCTCGGTGGTAAAACTGGGACGGCCCAAATACCGAATGGATTAGGCGGCTATTTAAAGGGAAATGGAAAACACTTATATTCATTTATTGGCATGGCGCCGGCTGAAAAGCCAGAACTGATTACGTATATACTTGTTCAACAACCCACTTTGAAACCTGGTGAAGTAGGATCGGATCCAGTCGCAAAATTGTTCACATCTATTACGGAAAACAGTTTGAAGTATATGAATATTGTTCCTGAAGATACTAGTGTGGTTGAAACAACAGTCCTTGATGATTTTATAGGTGGAAAAACAACTAATGTAATGGATCAGCTAAAAAAAGATGGATTTGTTCCCACTCTCATTGGTGATGGAAAGACAATAGAACTTCAATATCCAGAAAGTGGTACTAAACTAACGAAGGGTTCCGTTGTATTATTAAAAACGAAGGGCGAAACTACTTTACCAGACTTTAAGGGATGGTCGAAAAAAATGGTGCTATCGTTTAAACTGTTATCGGAGCTAGATATTAGAATTACTGGAAACGGGTATGTAACTGAACAGAGCCTTTCACCGGGAACGGTCACAGGTTCTGACAATCCTATTGTGATTCACTTACAATCACCGTCTGAAATCCACAAACCAAAAGAAAAAAATCTAGAAGAAGATGAAATAATAGGCGGCTGAAGAATAGCGCTGAATACTACCTCATAGGTTAATAGAAAATGTGAGGTGTATCAGCGCTGAGAAAACTAGTTGAATTGCAAGCTAAAAAGAGGTTGCAAGCAGTATTCGTTCTCTTTATGATATTGTTAGCCATGGTTCTTCTGAAATTATTTCATGTGCAAATTATTAAACATGAATTTTTTAAAAGTCGCGCCGAGGAAAATTGGGATATTGAAATCCCTTTTGGTGGTGTCCGGGGTAGTATTGTAGATCGAAACGATGAACTTATCGTAGGTAACAAGTTGGCACCAACTCTTTATTTTATGCCTGCCCAAAATAAAGACATAAGCGGTGTTGCATCAACACTTTCGAAAATATTAGATGCCGACGCAGCTTCGCTTGAGGAGAAATTATCTAAGAAAACCTATATGATAAAGATAGCTCCCGAGGGAAAGAATATTACCGAAGAGCAAGCAGAAGAAATTTCCAAACTGCAAATTGACGGTTTGTATACCGGTGTTGACTTTGTTAGGGATTATCCTAACAATGAATTGTTATCAAGATTGCTGGGGTTTACCGGTTACGATGGTAAGGGATTAGCGGGAATCGAATATGCATATGATGAGTATTTACTAGGAACTGGGGATCGAATTCGTCTGTTTACTGACGCCAAAGGAGTCCCGCTCCCTCATGTTGACGATGGATTTAGAACTGGGGAAAAAGGGGCGTTGGTTAAACTTACGACTGACATTCGTATTCAACAAATTGTAGAGCGAGAGTTACTGCAGGCAATGGAAAAGTACGAAGCAACACAAGCCTTGGCCATTGTAATGAATCCAAAAACAGGCGAATTATTATCACTTGCTTCTGTTCCGACTTTTCATCCAGCAGATTATCAAGATGTGGATCCCAGCATTTATAATCGGAACTTGCCCGTTTGGATGACGTTCGAACCAGGTTCGACATTCAAGATTATTACTTTAGCGGCGGGATTAGAAGAGCAAGTCATTGATCTTGAAAAAGATGAATTTTATGACCCGGGCTATACAATGGTTGCGAATGCCCGCCTTCGATGTTGGAAGAGAGAAGGGCATGGTTCCCAAACATTCTTAGAAGTTGTTGAGAACTCATGCAACCCTGGTTTCGTCGAGATAGGTCAACGATTAGGTGGTAAGAAGCTAAGTAAGTATTTACGGGATTTTGGTTTCGGTCAGTCAACTGAATCTGGAATTGCGGGCGAATCCAAGGGAATCCTTTTTTCAGAAGCAGCTTTTGGCCCCGTTGAACAAGCGACAACAGCATTTGGGCAAGGGATTTCGGTAACCCCGATCCAACAGGTTCAAGCAGTTGCAGCTGCAATAAATGGCGGTAATCTGTTTAAACCTTATATCGTTAAGGAAATCGTCGACGCTAATGGGAAGATACTTCGGGCATTCGAACCTGAGCTTCAGCGTCGAGTTATTAGCGAAGAGACGTCTAAAGAAGTGCGAATGTCACTTGAATCAGTCGTTGCAAATGGTTCAGGTCGAAATGCGTTTACGGACGGATTGCGTGTTGGAGGAAAAACTGGGACTGCGCAAAAGGTTGTCGATGGTACTTATAAAGACGGGGAATACATTGTTTCATTCGTTGGTTTTGCGCCAGCGGATGACCCAGAACTACTCGTGTATGTTGCGATTGATAGTCCCCGTAATTCTGTTCAATTCGGAGGAGTCATTGCCGCTCCTATTGCCGGACGAATCATCGAGGAAGTCGCACCACTCATAGGGATCACGAGTAGAGAAAATCAACTTGAAAAAGAATACAGATGGGGAGATGCATTAACCCATCGTGTACCAGATTTGAGAGGGATGACGAGGGAGAAAATCGGCACCCAATTATATACGTACCGCATAGAATGGCACGGCTCCGGTAAAAAAGTGAAATATCAGGTGCCTGCAATTGATACGCTCATTACTGTGGATGATGTTATACATGTTTATACTGAATAATTACTAACAGCAAAGTCTGATGCAGGGCCTGTTTTTGACCGCTGTAACAGAGGATAGAAGGAGAAAATTTTATGACACCCGCTACTATATTGACGGCTATTGCCGTTGCGTTTACAATTTCGTTAATTTCAGGATTAATTATTATACCGGCGCTCAAAAGAATGAAGTTCGGTCAAAGTATAAGAGAAGAAGGCCCAGAGGCCCATCAGGAAAAAGCTGGTACGCCTACGATGGGTGGGCTTATTTTCATCACGTCAATTATCCTCACAACATTATCACTTTCGTACATATATGATGTCATGACTACGCAAACAATTGTATTACTAATAATCCTTGTGGGCTTTGGCGCAATTGGATTCGTGGATGATTTCATTATCGTCGTTCTAAAAAGAAACCTTGGACTAACATCGCTTCAGAAATTAATCGCGCAGATTGTTGTAGCAGTCGTTGCATTTTTCCTACTTAAAATGGGACCTTTCGAAACAATGGTCAGTTTGCCTTTTACAAACATTGAATTTGAACTAGGCGTATTCTATGTTGCATTTCTAGTGTTTTGGCTGGTAGGATTCTCAAACGCAGTCAATATTACAGATGGACTTGATGGGCTCGTTGCAGGGACTTCTTCAATTGCCTTTGCTGCTTTCGGTGTAATGGCTCTTAGTTTCGGGCAGCAAGACATCGCATTGTTTTCGTTTGTCGTAACAGGTGCTATGCTCGGCTTCCTATTGTTCAATGTTAAGCCTGCCAAAGTGTTTATGGGAGACACTGGTTCTCTAGCATTGGGTGGGGCATTAGCAATGATATCAGTGCTAATAAAACAGGAAGTTCTTTTACTAGTGATTGGATTCATTTTTGTTGTAGAAACGTTATCAGTTATCATTCAAGTTATCAGTTTTAAAACGACGGGTAAACGGGTGTTTAAAATGAGCCCGATTCATCATCATTTTGAATTGTCTGGTTGGTCTGAATGGAAAATTGTTATTGTTTTCTGGGGCATTGCATTACTAGCGGCAGTTATACCTGTATTGATGGAGGTATTGTAAATGAAAAACACTGAGCAATTTAAACATAAAAAAATACTGGTCCTTGGCCTTGCTAAAAGCGGCTACGCTGCGGCGAAACTACTTCACTCACTGGGCGCGGTTGTCACAGTAAACGATTCATCGCCTGAGGAAGGTAACGAAGAAGCTGCTGCGCTTCGTTCTGAAAATATTCACGTCATATGCGGAGGACATCCGCCTGATCTATTGGAAGAGGATTTTAGCTTAGTTATAAAGAATCCTGGAATACCTTATAGCAATCCAATAATTGTTGAAGCTATTGAAAAGGGAATCCCGGTGTGGACGGAAATTGAACTTGCCTACAGAATAAGTGAAGCACCAATTATCGGTATCACAGGATCAAATGGAAAAACAACCACAACAACGATTCTGTTCCACATGCTAAGTATAGGTCATAAAAAGCCACTTATTGCAGGTAATATTGGAACGGTGTCATGTGAAGTTGCAGAAAAGGCTAAAGCGGACGAGATTATCGTGCTAGAAGCTTCTTCGTTCCAACTAATGGGCATTGAGAAGTTCCGACCGAACATTGCGATTATAACGAATATATACGACGCCCACCTTGATTATCATGGAACGTCAGCTGCATACGCAGCAGCAAAAGCGGCAATAACTAGCCAGCAAAGAGAAGATGATTTCCTTATTTACAATGCAGACCAAGATGAAATTAAAAAGATTGCAATGGAATCGAAAGCAATTCTAATTCCTTTCTCTGTCCTTGGCATGAAAGAGATAGGAATATCAGTTGATGAGACTTATATATACTGGAATGGGGTTCCATTTATAAAGCGTTCCTTTATTAAATTGCCGGGACTGCATAATCTAGAGAATATATTGTCCGCAACGGCAGCCGCGATACTATCGGGCTGTGATAAAGAAGCAATTGAAAATGTGCTAAGTTCCTTTACTGGTGTAAGACATCGCATGCAATACGTAAAAGAGTTGCGAGGGCGAAAATATTACAACGATTCAAAAGCGACAAATACATTGGCGACTAAAAGTGCCCTGGCTGCGTTTGACGCACCGACGATACTTATAGCAGGTGGTTTGGACAGAGGACATTCATTTGAAGAGCTGAGGCCGTTTATGGGTAATGTGAAAGCCGTGGTGACGATAGGAGAAACAAAAGAAAGACTTTCGGAGTTTGCTACTTCATGCGGCGTGGAAGAAATCGTTTATGCCACTACGATGGAAAATGCTGTTCAGTTAGCACATTCTCTGTCGGAAGAAAAGGATATTATTCTACTGTCCCCGGCAAGTGCAAGTTGGGATCAGTATGCTAGTTTTGAAATACGTGGTGATGAATTTATTAAGGCTGTCTTGTCCCTCAAATCGTAAGAAATCGATTGTGGAAGGATGCGTTCACTGGAAAAGAACTTGAAAATAGGATTTGTTGTATCGGCATTAGCCCTATCGTGTATCGGTCTGGCTTTTGTCCATTCTGCAGGCTCTTATTGGGGAATCGTTCGCTATGCGGATTCATCCCCTTTTATTGTGAAGCAAGGAATTTATATGATGGTATCCGTCGTAATAGCATTTATTATTATGAAAAGCCCACTGACTTCGAAGCAAAAAACATGGACGGTCATCTATTGGCTCGCGGTGCTTGCTTTAATTGCGGTTAAAATTCCTGGGATAGGGGCATTTCGTAACGGTTCACAAAGTTGGATTATCTTTGGACCGCTTAGTATACAGCCGGCTGAATTCGCCAAGATTGCCGTTATTGCAAAGTTAGCAAGCAATTTACGGAGAAAACAGAGTAGTAACAGCATATTCAACCTAAAAGATATAGGAATTATCCTACTTCCAGCGGGTTTGATTATGTTACAACCGGATCTTGGATCAACCGTAATTCTAATCGTCTCGGCATTTATTCTGTTATTTGTAGCCGGTTATTCACTGCGTTTCTTTGCAGTTATCGGGATAGCCGGTGTCGTCTCTTTTATCGCCTTGATAGCAGCAGCATCTTATCGTATGGACCGCATAAAATCGTACATCGACCCATGGAATGATCCACTTGGTACGGGTTTCCAGGCGATACAGTCATTGTTCGCCATTGCACCCGGAGGATTATTTGGTCATGGCTATGGAAATAGTCGGCAAAAGTTTTTATATTTGCCCGAACCTCAAAACGATTTTATTTTCTCAATAATAGCGGAAGAATCAGGATTTATTGGGGCTACGATTATCCTTCTTTTATTTGTAGTATTACTGCTTTCGGCATTTGGAATAGCAATTCGCACAAATGATCGTTTCGCATTCCTGATTGTTACTGGAATGGCCACGATGATTCTGTTTCAGACATTTTTGAATGTAGGGGTCGTGTCTGGATTATTGCCTGTCACTGGTGTAACTTTACCCTTTATTAGTTACGGTGGTTCGTCTCTAATGACTACTTGGATTGCGGCGGGAATTGTAATGCACTTTATGAATGAAAAAACGTAGGAGATTGGGGGGAGTGATAATGAAGAAAGTAATTGATATTGAGGAACGAATTCCGTCGTTGCGTGAAAAAAGACGAAGAACGACAAATCGTAAATTTATTTTAGTATTATCGGTCTTCGTCATCGCGCTCCTCGCGATCCTATATTTTCAATCATCCTTCAGCAAAATAAAAGTAGTGACTGTAAACGGAGCAAATCTTCATGGACAAGAGTTCTACAAAGAGGAAATTGAATTATTTAAGGACAAGCCAATTTGGGGGTTTTCTACTCAAGCTGCTGAAACAAAGTTGAAAGATATTGATACCGTAAAGGATGTATCGATTGCACGTAAGTGGTTTCGAGGCGTCGCAATCAATATTACAGAATGGGAAACAATCGCGTATATTGAAGACAAGGGGAATTATAATATAGTCCTTGAAAACGGCCATGTCTTTTCAGGAGACGAAGTTATGCCGGAAGAAAAAGCTCCGGTATTAATCGATTTCGATAGCGAAGATAGCCTGAATAAAATTGTATCCCAACTTCAGGACCTAGATAAAAATGTTTACCACCTCGTATCAGAAATTGTATTGGTAGGCGATTCAGAAAACGCAGCTGATTTAACGGTTTATATGGATGATGGTTATGAGGTACGTGCAATTATGTCCACCTTTTCAGATCAAATGGCTTATTATCTTGAGATTACGGCACAATTACACGATTATGAAAAAGGTGTAATAGATATGGAAGTCGGGACTTTTTACACTCCATTTAGTAAAGTATATGGTTCAGAGGAGGAGGTAGAGGAAGTTGTTGAAGAAAGTGAGTGAAGAATACAAGAAAAAAGGAAGGCATATTCTTTTTTCGGTTGTATTCCTTGTCCTCGGTTTCATGCTGGCATTTTCTTACAAGACGCTGGGTGGAAATAAGGATATAGAAAGAGTTACATCGGATTCATTTATCCAAGAAGAAAGATACCGAGAAGACTTAATTGAACAAAAGGAAAGAAATAAGGAACTTTCTGAAGAAATCGGCGTCAAGCAGGAAGGTATACGGTCATATGAAACTTCATTTTCTACTAATGAGAAGGCTCATGTTGACTTAGTTGAAGAAGCAAAGGATCTTCGCTTGCTGCTTGGTGAAATACCAGCAATCGGTCAAGGCATAATCGTGACGCTTAGTGATGCTGAATATGATCCGATTGAACACAATCCAAATGATTATATTGTTCATGAGAGCCATATCTTTAAGGTTATTAATGAATTAAGGATCTCTGGAGCACAAGGGATTTCGATCAATGGGCAACGTATTACAGCGAGCTCGTTTATTAAATGTACAGGTCCTGTAATTACCGTGGATGGCATGACATTTCCCGAGCCTTTTGTTATCGAGGCGATTGGCGAATCGGACGTGCTTGATGCCGCTTTAAATTTAAGAGGCGGTGTGATTGACGGTCTTGTCCTTGATAATATTGTTGTTACAACAGAAAAATCAAAAAATCTTAAGTTAGCTGCCTTAGGCGATTAAGTTAGTGGATAGGGGGAGTTCCCAAATGAAGAATCGGTATAAGTTCTCAATCGTATTGCTCATAATCGGATTTATGACGGCTGTTCAATATAACACGATGCAAAAGCCGAAAGAGCGTGATACAAGAGACATTTGGGCCATAAGAAACGAACTTACAGCTGAGAAAAAACTCCATTCTGATTTATTATCTGAAGTGCGCGAACTTGATAAAACAATTGATAAATACGAGTCTTCAAAAGAAGTAAATACAGGTAAGGTGCTCTCAGAAACAGTGGACAAGCTTTATGAAAAAGCAGGAATGACCGATATAGTAGGGCCTGGACTTGTGATTGAAGTACGACCATCCCCAGAAAGTGTTGCGTATGGAATACCTATATCGGGAATATCTCCAAATCTACTGACCCGTTTCGTCAACGAACTCAATCGTTTTAAAGGACATTCCTTAGAGATTGATGGGAAGCGGTATACTAAGCTAAGTTCAATTAGGGACATCAACGGAATTACAACAGTGAACGGGATAAATATTTCAACCCCGCCATTTAAAATAAAAATTGTTGCACAAAGTTTTGCCGATAGTGAAAAATTATTTAACACGATACACGCATCGGAAATTAACGATGACTTTTATCTCGACGATTTAATATTGGATGTTGGAAAACCCGAACGAAATGTTAAAATCCGTGGTTGGAAAGAGCGATTTAATAACCTGTATTTGAAAGAATCGCCGAAAGGAGAATGACAATGTGGCTGCCTTTACTTGGACTGATACTCGGCGTTGCACTAGGTCTCTTAACCGACATACAAATACCAGATGCCTATGGGAATTACCTATCTATAGCGGTTCTCGCAGCATTTGACACGCTTTTAGGAGGAATAAGGGCACATCTGCAGCAAGTATATGACGATAAAATCTTTGTTACAGGCTTCTTCTTTAACATTGCGCTAGCTGCAGGTCTTGCATTTTTGGGTGTGCAACTTGGAGTCGATTTATATCTCGCAGCCGTCTTTGCTTTCGGTGTTCGACTGTTCCAAAACATTGCGGTTATTCGAAGAATATCTCTAGTCAAATGGGATGAATGGCGAAAAAAATCTGATACAAAAAGTGTTGAATGAAAGGAAATGTGCGTAGATGTTAAAACTTTTTAGACAATACTGTTATAATGCAATAGAATGGAGTATAACAAGTGAATTTGGAGGTGCCAGTCATTGAGCCAGTCAGAATTATACGTTTCATTGGATATAGGATCAACATCAGTTAAAGTATTGATTGGTGAAGTTGACGTGGATAATACACTACATGTTATTGGGGTAGGGAACGTCCAGTCGGCGGGAATTCGAAAGGGTACAATCATTGATATCGATGCAACAGTCGAGTCAATTAAAAAAGCCGTGGATCAGGCTGAACGAATGACGGGAATGCAAATTCATGAAGTTATTTTGGGCATACCTGCAAACGGGGTCTTGTTACAAGATGTAAAAGGTGTTGTTGCAGTCAGTTCCGAAAACCGAGAAATCACGGATGAGGATCTTGATAGAGTTATGTCGTCAGCACAAGTTATGTCCGTTCCACCAGAACGTGAAATTGTTAACATTATACCTAAGCAATTTATTGTAGATGATTATGGGGAAATAAAAGATCCGCGTGGTATGATTGGTGTTCGTTTAGAAATGGACGGGACACTGATCACGACATCAAAAACGCTTGTACACAATATCTTAAGATGTGTTGAACGCGCCGGTTTGTCGATACGTGAAATCTATTTACAGCCACTTGCAACGGGAACATTCGCTTTGTCTGAGGACGAAAAGAATCACGGGACTGCATTCATCGATATAGGTGGAGGTTCCACGACAATTTCGATTTTTGGAGACGATCTATTTATGGCAACAAGTGTCTTGCCAGTTGGCGGAGACCATGTTACTAAAGATTTATCAATTATATTAAAAACACCTACTGAACAAGCAAGAAAAATTAAACACCAGTATGGACATGCATTTTATGATGATGCTTCTGACGATGAGTTGTTCGAAGTACCGGTTATAGGTGCCGAATCAAAAGATCAATACAGCCAAAGATACATATCAGAAATAATTGGGGGCAGGTTGGAGGAACTTTTCGAGCTAGTCCTAGAAGAATTATATCGGATGGGTGTGCGTGATTTGCCCGGCGGAGTCGTATTAACCGGCGGAATTACAAAAATGGATGGCGTACTTCAATTAGCTAGACATGTTTTAAAATCGAGAGTTCGTGTACATACACCAGAATATATCGGTGTAAGAGAGCCAATGTACTCAACTGCGGTTGGACTTATCCAATATGCAAATCAGCAAGAAGCCTTCTTTGGTGCAAGAACTGATGGACCAACGGCTACACACGCTGACACAGCTTCTCTTGCCCCTGCAAGCAATACTAGGCAAGTAGATAAAAGACAAGAAAACAAGCCTAGTCTTTTCAATAAGGCAAAAAAGGTACTAAATAACTTTTTCGAATAAACGGTAGTCTACTAGAGACAATTTGAGTTAGTAATATTAAGGAGGAGAGAATATGCTAGAATTTGATACAAACGTTGACCAACTTGCACTCATTAAAGTAATTGGAGTTGGAGGCGGAGGAAATAACGCGGTAAATCGCATGATTGAACACGGTGTGGACGGTGTAGAGTTCATTGCAGTAAATACGGATGCTCAAGCACTTAATCTTTCGACTGCTGAAGTGAAATTACAAATAGGAACAAAATTAACACGAGGTCTTGGTGCTGGGGCTAATCCGGAAGTCGGAAAAAAAGCAGCAGATGAAAGCAAGGAACAAATTGAAGAGGCATTACGTGGGGCAGATATGGTATTTGTCACTGCGGGAATGGGTGGTGGAACGGGTACTGGTGCTGCACCAGTTATTGCGCAAGTTGCAAAGGATCTTGGTGCACTTACGGTAGGTGTTGTAACAAGACCGTTCACATTTGAAGGACGTAAACGCCAGTCACAAGCAATTGGTGGAATTACAGCAATGAAGGAATCTGTTGATACTCTCATTGTTATACCAAACGATAAACTACTTGAAATTGTAGACAAAAATACGCCAATGCTTGAAGCGTTCCGTGAAGCGGATAATGTACTACGTCAAGGTGTACAAGGTATATCAGATCTAATCGCAGTTCCTGGATTGATCAACCTAGACTTTGCTGACGTGAAGACAATCATGTCGAATAAAGGTTCAGCATTGATGGGAATCGGTGTTTCTACAGGAGAAAATCGTGCATCCGAAGCAGCAAAGAAAGCGATCTCGAGCCCGTTGCTTGAAACGTCAATTGACGGTGCAAAAGGCGTTCTTATGAATATTACAGGTGGATCAAATCTGAGTCTATTTGAAGTTCAAGAGGCAGCGGATATTGTTGCATCTGCTTCAGACGAAGATGTCAATATGATTTTTGGTTCTGTCATTAATGATAATTTGAAAGATGAAATTATCGTTACAGTAATTGCTACTGGCTTTACTGAAGAACAATTAATTGCTGCACGCCCATCAAGAGGCTCGGGCTTCGGAGCATCTAATGCAGGTCGTGCGACACAAACGCGTGAGCAAACGATAGAACGTCCACGTGAACAGCGTAGAGACGAACGAGAACAGTTCCAACAACCGGAACCCGAATCGGAACCAACTCGTCAACAACAAAGTCCACAGTCAGACGACGGACTCGACATACCAACATTTTTACGCAACAGACAACGTCGTAAATAAAAAATGATCGTATAGCAGAAAAGCCTTTCTCTAAGTGTGATTACTTAGGGGAAGGCTTTTTTTATTTGGTAACGCAGAGAATCTAAATATAGAGAAGAACCATTAAGCACTATCCTCGATCAGAATCGTCGATTTTACTTAAATATCAGCGATTAGATAGGAGTTATCGGCGTACTAGTGGACGATATCAGCGCTCACGGCAGGTTTATCATCGAATCATGCCCTTGGACCTAGGAAAATCGTGGTATATAAATCAAATCCCCCTCCTTTCAAGTGGTCAAAAGCTAGGAAAGTATATTCGTTACGAGACTTTCATATTGAGTTGAGTCAATTTCACAATTACTTAATTGGATTATTAAGACGAACGCCATGTCTATTTTGATGTTATCTCTACATTTATATTAGATAAGATTTACGCATTCGTTGATTGGAGTGGAAGGCGGCGTCTCCTGTGGAATGAAACGTAAGGCCACTGAAAAACCTCCTTTATGCAATGAAAACTAGTTGATTGAAGTGCAGAGCGGCGACTCCAGCGGAATTAGCGAGACAGCCAAGACCCAGCAGGAGCACAGCAACGATGCGGCTTGGCGCTCGCCCGCGGAAAGCGTCCGCTCGGAACGGAAATCAACGGAATTAATGAAAACTGGACTTATTCAGTGGCCTCACGCCCCACGAAAAGCGTCAGGGAAAGATTGAACTGTAACTATCCGCACTGTCCGCCTGGAACGCAAATCAGGATTATTCGGTTTTTAAGTCTAGATCCTCTAATTTGAAATTGATTTAGTTAGGATACTTTTTCCAAGTACAAAATGTTAAAACCTATGTCGAATATTTTTTGAAAATGAATCCCCAAAGCGACAAATATTGCATCCCGTGCGTGCTATCGTTAAATCTAGGGAGGGCGGTCTATGTATGGGGAGCTTATTATCGGACTCAATATGTTGTTCAATTACGTCATACTTTCATTTGCTAATAAAGTAGTAAATGGAAACTCAACTTATGGCCGTCTTATATTTGCAGCTTTCGTAGGAGCAGTTCCAGTCACTTTCTTTCCGACATCAATCATAGCCATTGTAATCTCTTTTATAGGAATGACAGTTTTGGCATTTGGAAGAGGATTTGATCAGTGGAAGAATTCCGCAGTGATGGTACTTATCGGTGCAGTAGTTGCAGGTGGATTACTGACCGCATTTCAATATAGGATCCCAATGCCTAGCAGCAAAATCTACATCCTCATTTATGTAGCTGTAGCCTATATAGCCCTCTACTATATGAAAAAGAAGTGGTTAAATGTACGGACGGCACATCGGATGTCAGAGTTAGCCGCAGAATCAACGTTAAGTATTTGGGGGGAAGAAATCCAGATTTCCGTTTTCGTGGATTCCGGGAATAGTTGTACAGAGCCTTTGTCTGGGGCACCCGTTCATTTCGTTTCATTTGGCGTTCTGGAAAACTATATCCCGTCAGATTTAAAAGAATCACTTTTATTATGGGATCCGTTGGGTTCAGCATCGCTAACGAATTTTCCGCAAGCTCATTTAAAAGGAATACGTCTTGTGAGACTGCACACCGTACAAGGTCAATCGTGGGCAGTCGGCATTAAGTTTGAAGAATGGAAAATTGAAGGAGGGAATGCGCTCGAACAAGGCTATATTGTGATTACTAAGGAAGATCGTCGATATCCAGCTGGAGCTGGGGCAATATTACATGTTTCTGCAATGGAAACAATAAATGAGGAGAGGGGAACTGTTCATGCTGCATGAAGCAAGAAAGTGGATGTCAATCATTGTTTCATTTTTTAAGCGGAAAAATGGTACGTATTATATTGGGGGGCATGGGTCACTTCCAAAGCCACTCACCAGGGAGGAAGAAGCGGTTACGATTGCAGCATTCATGGAGGGAGATATGGTTGCAAGAGACACGCTAATCGAGAAAAACTTACGATTAGTCGTTTACATTGCGCGTCGTTTTGATAATACAAACACACATATTGAAGACCTGATAAGCATAGGTGCAATTGGTCTAATAAAAGCAATTGAAACATTCAAGCCAGAAAAAAACATTAAACTTGCAACGTACGCATCGCGCTGTATCGAAAACGAAATTTTAATGCATCTTCGAAAAACAAATCGAACGAAATCTGAAATCTCTTTTGATGAACCTTTAAACTCTGATGCTGATGGCAATGAGCTATTATTGTCGGATATTTTAGGAACGGAAGCAACTATAATTATTGATAACGTTGAGCGTAAAATTGAACGTCAGCATATGATTGAAGCAATTCGAACGCTTGATGACAGAGAGCGTTATATTATGGCTTGCCGGTTTGGATTAACTGGAAAAGTAGAAATGACCCAAAAAGAAGTTGCTGAAATGTTAGGTATTTCGCAATCATATATATCACGACTAGAAAAGAAAATCATTACGGAATTGCGTGAAAGATTAAATCATCCAATTGCATAATGGTTGAAATTGGGACAGTTGTATTCTGCATATTTCACAGCTCTGCGGACAGACTATTTTTACAGTCATCTACAGAATGTGGAGGAAGAGCCAATGGTACGTACAAGAGTTGAAATATGTGGAATCGATACATCTGAATTGCCATTATTGACAAATGAAGTAATGAGAGCAACTTTTGTTAGGTTCCAAAGCGGAGATGATTCCGCTAGGGAAGAGCTTGTAATCGGTAATTTACGTTTAGTTCTGAGTCTAGTTCAACGATTCATTTATCGGGGAGAACAGGCGGATGATTTATTTCAAGTAGGGTGCATTGGTCTATTGAAATCAATTGACAACTTCGACTTGAAGCATAATGTCCGATTTTCAACATATGCTGTTCCAATGATTATTGGCGAAATCAAAAGGCATCTCCGCGATCATCATGCGATTCGTGTATCAAGATCATTACGTGATATCGCGTACCAAGCGATGCGTGCAAGAGAACAGTTTATCAATGAAAATCAACGAGATCCACGGTTATCGGATTTGTCAGAAGCGACTGGAATTCCTACGGATGATATTCTGTATGCGCTTGATGCAATTCAAGATCCAATGTCGCTTCATGAACCTATGAACGGTGGAGATGGTGACCCGGTATTTCTAATGGATCAGCTGCAGGATAAAAGTATTACAGAGGATGGTTGGCTGACATATGTCTCTGTAAAGGAAACCGTGTCAAATATGGACGAGAGGCAAAAAAATATTTTGTCGAAGCGCTTTTACCTAGGGCAAACACAAACTGAGATTGCCAAAGAACTTGGCATTTCGCAAGCCCAAATATCAAGGCTAGAAAAAAGTGCAATTCGAGTTATTCGAGATGGAATGGAGCAAGAACTTGAAGGACTATAAGTAAATTAAGGTGAAAAAACGCTGTGCAACTATTGCATTGCGTTTTTTTCATTGTCTGAGCATATGTTTATATACGGGAGGTGTGAACTAATGAGGTTTTCCGAAATTCAAAAAAAGGAAGTAATCGACAGTACAAAAGGGACATTTCTTGGATATGTTCAGGACGCAACGATTGATGTTGCAAATGGCAAGGTTGAACTACTTCATGTTAATGCCGGAGAAAGAGGTTTCTTTTTTGACTCTAAACAAAATGATTTGACGAAAATTCGCCTGCAAGACATTTCAATTATTGGCAAAGATATCGTGCTTGTCGGGAAGAAAAAGACGAAAGAATGATTTTTCATTGATAAGTGTGACTTCCCTTGGTACAATGAAAGGAAAGATATATGAAAAGTAGTGATTAGAATGGACAATCTTGAACAACGTATACAAAAAATTGAAGAAAACATTCAAAATGCATGTAATACGGCAGGTAGAGATCGATCAGAAATTACTGTCGTTGCGGTAACAAAGTCTGTTTCATCTACAAGGACGGAAGATGTATTCAATGCTGGAATTATTGATCTTGGTGAGAACCGTCCCGATGGTTTAATACAAAAACAACAAGAGTTGAATGATAAAAATATTGTATGGCATTACATCGGAAACGTTCAAAGTAGAAGTGTACGAGATATGGTTGGAGGCATTGGCTTTTTGCATTCACTCAGCAGAATGAGTATAGCAAAAGAAATACAGAAACGAGCGTCTGAGCCAGTCAATTGTTTTGTGCAAGTGAACGTGTCAGGAGAAGATTCTAAGTCTGGGGTTCCACCTGAAGAATTGGAATCATTCATCGCCGAGTTATCTGCTTACGATAAAGTTCGCGTAGTAGGATTAATGACAATGGCACCACATATCGATGACGAGCTATTAATTCGATCGATATTCCGTCAGATGAGGGAATTGCGCGATTCAATTGTAGAAAAAGAATTTACCCACGCGCCGTGTAACGAATTATCAATGGGGATGTCGAATGATTACACTATCGCAATCGAAGAAGGTGCAACATTTGTACGAATCGGTACTGCACTAGTCGGAGCAGAAGGTGAGGGAAATCGATGAGTATTAAAAATAAATTTCAAAACTGGTTCTATCTTGATGAAGAAGAAGAGGAAGAACCCCGAAAACAATCAAAACAACAACCAGAGAAGCAGCAGGAGCAACAAAGGCCCGCTTACGAACAGGCCCGAAGAACTGCTCCACCTAGAAAAAACACCAAGGTTGACGAGCAACAATCTGCTCGTGTGGTGAGTTTACAAAGCGCTAAAAAGTCTTCGAAGGTTATTCTCGTTGAACCGCGTGTGTATGCTGAAGCACAAGATATCTCCGAGCATTTAAAAAACAAAAGAGCCGTTGTCGTCAATTTGCAGCGGATTGATCGAGATCAAGGAATACGGATAGTAGATTTTCTGAGTGGCACGGTTTACGCAATTGGTGGAGACATTCAGCGAATTGGAACTGATATCTTCCTATGTGTTCCCGAAAACGTAGAAGTTGCTGGGGCTATCTCAGATTACTTTGAACAATAGAATTTGAATGAGGTGTACGAACACGCATGGTAGAACTTATAGGTGGATTATACGCACTAATTGCTCGGGGAATATCGATTTATCAAATATTATTAATCATTTTCATACTAATGTCTTGGGTACCGTCGATGCGGGAGAATGCATTTGGCCGTTTTTTAGAAAAAATAGTAGAACCTTATTTGGCAGTATTTAGAAAGTTCATACCGCCACTTGGAATGATTGATATTTCTCCAATCGTTGCCATATATGCTTTAAATTTAATAAGCAAAGGTGTTCAACAATTATTTATTATCATACAATCCTCACTTATGTGAGGATTTTTGTATATTACGTCTAAGAACATATAAGTTAAAGGAAAATCTTATTAGCGTAACTGCCGCTCATCTGTGGTGATCGCCAAGGTTCTTTTTAGCCTATTTAAGGAGAAGTTGGAAATGGAATCTATAATGCAACATTTTAGAAGAGATGAACAGCCCTTCATTGAAATGGCATTAGGTTGGTTACGTGAAGTGGAGAATAGTTATGCCCCCAAATTGACTGATTTTCTTGATCCGAGAGAACGGTTTATTCTGGAATCCTTAATAGGTGATTTAGATGTATTAGTTGAATCTTATGGGGCTTTTCCTAATAGTGAGCGAATGAGGGTACTCCTTTATCCGAATTACTATGTTCCTGAACGTGAAGATTTTGAAGTAACTGTATTTAAGATTCATTACGCTACGAAATTTATCACGCTTGAACATAAAGATGTTCTTGGTTCACTGATGTCAATTGGTATCGATCGCTCAAAGTTTGGTGATATCCACCTCGATGGAGACGAAGTACAGTTTGCGGTTGCAACCGAATTAAAGGATTATATGACAGCGAACTTTACATCTATTGGAAAAGCAAAAGTATCTGTTAATATAGTAGAAGATCTGGAAGAACTTATTGTTACACATGATATTTGGTTAGAATCATTGGAAATAGTTAGTTCAATGCGTCTTGACACAGTCGTTGCTGGTTTGATATCGGTTTCTAGACAGAAAGCAGCCAGTCTCATTCACGGAGATAAAGTTAGGGTGAATTGGACAACTCAAAACAATCCGGCTATGGAGCTATATGAATCTGATCTACTGTCAATTCGAGGATCGGGCCGCTTTAAAGTAATCGCAATTGAGGGCAGAACTCGGAAAGATAATATTCGACTACTCACTGGAAAACTTGAATAACTGAGTCATTTCCATTGTGGAAGAAACAGAAAATGGCTGTCATTTGCCGCATTTATCTGTATAATAGAATTTACTAAGAAATAGGAGGATACGACATATGGCATTATCACCGCTTGATATACATAATAAGGAATTTGGCCGCTCATTTCGTGGTTATGATGAGGATGAGGTAAATGAATTTTTAGAGCAAGTACTCAAAGACTTTGAAAACTTACTTGAAGAGAAGAAGTCATTGGAAAGTAACTTGAAGCAATCAACACAACAAGTGAGTCATTTTAATACAATCGAAGAAACACTTCAAAAATCAATTCTCACAGCGCAAGAAGCGGCAGAAGATGTTCGCCGAAATTCTATGAAGGAATCGAAATTGATTATTAAAGAAGCGGAGAAAAATGCGGACCGTATCGTCAATGAAGCACTTTCACGCGCACAGAGAATCTCAGTAGAAATAGAAGACTTGAAAAAACAATCAAAAGTATTCCGTAATCGCTTTAAGATGCTGATTGAAGCTCAACTTGATTTGGTAACATCGAATGACTGGGATGACCTACTTGAATACGAAGTAGACGCAGAAAAAATTCATGAAGCAGTTGAAAGATAATATATAGGCTAATCTATTAAGAACGACATCCCAAGGCAATTGAATGCAGGTTAGGTGATTAAATTTTCACTTCAATTGCCGGTTCATCGCTTTTTTAATAAGTATGAATCCTCTACTAAACATAAAGTTTGACTCATTTTAAAATCAAGATTATAATTGTGAGCATCTATCAACAATGAAAATTTAAGTATTATTAATAAAGGCGTTGAAGGAGAGAGTACTTTTCAAATTTGTGTAAAGCGAACTGGGGACGGTGAGAGCCCAGTTAACAAATTGAAAACGAAAATCACTCTGGAGCTGGATTGCAGAAAATCGCAAACATTCCCGGACACACCTCCGTTATGGTGACTGAGTGGCAGTTGATTATTATTGGCTGCAAGTAGGGTGGTATCGCGAGCGAAATTCCTCGTCCCTTTTTTGGGACGGGGAATTTTTATTGTCTAAACATCCAAAATTTGTAAGATGTGAATGTGCACCTTAAGGTGCTGCATATTTTAAAGGAGGATTTATTGATGGATTATAAAGATACATTACTAATGCCGAAAACAAAGTTCCCAATGCGAGGAAATTTACCGAATAAAGAACCAGAAATGCAAGCGAAGTGGGAAGAGATGGACATTTACGCAAAAGTACAAGAAAGAACAAAAGGGCGTCCGAACTTCATCTTACATGACGGTCCTCCCTATGCGAACGGCGATCTCCATATGGGGCACGCGCTTAACAAAGTATTGAAAGATATGATTGTTCGTCATAAATCGATGACTGGTTATCATGCGCCATACGTTCCGGGATGGGATACACATGGTCTTCCAATTGAACAAGCACTGGTTAACACTGGAGTGAAGCGTCAAGATTATTCCATAGCTGAATTCCGGAAGATGTGTGAAGAATATGCGTATAATCAAATTAATAACCAACGTTCACAATTTAAACGGATTGGTGTGCGCGGAGACTGGGAAAATCCATATATTACTTTGACTTCTGATTACGAAGCGCGTCAAATTCAAGTATTCGGGGAAATGGCGAGAAAAGGCTATATCTATAAAGGACTACGTCCGGTATATTGGTCACCTTCAAGTGAGTCCGCACTTGCAGAAGCGGAAATTGAATACCAAGATAAGCGCTCCCCGTCAATATATGTTAGTTTCCCTGTGAAAGATGGACTAGGTGTTTTAGAAGCAGACGTGAACTTCTTAATTTGGACGACAACGCCTTGGACAATTCCTGCAAATCTAGGAATTACAGTTCACCCTGACTTCAATTACGTAGTTGTAAAAGTTGGAGAAGATAAATTCCTGATTGCACAAGACCTATTGGCATTCGTTGCTGAAGAACTTAGCTGGGAAAACTATTCAATCGAAAAGGAATTAAAAGGCGCAGAACTTGACCGTGTTGTCGCAAAACATCCCTTGTATGAGCGTGACTCACTTGTTATGCTTGGCGGACACGTAACAATTGATGCAGGAACTGGTTGTGTCCACACAGCACCAGGGCACGGGGAAGACGACTTCTATATTTCTAAAGAATACGGAATCGATGCACTTAGCCCAGTTGACGATAAAGGTTTTATGACAGACGAGGCACCTGGATTTGAAGGACTCTTCTACGACGATGCAAATAAAGCAGTATCAGAAGCGCTTGATAAAGTCGGCGCACTACAAAAGCTATCATTTGTCACTCACTCGTATCCGCATGACTGGAGAACAAAGAAGCCAGTTATTTACCGTGCAACAGCACAGTGGTTTGCTTCTATTCACACATTCCGTGATGAATTACTTGGCGCTATCAAAGAAACAAATTTCACGCCTGCATGGGGTGAAACGCGTCTTTACAATATGGTTCGTGATCGCGGAGACTGGTGTATTTCGCGTCAGCGCGTGTGGGGCGTTCCGATTCCGGTATTTTATTCTGAAAAAGATGAGCCAATTATTACGGAAGAGACAATTGCACATGTATCTGCTTTATTCCGTGAACATGGATCGAATATTTGGTTCGAGCGTGAAGCAAAAGATCTATTGCCAGAAGGCTTTACACATGTAGATAGCCCGAATGGACTATTCACGAAAGAAACGGATATTATGGATGTTTGGTTTGACTCAGGTTCATCCCATCAAGGAGTACTTGTTGAACGTGACGACCTTGTCTATCCAGCAGATTTGTATCTTGAAGGTTCGGATCAGTATCGTGGATGGTTTAACTCTTCATTAACAACAAGTGTTGCAATTAATGGCCATGCACCATATAAAGGAATACTTAGTCATGGATTTGCGCTTGATGGCAATGGACGTAAAATGAGTAAATCAGTTGGAAACGTAATTGTTCCTGCTAAAGTAATGAGCCAATTTGGCGCAGAAATTCTACGTCTATGGGTATCTTCAGTAGATTATACTGCGGATGTTCGTGTCTCGGACTCGAACTTTAAGCAGGTTTCAGAAGTCTACCGTAAAGTTAGAAATACATTCCGCTTCATTCACGGTAATACATCGGACTTTGACCCGAAAACAGACAGTGTTGCGTTTGCTGACCTACGCCCTGTTGATCAATATGTCTACGTAAAACTTCAGGATTTGATTAAGGAAGTACGTAAAGCGTATGAAGATTATGAGTTTGCAGGCGTTTATCATGCGGTAAATAATTTCTGTACTGGTGTGTTAAGTTCGTTTTACCTGGATATTGCGAAAGACGTTGTGTATATCGAAAGCGAAAATCATTCACATCGTCGCTCGATGCAGACGGTTATGTATGATTCATTACTGTCATTGGTTAAGCTGTTGACACCAATCTTACCGCATACGACGGACGAGATGTGGTCGCATCTTGAACATGTCGAAGAGGAAAGTGCGCAGCTAACTGATATGCCAGAAGCACAAGACTTTGGCGTTGAAACAGAAGATCTACGCAAGCGTTTCGATACACTTATGCTTATCCGTAACGATGTATTGAAAGCACTCGAAGTTGCTCGAAGTGACAAAGGTATTGGTAAGTCACTGGAAGCGAAAATTACTGTATACGTTCCAGAAGAGTTTAACGATGTATTTAAGTTGGATGACATTGATTATGCTCAATTCTTTATCGTATCGAAATTTGAAGCTGGTCAATTATCAACGATGCCAGAATCAGCACTCAAGCTTGACGCAGTTGGCGTTCTAGTTGAAAAAGCAGCCGGGGAGAAATGTGACCGTTGCTGGACAATATCTGAGTCAGTTGGTAAGGATGAATCTCATCCTGAAATCTGTGTCCGCTGCGCCGAAGTTGTTAAAAAACATTATTCGTAATTAAAATAACGTTTTAAAGCAGACAGTAGTGGCGATCTTTTTATGAGATTGCTGCTACTGTCTCTTTTATTGTGGTAAAATAATAGTTGAATCTGTTGGACGGGAGTTGTGGATTTGTTTATTTATTATGCAATAGCTATAGTCGTCATTCTTCTCGATCAAGCAACAAAGTGGTTTGTTGTAAAAAACATGCAACTAGGTGAAGAGATTATAATTATAGAGCCCTATATATCGTTTCTCTCACATCGAAACAGAGGAGCAGCGTGGGGTATGTTGGAAGGTCAAATGTGGTTATTTTATATCGTTACAGTAGTCGTGGCTACTGGAATTATTTATTACTTTCATAAAGAAGCACAAGGACATAGACTGTTCGGTATTAGTTTAATGCTCCTTCTCGGTGGAGCGATTGGAAATTTCATAGATCGGTTAGTGAGCGGCGAAGTAGTCGATTTTATTTCTGTACTCATCCCCGTTATCAATTATGATTTTCCGATATTTAATATTGCAGATGCCGCATTATCGATAGGTGTAGTAACACTCATTATTCATATTATTATGGATGAAAAAAAGAATAAGGAAAAGGTGTCATAAATGGAGATATTACGTATTAAAGTGTTAGAAGAAGATGAAGGAAGCCGGATTGACAAGGTTTTGACTACCAGTCGACCTGATTTGTCGCGAACTCAAATTCAATTATGGATTAAAGAAGGCGATATCCTTGTAAACGAAAGAAAAGTGAAGCCAAATTATCGTGTGAAAATTGGTGATCTATTAACGTTGGAAGAACCGGAATTAGAAGAATTGGATATCAAGGCTGAGGATCTTGATTTGGATATTGTTTATGAAGACTCAGACGTTCTCGTTGTTAACAAGCGTCGTGGAATGGTTGTACATCCAGCAAAAGCACACGCGAGTGGCACACTCGTTAACGGCCTCATGCATCACTGTACAGACCTATCTGGCATAAATGGTATACTTCGCCCGGGAATCGTTCACCGCACGGATAAAGATACTTCTGGTCTTTTAATGGTTGCCAAAAATGACAAGGCGCATATTTCGCTTGTTAATCAACTCGTTGAAAAAACAGTCAAAAGAGTATATACAGCGCTTGTCCATGGCCATATTGCACATGATAAAGGGACGATAGATGCACCTATTGGTCGCGATCAACGGGATAGACAAAGTATGACTGTAACGGATAAAGGGAAGAACGCAATTACTCATTTCAGAGTAATTGAACGCTTTGGAGACTTTACGCTAGTAGAATGTACGCTCGAAACAGGGCGCACGCACCAAATTCGTGTACATCTGAAATATATCGGAAATCCACTCGTTGGCGATCCGAAATATGGTTTGAAGGAAACAATTGAGTTTGGCGGACAAGTTCTTCACGCGGGTACGCTTGGTTTCAAACATCCGGAAACATTGGAATATATGGAGTTCACAAAAGAACCACCTGCTGATTTTAAGGCTTTAGTAGATAAAGTCAGAAATAACATTGACAAACTAGAAGAGTAAATTGTATACTACACAAAAGGAATTAAATAGCGATACCTTTAAAATCAGTCCAGAGAGGCTGGGAAGGTTGCACGGAAAGTACAGCGGCATTACTATGCGCATTTTGCTGTACAATTTTCTGCAAAAATACCCTCCCACCTTAAATGGTCGGAGGGTATTTTTTTGCCGGAAAGGCTGAATGCGATAGAAAAAAAGTGAAAGTGAAGTACTTTATCTAAACTTAGGAGGAAATTCAATTGACGGAAAAAGCAAATATACTCGATGAACAAGCAATTGAACGAGCATTGACGAGAATTGCGCATGAAATTATTGAACGGAATAAAGGAATCGATGAATGTATCCTCGTTGGTATAAAAACACGAGGTGCCTATCTAGCAGTTCGGATTGCTAAAAAAATCGAACAATTTGAAGGTAAGAAAGTTCGTGCGGGAGAGTTGGATATTACATTGTACCGTGATGACCTATTAGCAAAGCACGAGGACAATGAACCGCTTGTCCACCAAGTTGATATTGCATACGATGTGAAAGATCAAAAAGTTATACTGGTTGATGATGTTTTATATACAGGTCGCACGGTTCGAGCGGCGATGGATGCCGTCATGGATCTAGGTAGGCCCGCACAAATACAGCTAGCAGTACTGGTAGACCGTGGTCACAGGGAATTACCAATTCGACCAGACTTTGTAGGGAAAAATATCCCAACATCTAATGATGAGCGTGTTGTTGTGAGTGTGCTAGAAAGCGACGACGAGGACAGTGTAACGATACATTCAAAATAAAGAAAAAGTCTTGGAGGAAAAATAAATGAATGAAAAAGTGTTAGATGTAAATGAAAAACCGACACCAGGAAAATGGCTGACACTGAGCTTGCAACATATGTTTGCCATGTTCGGTGCAACGATTTTAGTACCACAGCTTGTTGGATTAAGCCCTGCGATTGCCCTTTTAACAAGTGGTATTGCAACTATTGTATTCATAATCGTTACACGCTTCCAAGTTCCTGCATATCTAGGCTCATCATTCGCTTTTATTATTCCGATACAAGTAGCAACAGCCAGTGGCGGAGTTGGAAGTGCGATGATAGGAAGTATGTTCGTCGCACTTGTTTACGGGATTGTTTCACTCCTCATTTGGAAGACGGGTTATAAATGGATTATGAACATACTGCCTCCGATTGTTGTTGCGCCAGTAATCATAGTCATCGGACTAGCACTATCACCAACTGCTGTTCAAATGGCTAGTACAATTCAAGTAGACGGTGAGCCGGTATACAACTTACTCCATTTTTCAGCGGCTCTCGTGACATTAGCGGCGGCTGTCATCTGTATTATGTTTTTCAAAGGGATCATTAGTCTCATGCCGATCCTTATTGGAATTATTGTTGGATACATATACTCGGCATTCGTCGGGATCTTGGATTTCACCGCAGTTTTGGAAGCGAAGTGGTTTGTGTTTCCGGAAATGCTAATTCCAGGAATTGATTATGATTTTGTAATTACACCAACACTCTTGTTCATTATGGTGCCAATTTCCATCGTTACAATATCAGAACATATCGGTCACCAGCTTGTACTTGGCCGAATCGTCGACAGAGATTACATAAAAAATCCAGGTTTGAACCGTTCATTACTAGGTGACGGGCTTGGTACCCTCTTAAGTGGATTAATCGGTGGACCACCGAAAACAACGTACGGAGAAAATATCGGCGTACTCGCGCTAACGCGTGTCTATAGTGTTTATGTCATTCTTGGCGCTGCAGTCTTCGCTATACTCTTTTCCTTCCTAGGTAAAGTGATGGCGCTGATCGCAACGATTCCAACTTCGGTGCTAGGTGGAATATCAATACTGTTGTTCGGAATCATCGCTTCATCAGGTTTACGGATGTTGGTAGATCATAAAATTGACTTTGGTAACCAACGAAATCTTGTCATCGCATCGATTATCTTAGTAATCGGAATTGGCGGCGCAACGATTAAGTTTAGCGACACATTTGAAATAGAAGGAATGGCACTTGCCGCAATTATGGGTGTCTTACTTAACTTAGTACTACCAGGCAAATCAAAAGAGAAACTCACGGATGACACAGAATAAGGATTGATATACCAGTTATACGGTGCACTTCATCAAATCGTTGATTTTCGTTCCGAGCGGACAGTGCGGAAAGTTACAGTTCGATCTTTCCCTGACGCTTTCCGCGGGCGGTCCGTAAGCCAGCCGAACAGCGAAGGGTTCGGTTTGTATAATTTTTGCGTACTTTGCAGAAATTATACATCCACTAAGAATGCTCCCAAACGCTATCGCTTTTCGGTCGCAAAAGCCGTTCTACGTAACGGCTCTTCCTGCGGGGTCTCACCTGGACGCGCGATTCCCGCTGGAGTCGCCGCTCTCCACTCCAATCAACTAAGTGTCGTTGTACAAGGGTGGTTACTTCCGACTTACATAGCCATAAAAAGGGGGATTCGCATGAATGACTTAGTGTCAATGAAAGATCTAACAGAAGTAGACATTATTGAACTCTTAGACCGTGCTCAAAACTTTCAAGTATACGGAGCACGTGAATTGCCCAGAAAATATACAGTGAGCAATTTGTTTTTCGAACCAAGCACTCGAACAAAAGTAAGTTTTGAAGTCGCCGAGCGAAAACTTGGAATAGATGTTGTGCCGTTTGAAGCGGGATTTTCCAGCTCAGTTAAAGGAGAAACACTTTATGACACGGTAAAGACATTAGAAGCAATCGGTATTGATGCGCTTGTCATTCGCCATCCCGATGTCGGGTATTATAAAGAACTTATTGGAAAGACAAAAGTTTCCATCATTAACGGTGGAGATGGTTCCGGTCAACATCCAACGCAGTCACTTCTAGATTTGTACACAATACGGGAAGAATTTGGTGGGTTCGAAGGATTGAACATCGTAATAGCTGGTGATATCGCCCATAGTCGAGTGGCAAGATCCAATGCAGATGCCCTCACTAAATTAGGAGCAAATGTCACATTTCTTTGTCCGAAGGAATGGGCTGGGGAATTCGAAGCTGTCCACGAATGGGATGAAGAAATATTAGCCAGTGACGTAATTATGCTGCTTCGTGTTCAGCACGAACGACATAACGATAAAATGTCATTTACGAAAGAGAGTTACCATAAACAATATGGGTTAACAAAAGAACGAAAGAAAATGATGAAGGAAAATGCAATTATTATGCATCCAGCACCATTCAATCGGGGTGTTGAAATAGATGAAGAACTAGTTGAATGCTCAAAATCACGAATTTTTAAACAGATGGAAAATGGTGTATATGTTCGAATGGCAGTTCTAGAATTGATTCTAAATGGGAGGAATTAATATGCAAAAACTAATTACAGACATTCAACTTTTAAACAACGATGGGGAAATGATATCGAGGGATGTTCGCTTGGCAGATGGGAAAATTGCTGAAATTGGCGAGCAACTCGAAGTTGGGACATCAGAGGTTATTGAGGGCAAGGGGTTGTTTCTTTCACCAGGGTTCATAGACGTGCACGTTCACTTACGAGAACCGGGTGGCGAACATAAAGAGACAATAAAAAGCGGGACGCATGCAGCTGCAAAAGGCGGATATACAACAATTTGTCCAATGCCAAATACAAGACCTGTTCCGGATACAAAAGAAAATTTAACGCTAGTTAATAATCTTATTGAAGAAAATGCACTCATTCGTGTGCTCCCATATGCATCACTTACAATTCGAGAAGCAGGAAAAGAACGAACAAACCTGTCTGAATTAAAAGAACATGGTGCTTTCGCATTTACGGATGACGGTGTTGGTGTACAAGAGGCGGGTATGATGTACGAAGCGATGCAAGACGCTGCGAAAATTGACATGGCGGTCGTTGCCCACTGTGAAGATAACACGCTGATCTACGGCGGGGCTTTGCATGAAGGGAAGAAGAACAAGGAACTAGGACTTCCAGGGATTCCGTCAATTGCTGAATCTGTTCATATTGCGCGTGATGTTTTACTCGCGGAAGCAGCGGGCGCCCATTATCACGTTTGCCATGTAAGTACAAAAGAATCGGTCCGTGTCATTCGCGATGCGAAAAAAGCAGGTATTCATGTGACAGGGGAAGTTAGTCCACATCACCTTTTACTATCAGAAAACAATATTCCAGGAGACGACGCAGATTGGAAAATGAATCCGCCACTTCGCGGAGAAGATGATTTGGAAGCGCTTCGTGAAGGATTGCTAGATGGGACATTAGACTTTATTGCAACGGATCATGCTCCGCATACTGCGGATGAAAAAGCGGTTGGAACAAAAACAGCACCGTTTGGTATTACAGGGCTAGAAACTGCATTTCCACTGTTATATACGAATTTCGTACAAACAGGAAAATGGTCATTAAAACAACTGATTGATTGGATGACGAAAAAACCTGCTGACGTATTTAAATTACCTTATGGTACGCTAGAGGTTGGCGCGACAGCAGATCTCGTCCTACTAGATTTGAACAAAGAACAAGCAATTGATAGAGAGACGTTCGTTTCAAAAGGTAAGAATACGCCATTTGACGGCTGGGTGTGTTCAGGCTGGCCTGTTAAAACAATTTACGGTGGAAAAGTTGTCTGGGAGGATGAGCAGTTATGAAGAAAAGAATGCTTATATTAGAAGATGGCACAACATTTACTGGCACCGCGTTTGGTTCCGACGAAGCTTCGATTGGACAAACTGTATTTACCACAGGAATGACGGGTTACCAAGAAACAATATCTAATCCTTCGAATTGTGGGCAAATGATTGTTATGACTTATCCATTAGTTGGTAACTACGGTATTAACCGTGATGATTTCGAATCCATTGAACCGGCTATGGCTGGTATCGTTGTCCGAGAGTTATCAGATAGACCATCTAACTTTAGAAGCGATATGACCCTATGCGAATTGCTTAAAATGAAGGGTATTCCCGGTATTGAAGGGATAGATACAAGAAAACTAACGCGTCTACTCCGCGAAAAAGGTCCATTAAAAGGGATACTTACAGCTACAGGAGAAGAAATTAATGTTGAGGAGCAAATTGCTCGAGCGAGTACTTATGAATTACCGACAGACCTTGTCGCGCAAGTGTCAACAAAGCGCCCGTATCCAAGCCCAGGTCGCGGAGAACGAGTCGTCTTAATCGATTACGGTATGAAGCACGGGATTTTAAGAGAATTGAACAAACGTGATTGTGATGTGATTGTTGTTCCGTATAATACTTCAGCAGATGAAATTCGTTCATTATTTCCAGATGGCATTGTATTAACAAATGGACCTGGAAATCCGGCGGACGTTGACGGAGCAGTCGAGACGATTAAATCACTTTTAGGCTATGCGCCGATATTTGGAATAGGACTGGGTCACCAACTCTTAGCACTTGCTTCGGGTGCACGTATCGTGAAACTGAAAAATGGCCATCGTGGAAGTAATCACCCAGTGAAAGATATTGCATCTGGAAAAACCGAGTTAACTGCACAAAATCACGGCTACGCTGTAGATGAAGCTTCATTAGAAGGTACGGATCTTCAAGTGACGCATAAAGCATTAAACGACGGTTCGATTGAAGGATTGGTAAGTGCGAGCATTAATGCATTTTCGGTTCAATTTTATCCAGAAGCGTCACCGGGTCCAGAAGATTCAAATCACTTATTTGATCGATTTACAGCATTGATGGAAGCAAACAACCGGAAGGAGCAAGCCAATGTCTAAACGAGAAGATATAAAAACAATTTTAGTTATAGGATCAGGACCAATTATTATTGGCCAGGGCGCGGAATTTGATTATGCAGGTACGCAAGCATGTCTTTCCTTAAAAGAAGAGGGTTACCGTGTAATATTGGTGAACTCGAATCCGGCAACCATTATGACTGACACGGAAATCGCAGATAAGGTATACATTGAACCAATTACATTGGAATTCGTTAGTCGCATCATTCGAAAAGAACATCCTGATGCACTACTCGCAACGCTTGGCGGCCAAACCGGGCTGAATATGGCAATTGAACTACATGATTCAGGCATATTAGAGGAATTAAACATCGAAATACTGGGAACGAAATTAGATGCTATTCACCAGGCTGAAGACAGGGATCTGTTTCGAACGCTTATGAATGATTTAGGAGAACCCGTTCCTGAAAGTGATATTATCCATAACATTGAAGAAGCTTACGCATTTGTTAAAAGAATAGGCTATCCAGTCATAGTTCGGCCTGCATTTACGCTCGGTGGAACCGGCGGAGGAATTTGTGAAAACGATAAGGAACTTGAGGAAATCGTCGAAAATGGATTGAAATCGAGCCCTGTAACGCAATGTCTGTTAGAAAAATCAATCGCTGGATTCAAAGAGATCGAATACGAAGTGATGCGAGACTCAAAAGATAACGCAATTGTTGTTTGTAATATAGAAAACGTGGATGCTGTGGGTATACATACGGGTGATTCTATCGTAACGGCGCCAAGCCAAACACTTACAGACCGTGAATATCAAATGCTGCGGAACGTCTCACTAAAAATTATTCGTGAGCTAGGAATTGAGGGTGGCTGTAACGTACAGATGGCACTTGATCCACATAGTTTCGATTATTATATTATAGAAGTAAATCCACGAGTAAGTCGTTCTTCTGCACTTGCATCTAAAGCGACGGGCTATCCAATTGCAAAATTGGCGGCGAAAATTGCGGTTGGACTTACGCTTGACGAGATGATGAATCCTGTAACAGGAACAACTTATGCATGTTTTGAGCCAACACTTGATTACGTAGTTACGAAAATTCCGCGCTGGCCGTTCGATAAATTTGAATCTGCTAAACGTAACCTAGGAACTCAAATGAAGGCGACGGGCGAAGTTATGGCAATTGGCCGTACATTTGAAGAGTCCATTTTGAAAGCAGTTCGTTCGCTTGAAATCGGTCAGTTTGATTTGTCATTAAAAGACGGATCTACCATGGACCATGCATGGATTGAAAAACGAATTCGCCGCGCTGGGGATGAGCGATTGTTTTTCATAGGGGAAGCACTTCGTCGTGGTGTCACGGTCGAAACGCTGAACGAATGGAGCATGATTGATGTGTTTTTCCTCCGTAAATTCGAGAAAATTGTAAACTTAGAGAAAACACTTGAAGAAAATCCGTTCGAAGAGGTTACATTGTATGAGGCAAAACGCATGGGATTCTCCGACGTTGCGATTGCAAAACATTGGAAAGCTACTGAACAAGAAGTCTATAACTTCCGTAAAGAACATGATATTACACCTGTCTATAAAAAGGTGGATACATGTGCAGGGGAATACGAATCAGACACGCCGTACTTCTACGGAACATATGAAGAAGAAAACGAATCGATTCAAACAGATAAGAAAAGCGTCATCGTTTTAGGTTCGGGTCCAATTCGAATCGGGCAGGGCGTTGAGTTTGATTACGCAACTGTACACTCGATTTGGGCAATTCAAGAGGCGGGCTATGAAGCAATTATCATTAACAATAATCCAGCAACTGTTTCGACGGATTTCTCAATATCAGACAAACTTTACTTTGAGCCGCTAACGCTAGAAGACGTTATGAGCATAGTTGATCTTGAGCAGCCAGAAGGCGTTATCGTTCAATTTGGTGGGCAAACAGCTATCAATCTTGCAGATGGTCTTGAAGCACGCGGAGTGAAGATTATCGGAACTTCCCTAGAGGATACTGATCGTGCAGAGAATCGTAATAAATTTGAGAAAGCACTTCGTGAAATAGAGATTCCACAACCATTAGGCAAAACGGCTGTTTCAGTTGAAGAAGCGGTTGCGATTGCAAACGAAATTGGTTATCCAGTGTTAGTACGTCCTTCTTATGTACTCGGTGGGCGTGCGATGGAAATTGTCTACCATGAAGAAGAACTACTCTATTATATGGAACATGCTGTACAAGCAAGTCCGGACCATCCAGTTCTTGTAGATAGATATTTAACGGGTACAGAAATTGAAGTAGATGCAATCAGTGATGGCGTAAATGTGCTCATTCCTGGAATAATGGAACATATTGAACGTGCGGGTGTTCACTCAGGCGATTCAATTGCCGTTTATCCTCCGCAAAACCTTTCGGATGAACATGTTGCTACGATTACAGATTACACGACAAGACTGGCTCAGGGATTAAATATTATCGGACTCCTTAACATTCAATATGTTATTTCTAAAGGTGAAGTCTATGTAATCGAAGTGAATCCACGTTCAAGCCGAACAGTACCATTTTTAAGTAAAATTACGAATATCCCAATGGCAAATGTCGCAACGAAAGCAATTCTTGGACAGTCGCTTATAGAACAAGGTTATCCAAACGGGCTAGCGAAAGCGCCAAAAGGTGTTTATGTAAAAGTTCCGGTGTTTTCATTCGAAAAACTCGGTAGAGTGGATATCACGCTTGGACCTGAAATGAAATCAACAGGTGAAGTAATGGGGAAAGATACAACACTTGAAAAAGCACTTTACAAGGGTCTAATCGCGTCGGGCATGAAAATCGAGGAATTTGGTTCAATTTTAATGACCGTTTCTGATAAAGACAAAGAAGAAATTGTTGGAATGGCTAAACGCTTCAGGGAGATTGGCTATCATTTACTGGCCACTTCAGGAACTGCAAAAGTCTTACAAGACGCGGGGATACGGGTTGAAAAGGTTGATAAAATTGGCTCTGAAGGCCCGACTCTACTTGATGTTATCAAAAATGGAGAAGCCCAATTTGTGATTAATACACTGACGAAAGGCAAACAACCAGAACGTGATGGTTTCCGAATACGTCGCCAATCTGTTGAAAATGGCGTGCCATGCTTTACGTCACTGGATACGGCGGATGCTATGCTTCGTGTAATTGAATCGATGACCTTCCAAGCGGAAGCGATGACTGAGCAGGAGGTGCGTGTATGATCCTTCAAGATATAATGGTAGTACAATCACATAAAGAACTGGCCCATAATATATTTGAGTTAAAACTAACTGGGAAATTGGTCAAAGAAATCAATTCCCCAGGCCAGTTTGTTCATGTTCGTGTAAGTGATTCTTACGACATGTTGTTGCGCAGACCGATTTCAATCGCATCAATTAACGAAGAGTTGAATGAAATTACGTTGCTATACCGTGCGGAAGGTGAAGGAACAAAAGCGCTATCGAAAAAACGTGAGGGTGATGAGGTCGATGTTCTCGGCCCTCTAGGCAATGGATTTCCGGTAGAAGAAACGAGTGCGGGTGAAACTGCCTTCTTAATAGGAGGCGGTATCGGCGTACCACCTCTTTATGAACTGTCTAAGCAATTAACAGCTAAGGGTGTTACATGTGTTCATATATTGGGGTTCCAATCGGAGAACGTAGTCTTTTACGAAGAGGAATTCAAAGCACTTGGGGAGACCCATATTGTAACTGTTGATGGATCAGCAGGGACGCAAGGTTTCGTGACAAATGTGATGGAAAAGTTAGGGAACAACTTTGCGACTTATTACAGTTGTGGGCCTATGCCGATGCTCAATGCGGTTCAAGTAGCTTACGAAGGTAAAAAAGGATTCCTGTCATTTGAACAGCGGATGGGTTGCGGAGTTGGTGCTTGCTTCGCTTGTGTGTGTGAAACGACAGACAGAACAGACAAGGCTTATATCAAGGTGTGTTCTGATGGTCCAGTATTTCCAGCAGGGGTGGTAGCAATATGACTAGACTTTCAATAGATTTACCTGGATTACAATTAAGGAATCCAATTATGCCTGCATCCGGATGTTTCGGTTTTGGAAAAGAGTATGCAAAGTTTTACGATTTATCATTGTTGGGCGCTATTATGATCAAAGCAACAACGTTGGAAACGCGACTTGGAAATCCTACGCCGCGTGTTGCGGAAACAGCTTCAGGTATGCTAAACGCAATTGGACTTCAAAATCCAGGCCTAAAAGGTGTTATGGAAGGGGAGCTTCCTTGGTTGGAACAGTTTGATGTTCCGATTATCGCAAACGTTGCTGGAACAGAAACAGCGGATTATGTTGAAGTTGCAAAAGTATTATCAACGGCCCCGAATGTTAAAGCATTGGAATTGAACATCTCATGCCCCAACGTAAAAGAAGGTGGCATTACGTTTGGAACAGATCCGAAAGTTGCGATGGAATTAACAGCTGCTGTGAAAGCTGTTTCCAACGTGCCGGTTTACGTCAAACTTTCGCCAAATGTCACGGACATTAAAGAAATTGCAATGGCAGTTGAACAAGGTGGTGCGGATGGAATTACGATGATCAATACACTCCTTGGCATGCGTCTTGATGAGAAGACTGGGAAGCCAGTCATTGCGAATAAAACTGGAGGATTATCCGGTCCTGCTATTAAACCTGTCGCTATTAAAATGGTGCATGAAGTGTACCAAGTCGTCAACATTCCTATTATCGGCATGGGCGGTGTAACGAACACGCAAGATGTCATTGATTTCCTTTCTGCTGGCGCAAGTGCAGTCGCAGTAGGTACAGCAAACTTTGTAAACCCTTTTATATGCCTAACTATTATTGAGGAATTACCTTCAAGATTAGATGAACTTGGGATTAATCATATATCCGAATTAATAGGAAGGAGTCATCGGCTTTGAAGACATCACCGATTATTGCACTCGACTTTGATTCAGCGAAGCAAGCGTTTAAATTTTTAAAAGCTTTTGATGGTGGCATCAACGTTAAAGTTGGCATGCAACTTTACTATAAAGAAGGCCCTGCAATCGTTGCGCAGTTAAAAGAGAATGGCTATGACGTATTTCTAGATTTGAAACTTCATGATATCCCGAACACGGTGAAGTCTGCCATGGAGGTACTTGCTGAATTGGGCGCTGATCTCGTAAACGTCCACGGTGCGGGTGGCAAACTGATGATGGAAGCTGCATTAGAAGGATTAGACAAGGGTACGCCTGCTGGACTTCGCCGTCCTGGTATTGTTGGGGTGACTCAATTGACGTCGACGGAAGAGCTGCAAGTACGTGAAGAACAGCTCATCGGTGTATCGCTTGAAGAATCTGTACTTCAATATGCGCGGTTGTCAAAATCGGCAGGACTTGATGGTGTCGTTTGTTCTGTGCACGAAGCAACTGCTATTGAAAAGACTTGCGGCAAAGAATTCTTTAAAGTGACACCAGGTATTCGACTTGCTGAAGGTGGCGCACATGATCAGAAACGGATTGCAACACCTGGTGAGGCGCGTCTAGCAGGTTCGACACATATTGTTGTAGGTCGAGCGGTAACGGGTGCAACCGATCCGCGTGCAGCATACGAATTGATTACTTCACAGTGGGAAGGATGAATTAACATTGGGTAAAAAAGAAATTGCGAAAATTCTATTGGATGTTGGGGCAGTCGAACTAAATCCGGACGAGCCTTTCATTTGGGCGTCTGGAATCGAATCGCCAATTTATTGTGATAACCGCTTAACGATGTCAGATCCAGTTGGACGTAAACAAATTGCTGAAGGATTGGCAGAATTAATACGTACGGAGTATCCGGAAACGACGATTATCGCGGGAACAGCAACAGCTGGGATTCCTCATGCGGCATGGGTTGCGGATATATTAGGGCTTCCGATGGTGTATGTTCGCTCATCAGCAAAAGGGCACGGACGCATTCGTCAAATCGAAGGGAAAATCCAAAGTGGCGATAAAGCGATCATTGTTGAAGATTTAATCTCAACAGGCGGCAGTAGTTTGAATGCGGCAGCTGCACTCCGATCAGAGGAAATCGATGTCACTGGTATCGTATCTATTTTTACATACGAATTAAAGAAGGCTGATGTAGCGTTTGAAGCAGAAAGTTTAACCTATAGAAGTTTGACTGATTTTAACGCATTAATTGAAGCAACTAAGGAAGATGGATTGATTAACAAAGAAGCAATTGAGTATTTGCTCGATTGGCACGGAAAGTTGAAAGAAGGATTACTAACAAAGTAACAGAAAAGCTTATCTGACGTCAGAAATGACTATAGATAAGCTCTTTTCATTTCATGCTATTACTGGATATCTTTCTTCCTTATAATATAATGGAATCAATAAAAAAGTAGTGCTAACCATTGATTTGGTCAGCACTACTTTAAATTAATTTGTTTTATTTATTTTCTTAATTTGCGTACTAAATCTTCTTCTGGTGTGACAAATAATGTTTTCTGTTCAAAATAAGTGACAAATCCAGGTTTTGAGCCATTTGGTTTTTTTACGTGTTTAACAAATGTAAAGTCCACTGGCACGGAAGATGATTCCCGGGCCTTGCTGAAATAAGCTGATAACATGGCGGCTTCGTGAATTGTTTCCTCATCTGGTTGCTCATGATGAATGACAACGTGGGAACCAGGAATATCTTTTGTATGGAACCACAGATCATTTCTTGATGCTATTTTAAAGGTTAAATAATCATTTTGCTTATTATTTTTACCGACAGAAATGCTGATTCCGGCTGAGGAGATGAATGCTTCTGGTTTTGGTTTCTTAACTTTCCTGCGTTTTTTTACATTACGGGCTTTCATAAAACCAAGTTCCGCCAGTTCTTCACGTATTTCTGCGATGTCATCTGGGGATGCTTGTAATACTTGCTGTTTGATCATTTCAAAGTACTCGATATCTTCTGCGGCTTTTACCAACTGTTCTGCAATCATGACTAATGCTGTTTTTGCTTTTGCATAGCGAGTGAAAAAGCGTTGTGCATTTTCTATTGCTGTTTTCCGAGGATCCAGTGGAATTGTTATAGTTGTCCCTTGCTCATAATAGTTATCAACAACTGCTTCTCTGGCTCCACGCTCGATTGCATGGTTATTGGCTGTGAGCAACTCTCCGTGTAGTTGGAACGTGTCGAGTTTTCCGGCAGAATCTTTTTCTTTTTGCAGTTTCTTTATTTTGGAATTCAGTTTTGTGACTTCATTATCAAGCCAGCGCTCAAGATCGGCTGCTTGTGATTTTACTCGTTCTCTGTCGGCCCGTTCAAAATAGACTTTATCGAGCAGTTCGCTAACAGAAGTAAATTCAGCAATAGTTTTATCTGTATGTGTTAGCGATGCTGCTGAAAAGACAGTTCTTGTACCTTTTTCGGAAATGTTCGGGATGCTTTCTTCGCCTTCGAATGATGCAAGGAAAGATTGGAAAATAGAATAAGAATCCAAGCCAGCGTTTTGTTTTAGCCGGTGTAAAAGCTCTTCACCGTTAATCGGTGAAAATCCGGAAAACGTTTGAACAAAGTCGCGTCCCGTTTCAATTTCCGGAAGCAATTCTGAAAATTGTTGTTCAGTCATTGTAAAAGGGTTGAGCTTATCTTGTGGTGGCGCAGGAATATACGGTTGTCCCGGTAACACTGTTCGATAACTATTTACAGAAGGTGGTAGATGTTTCATGCTATCGATAATGATTTCACGTTCTGGGTCAACTAGAATTAAGTTACTATGCCTGCCCATGATTTCGATGTACATTTTTCTTTCAATGTCATCGCCGATCTCATTTTTTGCTCTAATATCAAGAGTAATAATCCGGTCCGTACCAAGCTGATCAATTGAAGTGATAAAGCCGCCCTCAAGATGTTTGCGTAATACCATACAAAACATTGGAGGTTCTGGTGGATTCGTAATTGCTTCATCAGTCAGTTGAATTCGTGAGTAAGAAGGGTGGATTGAAATTAGGAGCCGGTGATTTTTACCGCCAGAGCGAATAAGAAAAACGACTTCCTGTTTATTAGGTTGATGAATTTTAGATATGCGACCTTCTTTTAAGATTTGTAACTCTTTAACCATTGCTGTTGTGAATAAACCATCAAATGCCATATAAATCCCTCATTCATTATTCATTTCATTTGCTCCATTTTAGCACTCTATCGTCCATATATGGTATAATATGAACAAGTTGTTTTACTATAAAATAATTATAGTTGGTATGAAAACACTTCGCTTGAGCGAATGATAGACAAGCATAACAGAAAAAAAGAGGGATTAAATGCATAAAAAACGGGGACTTTTAATCGTTCTATCCGGGCCGTCCGGTGTAGGTAAAGGAACGGTGAGGAAAGAGCTTTTTACACAACCAAATACGAACTATGAATACTCCGTCTCAATGACAACGAGAAACCCGCGGGAAGGCGAAGTAGATGGCGCAGATTATTTCTTCAAATCTCGAGACGAGTTTGAGCAACTCATCAAAGAAGGCGGATTGCTGGAATACGCAGAATACGTCGGGAATTATTACGGAACCCCTTTAGATTATGTTAATGCCACACTTGATGCCGGCAGAGATGTATTTCTAGAAATCGAAGTCGTTGGTGCCGCACAAGTTCGTAAACAGGTTCCAGATGGCTTGTTTATATTCCTAGCTCCGCCAAGTTTGTCAGCACTTGAGGATCGACTTATTGGAAGAGGCACTGAATCAGCGGATATCATTAAGTCACGTGTAATGAAAGCACGTGAAGAACTCGAAATGATGAACCTGTATGATTATGTAGTTGAAAATGATGAAGTACAAAATGCATGTGATCGAATTAATGCAATTGTCACTGCTGAACATTGCCGCAGAGAACGCGTTGAAAAAATATATAAACAAATGTTGAAAGGGGATTATTAAATGTTATATCCATCAGTCGATTCTATGAAAGAAAAAATTGATTCAAAATACATTCTTGTTACACTAGCTTCAAAACGTGCACGCGAAATTCAGGAAGAGGGCAATAAACTTTTACCTGCTTACCAAGCGAAAAAAGACGTAGGGAAAGCACTTGAGGAAATTGTTGCAGGTGTTCTAACGAAAAGCTCACAAGATGAATCAATCATTTATGAAGACGAAGTTTAATAAGAGATAATATATCTACTGCTATATGGTATTATTAGAAACTTTAATTCAACATATATTCATAAATAGTAATGACAACATACTCCCTAAGAAAGGTGTTTTTCTTTGGGAGTTTGTCATTTTGAGAGGAAGAATGTCGTGTATTTGAATAAGAAAATTCTAGTTTGTGTAACCGGTGGAATTGCGGTATATAAGGCAGTAGCATTGGTCAGCAAGTTATCCCAAGCGGGAGCGGATGTGAAAGTTGTCATGACCGAATCGGCGATGGAATTTGTTACGCCACTTACGTTTCAAGCTATGTCACGTAACGATGTGTTTTTCGATACGTTTGACGAAAAAGATTCGCGTGTCATCGCACATATTGACTTAGCTGATTGGGCTGATCTCGTGATTGTTGCACCAGCAACTGCAAACGTAATTGGGAAAGTAGCAAATGGTATTTCGGATGATATGGTGACGACTGTTCTTCTTGCCACGACGGCCGAAGTTTGGTTTGCACCGGCTATGAATGTAAATATGTACGAAAATAAGGCAGTTATCCGAAACATTGCCAGCTTAGCTGAAGATGGATACCGCTTTATTGAACCGTCAGAAGGTTTTCTTGCCTGTGGATATGTAGGAAAAGGACGTCTTGAAGAGCCAGAAAAAATTGTTGAATTAGTCGAAAAGGCATTCGAACCCAAAGAACTTCCGCTAGCAGGAAAGAAAGTTGTCATCACAGCAGGGCCAACACGTGAACGGATTGATCCTGTAAGATACGTATCTAATTTTTCGAGTGGGAAAATGGGGTACGCAATGGCAGAAGCAGCAGCGCAACTTGGTGCTGAAACAGTCCTTGTGTCAGGACCAGTAGGGCTTGATAAACCCGTCGGCGTGAAGGTTATTAATATTGAAAGTGCAGCTGAAATGTTTGCTGCCGTAAGTGCGCAATATGAAGATGCAGCTATTGTTATCAAAGCAGCAGCGGTTGCGGACTACAGACCAGCAGAAATCCACACGCAGAAAATTAAAAAGTCTGATGGTGAATCCGTTATTAATCTTGCGCGCACAACAGATATTTTGCAAACGCTTGGGGAAAGAAAAGAAAACCAGCTACTTGTCGGCTTTGCAGCTGAAACTGAAAACGTAATTGAAAATGGCTTAAGTAAGTTAAAAACAAAAAACTTAGATTTTATTATCGTGAATGATGTAACAGATCCAGACGGTGGCTTTGGAAATGAAACAAATGTTGTTACGTTATTATCGAAAAACGGAACGAATAAACCTTATCCCGCAATGTCTAAGAAGGATCTTGCCACTCTTTTATTAACAGCAATAATTGAAGAAGAACGGATTGGCTCTACATATGATCGCTGAAGTAATTGTCGACGTGGCGGCCTATCCAATTGATAGGCCGTTTGATTATATTGTGCCGGAAACAATGGAATCGATAATAGAACCAGGTTTACGTGTGAAAGTCCCATTTGGACGAAGAAATGTGCTCGGATATATAACGAAGTTGAAAGACGAAAGTGACCTAGACTTTACTAAATTAAAACCAATAGATGAGCTGGTTGATCTTGAGCCAGTATTGTCGGCTGAATTACTAGCGTTATCAAGTTGGTTGTCCGTGGAAACATTGTCATACGAAATCGATGCCATGCAAGTTATGCTTCCTGCTGCTATGCGAGCTCGCTATGAGAAATACATACTTGTTGATGAACCAGACGAAATAGAGGATGAGGATTTTAGAAGTTTTCTAGCAAATCGGAAACGGGTACCGATGAAAGAGGCAGAGTCTTTTGGGTTGCTGGGCAATTTAAAAAAACTTGTTAAGGAAGAATTGGTGACGGTTGAAACAACAATTAGCCAACGAACGGCCGTTAAAAAAGTACGGATGATCCGAATGGAAGAAGAAGCCGAACTTCAACGGATTAAAGCTACATTGCATCAAAACGCCAAAAGACAAGTTGAACTTGTCGATTGGATGATTTTACACGCAGGAAAAACGTTAAGTGCAAAGAAGGTAATGGAAGAAGCAGCTATCCAACACCCCGTACTTAAGGCATTGATTGACCGCGGTGCCGCATATGAACAATATGAGGAGATATACCGCGAACCAGATGCGCCGCGATTACAAGATGGACCTGCTCCCGAACACCTAACGGACGAACAGCAAGTTGCATTAGACTCGATTACTACGTCTCTTGAAGTTGGAGAACCAGAAACATTTTTACTGCACGGTGTAACCGGGAGCGGTAAAACCGAGGTTTATTTACGTGCAATCCAACGCGTACTGGATAAAGGGCAAGAAGCAATTGTACTCGTACCTGAGATATCTTTAACGCCACAAATGACTTCGCGATTTATGGAGCGTTTCGGTCCTTTGGTCGCTGTCATGCACAGCGCGTTATCCGCAGGAGAGAAGTACGATGAATGGCGCAAGATTCAGCGTCGCGAGGTAAAAGTGGTTGTCGGCGCAAGATCTGCTATATTTGCTCCCTTTGACAATTTAGGCATTATTATTCTAGATGAAGAACATGAGTCAACGTATAAACAAGAAGATAACCCGCGTTATCATGCAAGGGACGTTGCCATTAAACGTGCGGAACACTACGGTTGTCCCGTTGTTCTGGGTAGTGCAACACCATCGCTTGAATCCTATGCAAGGGCCTCAAAAGGGGTTTACACACTTCTAACGTTAAAAAGAAGGGCAAGGAACCAAGAACTTCCACATGTCACGGTTGTAGACATGCGTGAGGAGCTTAAATCGGGCAATCGATCGATGTTTTCCACGTCATTGTCAGAGGGATTACGGACTCGTTTAGAAGCTGGTGAACAAAGCATTTTATTTTTGAATAGGCGTGGATTTTCTTCGTTTGTTCTATGTAGGGATTGTGGAACAACAGTTGAATGTCCAAATTGTGATATTTCACTAACGTATCACCGCGCACACGAACGGTTAAAATGTCATTATTGTGGTCATGAGGACAGGGTACCCAGTACTTGCCCACAATGTAAAAGTGAGCACATTCGTTTCTTTGGTACTGGTACGCAAAAGGTACAAGATGAAGTGGCGAAACTATTTCCGGAAGCCCGGGTCATCCGAATGGATGTTGATACAACGAGGCAAAAAGGTTCACATGAACGGTTACTCCGCGAGTTCAGTGAAGGTAAAGCAGATATTCTACTCGGTACACAGATGATAGCAAAAGGGCTAGATTTTCCTAATATAACGCTAGTCGGGGTGCTTGCAGCAGATACGACACTCCATCTCGCAGACTTTCGTGCAGCAGAAAAAACATTTCAATTAATGACCCAAGTCAGTGGTCGGGCAGGAAGACATGAATTGCCCGGAGAAGTGTTCATCCAAACCTATTCCCCAGAACATTATGCAATAGAATTGGCAAAAGAGCAGCATTACGAACCGTTCTATGAGCTTGAAATGACTGCAAGAAGACAATTTGGGTATCCACCATTTTACTTTGTGACACTTGTTCAATTTACACATGAAGACGTGCTTAAAGTAGCAGACTTTGCAAATAAGGCCACAGCATATTTAAGAGAAAACTTATCAACTGAAACAACAATTATCGGTCCTACTGCAGCAGCAGTTAGCCGTGTGAATAATAGATATCGGTACCAATGTTTGATAAAGTATAAAAAAGAACCAAAGCTAACAGAAACGTTACAACAACTTATTAGATTATATCGGACAAATTGGATTAAATCGGGACTAATAATGACTATCGATGTGGATCCCGTGTCCATTTAATAACTAGGCAGAAAAGAGGAACAGATTTGGCTATACTAGAAATTGTCGAGTATCCATCAGCGATACTTAAGCAAAAATGTAAAGAGGTTGTGAAGTTTGATCAAAAACTGGCAACACTCTTAGATAATATGTATGAAACTATGGTAGAAGTAGATGGTGTCGGTCTTGCAGCACCGCAAATCGGTGAAGCAATTCAGGTGGCCATCGTAGAAATAGATGAAGACCAAGAAGTAATAGAACTTATAAATCCAGTAGTTACTGCTATTGGCGGCAAAGAAGTGGAAATCGAAGGATGTCTTAGTTTCCCAGGACTTTACGGCGAAGTTGAGCGTCCATTTTATGTAAAGGTAGAAGCGCAAGAGCGAGACGGTTCACTTTATGAACTTGAAGCTGAGGGTTATGAAGCACGCGCAATACTTCATGAAATCGATCATTTAAACGGGGTTTTATTTGATTCGAAAATTATCCGTGTCGTGGAACTAGAAGAGCTTGAGGAATTGGAAGCAGCCGAGGAGGAAGAAATGTCCAAGGAGGGTGAAGAATTATGACGAAAATCATCTTTATGGGCACACCCGATTTCTCGGTACCAATTTTATCAATGCTTTGTGAAGAAGGCTATAACGTCGTGGCGGTTGTTACGCAACCAGACAGACCAGTCGGAAGAAAGCGAGTGTTGACTCCGCCACCAGTTAAGGTCGAAGCTATGCGATTAGACATACCGGTTATTCAACCCGAGAAATTGACGGGTTCCGAAGAACTTAAAGAAATCCTTGCATTGGAAGCGGATCTTATTATTACGGCTGCGTTTGGTCAATTGTTACCAAATGAATTACTAGAAGCACCGAAACTTGGCTGTATTAATGTACACGCATCATTGTTGCCAAAGTACCGCGGAGGCGCGCCGATTCATAAATCGATTATGGAAGGCGAAACTGAAACAGGCGTAACAATTATGTATATGGTTGAAAAACTAGATGCGGGAGACATCATTTCGCAAATAACTGTGCCAATCAAGGATACGGATGATACCGGAACACTATTTACAGAGCTTTCAGCAGCAGGAAAATCACTTTTGAAAGAAACACTTCCTTCAATAATAAATGAAACAAATGAACGAACAGTACAAGACGAATCACTCGTTACATTTGCACGAAATATTTCACGAGAAGAAGAACGAATTGATTGGACCAAGAGCGGAAAAGAAACCTACGATAAGATCCGGGGTCTTCACCCATGGCCCGTTGCCTATTCAGTATTCCAAGGTACAAATGTTAAAATCTGGTCAGGTGAAAAAGTGGAAACCACTTCTGACGCCGAGCCGGGAACGATTATTGAAATTGATGAAGATAAAATTATTGTAAAAACTGGAGATGCGACCGGACTAGCGATCACCAATATTCAACCTGCTGGAAGAAAGAAAATGCCAGCAGATGAATTTATTCGGGGAGTCGGAGCGGCGTGGAATAAGGGAGATCGTTTCGAATGACAAATCGTAATAAAAAAATATGGAATGGCAACGTCCGTGACGCAGCTCTTTCAATACTAATAGAAATAAATGACAACCAAGCATACAGCAACTTATTGCTACATCGTACGATTGAAAAGTATGGCATAGAGGCAAAGGACAGGGGTCTTTTAACTGAACTAACATACGGTACGCTTCAACATCGAATGACGCTCGACTACTACTTAGAACCTTTTGTTCGCGGAAAGTTAGATAAATGGGTACGCGAATTACTTAGAATGTCCTTGTATCAAATTGTTTACCTTACGAAAATACCTCCTCACGCGGTGGTTCATGAAGCAGTAGAAATTGCGAAGAGACGCGGGCATAAACGCATAGCGCCAACTGTCAATGGCATTTTGCGTTCGGTGCTACGGAAAGGTGTGCGTTCTCTAGACACACTTGAAGATGGTGTTGCGAAAATCGCCATCGAAACAAGCCATCCAGAATGGCTCATTGCCAGATGGATTGAGTTGTACGGAGAAGAAGACGCGACAGCAATGGCACATGAAAATAACAATCCTGCGCCAATCGCAATGCGTGTTAACACGGTGAAAATGACACGGGATGAAGCCATAGTTGCACTTGAATCCGAGGGTTTTGAAGTAAGTCCTGGGGATATTGTTGCAGAAAGCTTAATTAGTAATTCGGGAAATCCTGCAAATACAGAAGCGTACAAAAAAGGGCTCGTAACCATCCAAGATGAAAGTTCTATGCTTCCTGTTAACGCACTCGATTTAGTACCAGGTATGAGAGTACTTGATATGTGCGCAGCTCCGGGTGGAAAAACGACACATATTGCAGAAAAGATGAATAATGAAGGTGAAGTGTTTGCCCATGATGTTCACAATCATAAAATTAAACTGATTGAGACGAATGCGGAAAGACTTGGCCTAACATCAATTACTGCTAAAAGTGGAGACAGCCGAAAATTAGTTGACGTATACGGCGAGGCATCATTCGACCGCATACTTCTTGATGCACCGTGTACTGGTTTCGGAGTCATTCGAAGAAAGCCAGAAATAAAATACGTTAAAAATGAATCAGATCTTGAAGGGTTGCTAACCATTCAATCAGAGCTGCTTGAGACAGCCGAAAAACTAATCAAACCAAATGGCATCATTGTTTATAGCACGTGTACCGTAGAGTATAAAGAGAATCGTGGCATGGTCGAAAAGTTCTTGAAAACAAATGAGAACATGGAATTGATTCCGTTGCCGACTCTTAAGGATAATAAAAACCTTGCAATTGAAGGAGATACACTTCAAGTCCTTCCGCAGCATTTTGGCGGGGATGGCTTTTTCGTAGCAGCACTGCGCAAAAAGAATTAAATAGCTATATTGAACTAATGAATACGACATCTAGTTGATTGTAGTGAAGAGCGGCGACTCCAGCGAGCCGAACGGCGTAAAGTTCGGTTTGTATAATTTCTGTGTTCTGTACAGAAATTATACATGTACTTGATTTTCATCTAGCACCTGAAGCTAGAAAGCGTCAGGGAAAGATCGAACTGTAACTTTCCGCTCTGTCCGCTCGGAACGAAAATCAACGGTTTGTTCAAGTTCTCCGTATGCTTAGGATCTTTACTTCAACTTAACTAGTTATTAATTGGGGGGATATTGGTGCAATTTGAAATTCTTTCAGACATAGGGAAAAAAAGAGTAGTAAATGAAGACGGGGCAGCCGTCTTCACGCTCCCTGATGGAATCATACTTGCGATTATTGCAGACGGAATGGGTGGACATCGTGGAGGTGATTTCGCGAGTAGAACCGCTATTAAAGTAATCGGTGAAGAATTCATGAAACTTGAAAATCTTGAAGACAAACAGGAAATAGTCTGGTTGGAATGGTTAAAGGAAACAATTTACTATGTTAATCGGTCACTTTTCAATTATGCAAATGACAATGAAGATTTCAAGGGAATGGGTACGACACTGGATACAGTTCTAATTCATGGCGATACTTGTTTGATTTCACATATCGGAGACAGTCGAATTTATTCGATTAACGAAGATGAAATTAGGCAGGTGACAACGGATCATTCCTATGTGAATGTTCTAATTGACAGTGGAGAAATTACAGAAGAGGAAGCAGCTGTTCATCCACGCCGAAATTGGATTATGAAAGCACTTGGTTCTGAAAGAACAATTGATCCCGATTTCTTCTCATTGGATCTGAAGGAAGAAAAGTATCTCCTTATTTGTACAGATGGATTAAGTAATAAGGTAGACTCGGCGACCATGAAGAACATTATTTTATCTGCTGTTTCATTACGTGAAAAAACAGAAACATTAGTTAATCTGGCAAATGAAATGGGTGGGGAAGATAATATTTCGGTTATTTTACTAAAGCCTTCGGTTGAGGAGGTGTCGATGGAATGATTGGAAATCGACTAAGTGGTCGTTATGAAATATTAAGGTTTATTGGTGGCGGGGGAATGTCGCGTGTTTATCTTGCACACGATATCATTCTTGATAGAGAAGTCGCCATAAAGATACTTAATTATGATTTTTCTAATGAAGAAGATCTGAAGCGGCGATTTATGAGGGAAGCGCATTCTGCAACAAGCCTAACTCATCCGCATATTGTTGATATATACGATGTAGATGAAGATGGTACTTTACACTACCTAGTTATGGAATATGTAGAAGGCCAAACGTTGAAAGAGTTTATTGTCTCGGATGGACCATTGACCCCAGAACGGGCAGTGCCAATCATGCAGCAACTAGTTTCTGCAATTTCAAATGCACATTATAATGGGATTATTCACAGGGATATCAAACCGCAAAACATTTTGATGGACCTGGATGGAAATGTGAAGATAACAGATTTTGGTATTGCAATGGCACTTAGTGCAACAATGCATACGAGGACAAATTCTGTTCTTGGAACAGTTCATTATTTATCCCCTGAGCAAGCACGTGGTGGAATGGCTACGAAAAAGTCAGATATATATTCTTTAGGAATTGTTTTTTACGAACTGTTAACGGGAGAGTTACCTTTCTCGGGAGAATCAGCTGTTTCTATTGCTTTAAAACATTTGCAAGAAGATATACCGTCAGTTCGAAAATTGTATCCTTCAATCCCTCAAAGTGTAGAAAATGTCATATTCAAATCAACAGCAAAAGATGCTATAACACGCTATAAATCAGCGGATGAGATGCAAGAAGACCTGGCTACGATTTTGTCTGCAGAACGCGCAAATGAAAAGGTGTTTTCTCTTACTTACGATGATGATGCGACACGCGCAATCCCAGCGATTACAGATACCTCAAAATTTGGGAGTGTAGAAAAAACGAAAGCCCACCCTCCGATAGAGGTGGAAGAAACGCCTGAGCTTCCTGAAAAACGGAAACGAAAAAAGTGGCCAATTTTTGCAGCAATCCTTGGTGGTCTTGCAATTACAGTGATTCTGCTGTTATTCCTACCTGGGTTCCAGAAGATTGCAATACCCGATGTGAGTAATTTGGATGAGGCGGAAGCAGTCGACCTGCTTGAAGAAAAAGGATTTATCATTGAAAAACGAATTGAACAAAATAGTGATGAGTTTGAAACAGGGAAAGCCATTCGTACTGTTCCCGAAGCCGAGAAAAGACGACCGTCGAAAACTTTAATAACATTGTATTTAAGTATCGGAAAAGAGACGACGGAGCTCGCTGATTACACGAATAGGGATATCGATCAAGTGATGGACATTCTAAAAAACTATGAATTTAAATCAGTCGTCCAGAATCCTGTCTATTCAGACGAACCAGTCGGAACTATCATTGAACAGGAACCAAAAGCGGGTGAAAAAATCGTACTTGCTGATACGGATTTTCTTCTTACGGTAAGTAAGGGGAAAGAACTCCGTGTACTTGACAGTTTAATCGGATATGATGAAAATAAGCTTTCCGAGTATGCGAAGACGTCTGGATTTGACATCGTAATTGTTCGTAAAGAACATTCCTCAACCGTTGAAAAAGGATTGGTCATTTCGCAAAATCCGGCGGCAGAAACAGAAGTAGTCAAGGGCGGAAAAATTGAAGTTGTTCAATCCAAAGGTCCGGAGGAGAAACCGGTAAGATACATTCTGGAAACAGTCGCGATTGACTACGTCCCAGAGGAGCTAGAATCGGAATCCGAAGCGGAAGATAAAGATAAAGATAAAGATAAAGATAAAGATAAAGATGAAGTAGAAAAAGTACCACAAGTAATTCGTGTATATATAGAAGACCGCAAAAACTCGATGGCTGTTTTATTTGATGAGTTTGAAATTACCGAGAAAACGGAAAGACGAATAACAATTGAGCTTGAAGAAGGTAAACGTGGCGGGTACAGAATCATGCGAGGTTCCAAAGAGATTGCAGATAAGTCATTTGATTACGACGATGCCGACTAGGAAGTGGTGAGGATATTGGAGGGACAAATTAGAAAAGCAATTAGTGGTTTTTATTATGTGGAAAATGACGGCAAATTAGTGCAGTGTAGGGGACGTGGCGTATTTAGAAAACGCGGCGTACATCCCTTGGTTGGGGATTTTGTCACATATGTTCCAGACGGGGATAATGATGCAACTGTGACTGTTGTGCACGAAAGAAAAAACGAACTTGTCCGACCGCCAATTTCGAATGTAGATCAAGCATTACTCGTATTTTCAATTGTTGAGCCGGATTTCAGTGCACACTTATTGGATAGATTTCTAGTTGTTATTGAATCTTTTGGTGTTCGACCTGTTATTTGTTTGACAAAAATAGATATTGCAAGCGATAAAATGATAGAAGTAGCTAAAAAGGCTGCGGCATACTATGAGAAAATTGGTTATCAGGTACTGAGCACGTTTATAGATGACGAGACTCTACCAGAAAGACTTAAGCCGATATTAAAAGCGAAGACAACTGTATTGGCTGGTCAATCCGGCGTAGGAAAGTCAACGCTATTAAATACGGTACTTCCTTCACTTGGCTTGAAAACCGGTGTAATATCAGAGGCACTTGGACGTGGAAAACATACAACGCGACATGTTGAACTATTGGAAGTTGCCGAAGGTCTTGTTGCCGATACACCTGGGTTCAGTTCTCTTGAAATGGAACACATTGAAAAGGAGCGACTGTCTCGTTACTTCATCGAAATGGATGAAGCTTCTGATATGTGTAAATTTCGAGGTTGTCTACATTTAAATGAACCGAAATGTGAGATTAAAAAACAAGTAGAAACTGGCGAAATTGCTCAACACCGTTACGAAAACTATCTGTATTTTTTACAGGAAATAACAGACAGAAAGCCGAGGTATGAAAAACATGATTAAAATTGCACCATCGATACTAGCCGCAAACTTTTCCAAACTTGCGGAGGAAGTAATAGAGGTAGAAAAAGCCGGAGCGGATCTCATTCATATTGATGTTATGGATGGTCATTTTGTTCCTAATATTACAATGGGTGCCATTGTTGTTGAGGCGTTAAGGCCTGTAACGAAACTGCCGCTTGATGTTCATCTTATGATTCAGAATCCAGATGCTTATATTGAACAGTTTGCAAAAGCCGGAGCAGATTACATTTCCGTCCATGTAGAGGCATGTCCGCATCTACATCGTACACTTCAACTTATCCGTTCAACAGGAGCGAAATCAGGGGTCGTTTTGAATCCGCATACCCCACTAGAATCCATTCTGCATGTGCTTGATCAAGTTGACATGGTGCTATTTATGACAGTGAATCCGGGCTTTGGTGGACAAAAGTTCATTCAGTCAGTCTTGCCGAAAGTCAAACAACTGTCGACAATCATTAAAGAACAAAATTTGCCAATAGAAATAGAAATTGATGGCGGCGTTGACGAAGAAACAATTATTCCTTGCGTTGAAGCAGGAGCCACGATTTTAGTTGCTGGATCGGCTATTTATAATAAAGATAACCGGGCAGAAGCTTTGCAACAACTCAGAGCGGCGGGAGTAGGAGCACTTGTAAAATGAAGTATGCTGTTGTCTGCGCGGGAGGACCAGAAGTTGCGGAACTATCGGAATTTCAAATAGACGAGACAATTTTTATAGGTGCGGACAGAGGCGCATTTCACCTGCTTGAAAAAGGAATTATTCCGGAAGAGGCAGTGGGCGATTTTGATTCGGTTTCAAGAGAAGAGTATAAAGTGATTAGGGATTCTGTGCTGATAGTCGATCGGTATCGCTCTGAGAAAGATGAGACGGATACTGAGCTTGCAGTCAGTCGCGCTTTAACTTATAAGCCAGAGCACGTGGTCTTGACTGGGGTAACTGGCGGTAGGTTAGATCATACGGAGGCTGCACTCCATCTGCTGTATCGATTGCAAACAGAGAACCCTGCTATCTCATTTTCGATTCGAAACGAAACAAACGAACTGTCTATGCTACTACCTACAGTTCATGAGGTTACAAAGAAACCTAATTACCCATACGTATCATTTTTTCCTTTCGGGGGAAAAGTAACGGGGCTTACACTCATTGGGTTTAAATACGAGACACTTAACGAGACGCTTGAGACAGGGATGACAAAGTTCACAAGTAATGAGACTGCTTCTAGTAACTGTACTATCTCATTCCATGAAGGCATATGCTTAATGGTAAGGAGTTCAGATGCTTGAAAGGAGTGGGGAGTTGCGCGTTTATACATTTACATTACCTAAGTTTGTGAGTGGTTTTGTCAGGAAGTGTATGTACGTATTTAGGAAAGATGAGCAACCGAATTCATCAAATAAGAAAAAGAAGAAGAAAAACGAAAAAACACCAGGCTGATTTTTTCTCAGCCTGGTATTTCATTTTATTCACGACTAAACGTTAGTCGAAAATCAGTTTTGCGCCATTGTAATTATACGCGTTGTACTTTACCTGATTTAAGAGCTCTTGCAGAGACCCAAACACGTTTAGGTTTTCCGTTAATAAGAATGCGGACTTTTTGAAGGTTCGCACCAAATGTACGTTTAGTTGAGTTAAGCGCGTGAGAACGATTGTTTCCTGAACGTGCTTTACGTCCTGTGATAACACATTGTTTTGCCATTATTGTACCTCCTCGTAACTGAAGATTAAGCGATGCATTTCTTAATTCGCATACAACTTAATTTATCATATAAGAGCGTGCATTGCAACTAATTTCGATGCATCTATCAAGTAAGAGTACTTTACACGTTTTTTGAATGAAAATCCTTTCTTTTATTATAATGTAGTATATAGTACAATAAGGTAACTGATTAAAGGATGCGGGGAGGACATATATATGTCAATCGAATTGATTAACGAATATGGTAAGATCGATATTACGAATGATGTAATTGCCCAAGTCGTCGGTGAAGCTGCAATCGAATGTTATGGCATTGTAGGTATGGCATCAAGACATCAAATTCGCGATGGACTAACTGAGATCTTGAGAAAAGAGAATTACTCTCGAGGTGTCATCGTTCGCAACATAGGTGAGGAAACTCACATCGACATGTACGTTATCATAGGTTACGGTACGAAAGTTTCGGAAGTTGCCTATCAAGTACAATCGAAAGTAAAATATACGCTTAGACAATCGGTCGGAATGAATGTAAAATCAGTTAACATTTTTGTCCAGGGTGTCCGCGTGATAAACCCATAGAAGGAGGAAATTATTTCAATGAAGTCTATAGATGGTTTAAAGTTTGCTGAAATGATTGAACTAGGTGCGCATCATTTATATTTGAATGCGGATTACGTTGATTCATTAAACGTATTTCCAGTACCTGATGGTGATACAGGGACTAATATGAATTTGTCCATGACATCGGGCGCGAAGGAAATCGAAGCGAACGCAGTTACGCATATTGGCCAAGCAGCACAGGCGCTTTCAAAGGGATTGTTGATGGGAGCACGGGGAAATTCCGGTGTTATTTTATCGCAATTGTTTCGTGGGTTCGGGAAAGCGATTGAAGATGAGGCCATTATTGATGGCAAGCAATTTGCAGCGGCGCTAAAATATGGCGTTGAAACGGCTTATAAAGCAGTGATGAAGCCTGTTGAAGGTACAATATTGACTGTAGCTAAAGATGCGGCTAATGTTGGCGTTGAAGTAGCAGAAACAACAGATAATTTTATTGAGGTAATGGAAGCAATTGTAACGGAAGCGAAAGCCTCACTTGAAAGAACACCAGACTTGCTTGCTGTATTGAAGGAAGTTGGCGTCGTTGATAGTGGTGGACAAGGTCTTGTATACGTCTATGAAGGATTCCTAGCTAATTTAAAAGGTGAAGGGCTTCCTGAAAGAACAGACGCAGAAGCGATGGGTGCGCTAGTTAGTGCGGAACATCAGCGTAGTCTGCAAGGATTTATGAATACTGAGGATATTATTTATGGTTACTGTACAGAGTTTATGGTGAAATTTGAAGAGGACAAGCTAAAAAATAATCCATACGATGAAACTAATTTCCGAAAGGAATTAAGTCAATTTGGAGATTCGCTTCTTGTTATTTCAGACGATGCAGTAGCTAAAGTACATATTCATTCGGAAGAGCCGGGCGATGTCCTTTCATTTAGCCAAAAACACGGTTCACTAATCGATATTAAAATCGAAAACATGCGTGAGCAGCATATAAATCTTGTTGGGAAAGATCATGATGTACATAGCGGTCAACAAACGAAAGCTGTCACACATCCATATGCGGTTGTTACAGTCGCAATGGGAGCGGGAATAGCTGAATTATTGAAGAGCGTAGGTGCCTCAGCAGTAATTGAAGGCGGACAAACAATGAACCCTTCAACTGAAGATATCGTAAAAGCAATAAAAGATGTTGGTGCTGAGCGCGTGCTGATTTTGCCGAACAATAAAAATATTATTATGGCAGCACAACAAGCTGCTGAAATTATAGGTATTGAAGCGGCAGTTGTTCCAACGAGGACTGTCCCAGAAGGATTGTCTGCTCTTCTTGCTTTTAATCCGGAAGTAGCTGTAAGTGTGAACGCGGCTGCGATGGCGGAAGCGGCTTCCCATGTGAAAACAGCTCAAATAACACATGCGGTGAGAGATACATTAATTGACGGCATCGATATAAAGAAAGATGAATTTATGGGGATTTACGATGGGAAAATTGTTACGACTCATGCATCGGTTGACGGCGTAACAAAGTCACTCCTCTCGATGGTTATTGATGAAGATTCGGAGATTGTTACGGTTTTATACGGAGAAGACGTTAGCGAAGAAGAAGCGACACTTCTCGAAGAATACATTGATGAACATTTTGATCATGTCGACACAGAGTTTTATAACGGTAAACAACCACTTTATCCATACATCATCTCTGTCGAATAAAATAAGTAAACAGTGCGTAGTAGTTTAAGCGCACTGTTTTTTTTATTGGAAAAAGAATTGCTTTTTGTGTTTAACTAGAATCTCATGTAACATAGTAATAAGTCTATTAATATTAGGGGGTAGAGAGAGATGAAATTTAGATCGGTTTTTGATGTTATCGGTCCAGTTATGATTGGACCATCATCTTCACATACGGCTGGTGCTGCAAGGATTGGCCGAGTAGCACGAACACTTTTTGGCCGCCAACCTGAATGGGCCCGTGTTCATCTTTATGGATCCTTTGCCGAAACATATAAAGGGCATAGTTCGGATGTTGCAATCATCGGTGGTCTATTAGATTATGATACATTCGACGAGCGAATAAAAACATCGTTTAGCGAGGCTGAAAAAGTTGGTATGACATTTGAATTCATCCCTGAAGAAGAAGAGATGGATCATCCGAACACCGCAAAGATTGTAATTGGAGACAGCGAGAGTGTCATGGAGCTTACCGGGATTTCAATCGGTGGAGGAAAGATGGAAGTTGTTGAATTAAACGGATTCCCATTAAGACTTTCTGGGAACTATCCGGCACTGCTTGTCGTTCATGAGGATCGTACTGGTTTGATTGCAAGCGTTTCCAATGCACTAGCCAAAAAAGATGTAAACATTGCGCACATGGAAGTTGGGCGTAAAGAAAAAGGTAAGATGGCATTAATGGTCATTGAAGTCGACCAGTTAATTGACCAATCTATAATTGAAGAACTCAAAGTATTGCCACACATTATACAAATTGCAACAATAGCAGATTAAGGGGGAATAAAAGATGAAAGTATTATTTAGATCTGTAAAAGAACTTGTCGCTTTAGCTGAATCACAAAATAAGCCTATTTCAGAAATAATGATTGAGCAGGAAATGTCTATTACAAGACGTTCGCGCGAAGACATCATCGCACAAATGGATAATAATCTAACGGTTATGGAAGAAGCAGTGGAGCGTGGACTAAAAGGTGTAGAATCCGTATCGGGTTTAACGGGCGGTGACGCGGTTCTTATTAAGAAGTATATGGAATCGGGTAAATCATTGTCGGGAGACGTAATTTTAGATGCAGTAAGTAAAGCAGTTGCGACGAATGAAGTGAATGCAGCGATGGGAACAATTTGTGCAACACCAACAGCGGGGGCAGCTGGCATCGTTCCAGGAACCTTGTTTGCAGTGAAAAATAAATTGAATCCAACACGCGAGCAAATGATTAACTACTTATTTACATCGGGTGCATTCGGATTTGTGGTAGCAAATAATGCATCAATTTCTGGTGCTGCAGGAGGATGTCAAGCTGAAACAGGTTCAGCAGGTTCTATGGCTGCTGCGGCAATTGTTGAAATGGCAGGTGGAACGCCACAACAAAGTGCTGAAGGATTCTCTATAGTTATGAAGAATATGCTCGGCTTAGTTTGTGATCCGGTTGCAGGCCTTGTTGAAGTACCTTGTGTGAAGAGAAATGCGATGGGTGCAGCGAAGGCACTAGTGGGTGCTGATATGGCGCTTGCGGGTGTAGTAAGTCGTATACCAACGGATGAAGTAATCGAAGCGATGCATAAAATTGGTCAGGCAATGCCTTCTTCACTACGGGAAACTGCAAAAGGCGGATTAGCGGCTACGCCAACTGGAAAAGCATTAGAAGAAAAAATATTTGGTGGAGCAAGAGTGACAAGTGCCAATCCTACTTCATGACAATGTGACAACTGTAAAAGGAATTGGACAGAAGACGGGAGAGCAACTTGAAGCGCTCAACATCTATACAATTTCGGATTTAATTATGACGTACCCGTATCGTCATGATGATTTCACATTGACGGATTTGTCGGAAACACCACATAATGAACGAGTTACAATTGAAGGACGAGTAGAAAGTGAACCTAGTGTCTTTTTTTCTGGGAATAAACGATCTCGTCTTGAAGTCCGCCTTCTTGCCGGTAGGCATTTAGTGAAGGCGGTTTTTTTTAATCAGCATTATTTAAAAAGTCGACTTGAACTAGGAGCGACAGTGACGGTTACTGGGAAATGGGACAGAGGAAGGCAGTCTATCAGTGTGAGCAATTTTAATGCAGGCGCAAAGGATGGACAAGCCGATTTTGAACCTGTTTATAGTTTAAAAGGGGTCATGCATCAAAAATCTTTTAGGCGTTATATGCGAAGCGCGCTCGATAGCGTGACTGGTCAGCATGAAGAGTCACTACCAGTGGCTTTGCTAGAAGAATATAAGTTGCCGCCGATTGACCAAGCGCTAGAAATGGTTCACTTTCCTAAAAACCCAGCACATATGAAACATGCACGAAGACGTTTTGTGTATGAAGAATTATTGCTGTTTCAGCTGAAAATGCAAGGCATGAAGAAGATACGGAAAGAAACAGAGCGCGGGCTTATTATGGATTATAATCTTGATAAGATCAAAGCGTTTATAGCTTCGTTGCCATATGAGTTAACAGGTGCTCAAAAACGTGTTGTCAATGAATTGTGTGCAGAGTTAAAAAGTGAAGTTCGGATGAATCGATTACTGCAGGGAGACGTCGGTTCCGGGAAGACCGTTGTGGCCGCAATCGCTCTTTATGCGGCCATTACAGCGGGTTATCAAGGCGCGCTTATGGCTCCTACGGAAATCCTTGCTGAACAACATGCATCGTCTTTAGCGGAGTGGCTGGAACCTTTTGGGGTTACTGTAGCTTTCCTTTCTGGTTCGACAAAAGGGAAGGCGAGGGTCAATGTGCTTGAAAAGTTAGCAAATGGCGATGTGGATTTACTTATTGGTACACATGCACTTATTCAACCCGATGTCATCTTCAATAAGTTAGGGCTTGTCATTACGGATGAGCAACATCGATTTGGTGTTGAGCAACGACGCGTCCTTAGAGAAAAAGGGATGAATCCAGATGTCCTATTCATGACGGCAACACCGATTCCGCGAACACTAGCCATTACGGCTTTCGGCGAAATGGATGTATCGGTATTGGATGAGCTGCCTGCTGGGCGTAAAGAAATTGAGACGCACTGGCTGAAAGAAGATGCATTGCTTTCGATATTGGATAAAATGGAAAACGAACTTCGAAACGGTCGGCAAGCATATGTCATTTGTCCGCTTATTGAGGAATCCGATAAATTGGACGTGCAAAACGCAGTCGAAGTATATGAACAGTTATCTTTCCATTACAAGGATAAATATACCGTTGGACTTATGCATGGGCGCCTCCATCCAACTGATAAGGACCATATTATGCGCCAATTTAGCGAAGGGGTCATTGATGTTCTCGTTTCAACGACAGTTGTTGAAGTCGGCGTTAACGTGCCGAATGCGACATTTATGTTGATATACGACGCAGGTCGTTTTGGGCTTTCGCAACTTCATCAACTAAGAGGACGAGTCGGACGAGGTGCGGAGCAGTCCTACTGCGTATTGCTTGCGGATCCCAAAACCGATGAGGGTAAGGAACGAATGAAAACAATGACAGAAACGAATGATGGGTTTGTGCTTGCGGAAAAGGACCTTGAATTAAGAGGTGCAGGTGACTTTTTTGGAAGAAAACAAAGTGGTATGCCAGAGTTTAAAATGGCAGACCTTATTCACGATTATCGAGCACTTGATACGGCGAGAAAAGATGCAGAGAGATTTCTTGCTTCAAAAGAATTTTGGGAAGCTCCAGAGTATGCCGTGTTAAGGGCCCGCCTGAAAGAATCGGGTGCGCTCGGTAATGAGCGGATTGATTAAATAAAGGGCGGAAGGCGAAGCTAAATAAGCGCCTTCCGCTTTTCTTGCTGTCTAGTCTTCAGCGGTCAGATGCTCGGGTCATAAATCGTTTTGTTAGGGAAGGATAGAACTGAAAACTATCTCGGCAAAGAACGCCACTTCACCAATCCGCCTTATGCTTGTCGGAGCTAAACAACGCCATCTACTTTTCTTACTTGCTTTCTCTTTTGAGTCTTTATATACTGATGTTAGTACCAAGTGCTAATTTGGAAGGTGAAATGATTGCGGATGCCGAAAAGGGAGAGGCAAGAGCTTCTTCAAAAGTTGGTAGAGCGAAATCCATTCCTGACAGATGAAGAGCTGTCGAAACGATACGATGTTAGCGTTCAGACAATTCGGTTGGACAGGCTTGAATGTGGAATTCCCGAACTACGAAAACGATTATTAAACGTAGCCTCGCAAACGATGGAGGATAAAGTGAAATCAATAGGAACCGATGAAGTTCTCGGCGACATTATCGATATTGTACTCGATGAAAGAGCGATATCCATATTTGATGTTACAATAGATCACGTCTTTCAACGTAATGGAATCGCGCGTGGACATCATTTATTTGCCCAGGCCAATTCACTTGCAGTAGCGGTTATGGACGACGACCTTGCCTTAACTGTGAAATCTTCGATTGATTTTTTGAAGCCGGTAAAAGCCGGAGACCGAGTAGTTGCACGCGCAGAAGTGAACAAAGAGAGCCTTTTGGAAAAAAGGACACTCGTAGAAGTCGTATCAACAGTTGGCGATGTCCAAGTATTTACAGGGAAGTTTTACATGTACCGTACGACGGATAGGAAGCAGGTAGATTAACGATGATTATAGCTTTAGATGGAATGGGCGGCGATCACGCTCCTGGTAAGATTATTGATGGGGCGCTGGAAAGTCTTGCTACATTCACCGACATACATATACATATTTTTGGAGACGAAAAAGTAATGGCTCCTTATTTAAAAGAACATGACCGTTTAAAAGTCATTCATTGCACAGAAATAATAGAACCAGATGATGAGCCGGTTCGTGCAATCCGCAGGAAAAAAGATGCCTCAATGGTCCGTATGGCACAAGCCGTTAAAGACGGTGAAGCTGATGCGTGCGTTTCTGCAGGAAACACTGGCGCGCTTATGGCTGCCGGGCTCTTTATTGTGGGAAGAATAGATGGGATTGAGCGACCTGCTCTTGCACCCACACTACCTACAGTTGATGGACAAGGATTTGTCATGTTGGATCTCGGGGCCAACGCAGATGCAAAGCCTTCACATCTTGGACAATACGCGGTAATGGGAAGTATTTATGCTGAGAAAGTACGTGGGATTTCAAATCCAAGAATCGGCTTATTAAATATTGGAACAGAAGAAGGTAAAGGGAACGAATTAACGAAAGCCGCATTTGATGTACTCAAAGAAGCCCCGATTAATTTTATTGGAAACGTGGAAGCGCGTGATTTATTAATGGGTGTTGCAGATGTTGTCGTTACGGATGGCTTTACAGGAAATATGGTCTTAAAAACGATTGAAGGTACAGCGCTTGGCTTTTTCACGATGTTGAAAGAAGTATATACGACTTCTTTAAAAACAAAAGTTTCAGCTGCACTTGTAAAAAAAGAATTGGGCGGATTGAAAAAAACAATGGATTACTCGGAATACGGTGGAGCAGGTTTGTTTGGTCTGAATGCACCCGTTATTAAAGCACATGGTTCGTCAAATGCGAATGCGATTTTTAATGCCATTCGACAAACGCGTACGATGGTTGAACATGACGTCTCCAGAACAATCCAAGAAACAATTGGAAAGGGGCAAATAGAATGACAAAAGTTGCATTTGTATTCCCAGGGCAAGGCTCACAAAAAGTGGGCATGGGAAAAGAACTAGCTGAAATTACAGAAGCTAGCGGACACTATTTTAAAAAGGCTGATGAGGTTTTAGGGTTCTCATTAAGTGAACTTATTTTAGAGGGGCCACAAGATTCGCTAACTGTAACTTATAACGCCCAACCTGCATTACTCACGGTTGGTACAATGATTGCGGCAAGACTTACTGAAGCGGGAGTTACCCCGGATTATACAGCGGGTCATAGTCTCGGTGAATATTCAGCACTTGTTGCTTCGGGTGTATTATCATTTGAGGATGGAGTATCAGTCGTGCATAAACGCGGTCTATACATGAATGATGCAGTGCCAGCAGGTGTTGGCGCGATGGCTGCAATCCTCGGTTTAGACAATGAAGCAGTAACTAAAGTAACGGACGATATTACTGCAAACGGTGATGCAGTCCAACCTGCAAATTTAAACTGCCCGGGCCAGATTGTGATTTCCGGTACAAAAGCAGGTGTTGAAAAAGCGTGTGTCGAATTAAAAGAAGCAGGCGCGAGAAGAGCGATACCGCTAGATGTTAGTGGACCGTTCCACTCATCGCTCATGAAGCCAGCCGCAGAAAAACTGAGTGCTGCACTTGATGAGGTAACGATGAATGATGCTACAATTCCGGTCGTCGCAAATGTTAATGCCAAAATTATAAAAGATAGCAATCAGTTACAGGAATTACTTGTCGAACAACTATACTCCCCAGTATTATGGGAGGATTCGATTCGCACGTTACTTGATAACGGGGTCACGCATTTTATCGAATGTGGTCCGGGGAAAGTATTGAGCGGTCTTATTAAAAAGATTGACAGAACAGCAACAGTCATGCCAGTCTATGATGAGTTGACTTTACAAGAGGTAATTGAAGCTTCGAAAGGATGGTCGTAATGAATAGATTTGAAGGCAAGGCTGCAATCGTTACAGGTGCATCACGCGGTATTGGACGTGAAATCGCGTTACAACTCGCGAAAGAAGGGGCCAAGGTCGCTGTTAATTATAGTGGTAGCAAAGACAAAGCCGACGAAGTAGTTCAACTTATTAAAGATGCCGGCGGAGAAGCGTTTGCGATTCAAGCAGATGTGTCAAATTCGGATAGCGTGAAAAACTTGGTTGAGAAGACGATTGAAACTTACGGCTCAATTGATATACTAGTAAACAATGCAGGCATTACGAAAGATAATTTGCTCGTTCGAATGAAAGAGGACGAGTGGGACGACGTTATTAACATTAATCTAAAGGGTGTCTTCCTTTGTACGAAAGGCGTGACTCGCCAGATGATGAGGCAGCGCGCTGGAAAAATTGTTAACGTCGCATCAATTGTTGGTGTTTCAGGAAATGCGGGGCAAGCAAACTATGTTGCTGCAAAAGCAGGCGTTATAGGATTCACAAAAACGACTGCACAAGAACTTGCGGCACGTAATATTAATGTCAACGCAGTAGCACCTGGATTCATCACAACAGATATGACGGATGCCTTGGATGAAGATATGAAAAAACAAATGTTGGCAAACATTCCGCTTGGAAAGCTTGGTAGTCCTGAAAACGTAGCAAAAACAGTTATGTTCTTGCTTTCCGATGATGCCGCTTATATTACGGGTCAAACAATACATGTCGACGGTGGCATGGTAATGTAATATGGTTGGTATTGATTACATTGAGGGGAGGTGAAAAATTTGGCAACGGTAAGTGAACGTGTAATTAAGGTAATCGTCGATCGTCTCGGCGTAGATGAAAGTGAAGTTAAAATTGAAGCTTCTTTCCGTGATGACCTCGGTGCGGACTCTTTGGACGTAGTTGAGCTTGTTATGGAATTAGAAGATGAATTCGATATGGAAATTTCTGATGATGACGCTGAAAAAATTGGAACAGTTGGTGATGCAGTTTCGTACATCGAAACGAAAGTGAAATAAGAGGCATTCTGGCTGAGGCGCTTTCTCCTTTCGACTGAAAGGGTGAAAGCGTCTTTTTCGTCTTTGCACTTATCGGGCTAACAAGGTAAAATTAAAGATATCATAAAGGGGAAAGGCAGAATCGTTGTTATGACAAGAAAACAAAATACAAGTAAAAACAAATCAGCGCTATTACCACTAACGGTGCGAAATAAATTTACGGAATTAGAAAAAAAATTAGCCATCGAATTTAATAATCATTCCCTTTTATACAATGCGTTTACCCATTCATCATATGTGAATGAGCATCGAAGGAAAAACTTTACAGATAATGAACGGCTGGAATTTCTTGGGGATGCGGTTCTTGAACTTAGTGTTTCTAAGTATCTGTATTCAGCAGAACCAGGGATGAGCGAAGGTGAATTGACGAAATTAAGAGCGGCGGTTGTTTGCGAACCCGCGCTAGTAAAGTTTGCCAATGAGCTTGAGTTCGGTCAGTATGTTCTGCTTGGTAAAGGTGAAGAACAAACGGGTGGACGAATGCGCCCAGCTCTCCTAGCGGATGTATTCGAAGCGTTCATCGGGGCTTTATACATAGACCAAGGGCTAGATGCTGTAACCGCATTTTTGGAAACCATTATTTTTCCGAAAATTAGTGACGGTGCTTTTTCGCATGTGATGGATTATAAGAGTCAATTACAGGAAAACGTTCAACAAACAATTAATGGTCAACTTCAGTACGAAGTGATTGAAGAGAAAGGCCCAGCTCATTCCAAAACATTCGTGACAGTTGTTCGGCTTGAAGACAAAACGCTTGGAATGGGAGAAGGGAAATCGAAAAAAGAAGCCGAACAGGAAGCTGCACGTCACGCAATCATAGAACTAAAGCGTGGCCAGATTGAAGGAGAAGTTTAAATGTTTTTAAAAAGGCTCGAAATTATAGGGTTTAAATCTTTTGCGGACCGAATTGGTATCGATTTTGTGAAGGGTGTAACCGCAGTCGTCGGACCCAATGGCAGTGGGAAAAGTAATATTACAGACGCAATTCGGTGGGTTCTCGGTGAACAATCAGCGAAATCACTTCGCGGCGCCAAAATGGAGGACGTCATTTTTTCAGGAAGCGATTCGAGAAAACCGCTTAACTTTGCCGAAGTGACGCTTATTTTGGATAATAGCAAAGGTCTGTTTCCTTTGGATTACACCGAGATCAGTGTCAGTCGACGTGTATTCCGTTCCGGTGAAAGTGCATTTTTGTTGAATGGGCAGCAATGCCGATTAAAAGATATAACGAATGTCTTTATGGATTCGGGACTTGGGAAAGAAGCGTTTTCAATTATTTCACAAGGGCGCGTCGACGAAGTCTTAAACAGTCGTCCCGAAAATCGAAGAAGTATTTTCGATGAGGCTGCAGGAGTATTGAAATATAGAACGAGAAAGCGTAAGGCTGAGCATAAGTTATTTGAAACGGCCGATAATCTTGATCGTGTACTTGATATATTAAAAGAACTAGATACACGAATCGGACCACTTAAAGAGCGCTCTGAAGCAGCTGAAAGACATGTAATACTTTCGGATGAAACTAGGGAAGCTGAATGTAGACTCTTAAATTACGATGCTGGCAACTTACGCATTGAAATTCAAGCGAAGATGGTTGAGGCAGAGCGATTTCTAACTAGTAAAGAAAAACTGACCGCCACAACTGTGGAATTGGAAGAAGAAACAAAAATCTTAAAGCAGGAGTTAGCAACCGTAAATCAGCAGATGGAAGCATTACAAAGAAAGCTCGTTGATGCAAGCGCCGAAACTGAAAAGTGGGAAGGCCGACGCCTTTTATCACTTGAAAAAGAACGTAATGCAAGTGCTCAAATTGGTCGAATCCAATCGGATTTATCTGCGACTGAAGAAGAATATAAAGAGCTAGAGTTGAAATTGGCCGAAGCAAGAAAAACTCATGCTATCTTAAGTGCTGACTATGAAGAAGCTTCAAGAGAAATGGGCGAAATTTCACAAATTCTAAAGCGTTCCGTGAAAGAAACGGAAATTGAAATTGAGGAATTGAAGTCAGTATATATAGAAAGACTGAATGAGGAAGCAACACTTCGCAACGAGTTGAAACATATTGAGGAACGACTAGCCGGTGAGAAATATTCTACCGAAAAAACAATTGAGCAAACGAACACGCTTAAGAGTCGCTTTAAGACATTGAAAGCACAACGAGAAGAGCAGGAATTAGCGTTAAATGAATTAAAACGTAAGTTGAAAAGTGTGAATGAATCCTACTCTGAGAGTGCGAAAGCATTGAAGGAAATCGAAGAAGAATCGCAAAATAAGCAACAGTTACTTCAACAAGCGCATAACAAACAACATGAAATGCAGGGTAGGATGCGTGCGCTAGAAAGTATGGAGGCGGACTTCTCTGGGTTCTTTTCTGGCGTCAAAGAAGTGTTGGTTGCCCGAGAATCTGGAAAAGTTACTGGTATAAATGGGGCTGTTGCAGAACTGATTACTGTCGAAAATAATTATATTAAGGCAGTAGAAACAGCGCTTGGTGGAGCTATGCAGCATATTGTTACCTCTACTGAAGCTGATGCAAGAAAAGCAATCGGCTATTTAAGGGCGCGAAATGCCGGTAGGGCAACATTCCTTCCGTTGGATGTTATGAAGTCGAGGAAGATTCAGCAGTCTGCGTTAAGTGCGATTGCGAGGCATCCAGAATTTATTGGAATAGCCGACGAACTTGTCAATGTGGAAGAGCGCTATCGAGTTATTAAGGAAAATCTTTTAGGAAACGTCCTAATCGCTACGACGCTTGCGGGTGCGACAGAAATTGCAAAGTCGCTTAATTATCGGTACCGTATTGTAACGATAGATGGTGACATTGTAAATGCTGGTGGATCACTAACGGGCGGTGGTGTCAAAGGTCGAGCAACCGTATTTTCTAGGAAAGCTGAACTTGAAACCCTAAGAGGGCAACTTGATAAAATGTCTTCCTCAATTGAGGTAGCGAATCGGACAATCGGCGATACGAAAATGGAAGTTGCCAAGTATATGCAATTGACAGAGCAGTCTCGTAAGCACATTGAAACGCTACAACTCGAAATCGCCGCTGCCGAATCTGGAAAACGGGAAACCGAAATCGCTATCCATTCCATTGAAATCGAAGTGGCAAACGTCGAAATGGGCAGGCGTGGGGCAGAATCAGCGGGTTCACAGCTATCTAAAAGGAAAGTCGAGCTTGAAACGAACTATAAACAACTTCAAGCAACACTTGAGACGATAAAGAAGGAAGTAGAAAAGCTTGAACGTCTAGCTACGAATAGACGAAATGAAGAGGCGACATTGACAGCTCGTTTGACGGAACTACGTGAAAAAACGGCTGTCTTACGCGAACAGAAAACGTATAAGAAGCTAGCAATAGATGAGATGGATAAAGCGATGTCAGTTGCCCATCAAAAAATAGCGACGTTATCAGGGGATCTTCATTATTTCACTGATGCTGATGGAGGAAAAGAATTATCCTTCGAAGATATTGAAAAGCAAATTACAGAAGCCGCGCACGAAAAGAAATCAATAGAGTTATCGATTGTCAGCGGAAGAGAAAAGCAGAAGGATTGGTCTACAAGAATTGGCGAAAAAGAAGAGTTGTTACGTAAGCTAAGGTTGGATGTAAATCGGGAAACGACCAATCATAATAAGTTATCGGTTGCTTTATCTCGTTTGGAAGTCAGCTACGAGACGATAGCAGAAACACTTCTTAATAAATATGGTTTACGTCCCGACTTCGACTTGACGATAGAGGTTGACGAACAAATCGCGCGTGATAGGCTCGCTAAATTGAAAAAAGAACTGGAGGAAATTGGACCTGTTAATCCGGGGTCAATTGCCGAGTATAAGGAAGTTTCAGAACGACATCAATTTTTAACTGAACAACGGAATGATCTTCTGGAGGCTAAGGGAACATTGCAAGAAGCGATGTCTGAAATGGATGCAGAAATGTCATCACGATTTTCGACTACGTTCAACGCTGTGCAAAGTAGATTCCGGCATGTCTTCAAAGAAATGTTCGGCGGCGGAGATGCGGACCTAATACTTACGGATCCCAATAATTTACTTGAAACAGGTGTTGATATTGTGGCACGCCCTCCAGGGAAAAAGTTGCAAAACTTAAGTCTGTTGTCTGGTGGAGAACGCGCATTGACAGCTATTTCCTTATTATTTGCGATTATAGAAGTACGTCCAGTCCCATTTTGTATTTTGGATGAAGTCGAGGCAGCACTAGATGAGGCGAATGTTATCCGCTATAGTAACTATTTGAAGAGCTTTTCTGATAAAACGCAGTTCATCGTCATTACCCACAGAAAAGGGACGATGGAGGGAGCAGACGTACTTTATGGTATAACTATGCAGGAATCGGGTGTATCCAAACTTATTTCTGTTAAATTGTCGGAAGTGCCAGAGGAAGCATTACTATAGATAGGGATATTGTTTGTTTATCCAAGTACTTTTTACGATGAGAATCTTTAGTCCGACATATTTAGACCAACTTCAAAGGAGCGATGTATGAGTGTCTTTTTTCAGGAAAATAAAAGAAAGAATTACGGGAACAAATGAAGCAGTAACTGAGAAGTTTAGAGATGGACTTACAAAAACACGTGACCAGTTTACATCAAAGGTAAACGATCTTGTTGCGCGCTTTAGGGTTATTGATGAAGAGTTTTTTGAAGAACTGGAAGATTTACTTCTTCAAGCAGACGTAGGTATCGAAACGGTTATGGAGCTTATTGAGGAGTTAAAACTCGAAGTACAGCGAAGCAATAGGAAAGACACAGCAGGAATCCAATCGGTCATTTCAGAAAAATTAGTTGAAATATATGAAGCGGGCGAAGAAATTGATGTCAGCTTAAATATTCAACAAGAGGGATTGACTGTCATTCTAATGGTTGGGGTTAATGGCGTTGGTAAAACAACAACAATTGGAAAGTTAGCGGCACGTTTGATGGCGGAAGGTAAAACGGTTATGCTAGCGGCGGGGGACACGTTCCGCGCAGGTGCAATCGACCAATTAGTTGTCTGGGGAGAACGAGCAGGCGTGGAAGTTATTCGCCAGTCTGAAGGATCCGATCCCGCAGCCGTGATGTTTGATGCAATTCATGCTGCAAAAAATCGCAAGGTAGACGTGCTTATTTGTGATACAGCAGGTAGATTGCAAAACAAAGTGAATCTGATGAATGAACTAGAAAAGGTTCACCGAGTTATTAGCAGAGAAGTAGAGGGCGCTCCACACGAGGTCCTGCTTGCGCTAGATGCGACGACGGGCCAGAATGCACTCGTACAAGCTGAGACGTTTAAGGAGGCGACAAACGTCACTGGTATCGTACTGACAAAGCTTGACGGAACTGCAAAAGGCGGAATCGTATTAGCAATCAGGAAAAAGTTGAATATTCCTGTGAAATTCGTAGGTCTTGGTGAAGGTGTAGATGATTTACAACCGTTTGATCCTGAAAAATATGTCTATGGATTATTCGCCGAAGGACTTGAATTAGAAGAGGACGAGGCAGACAAGTAAAAGAGCTTGACAGTAGTCGTGGTTCCTATTATGCTATTGTAGGAATCAAAAGTTAAGGTGGCTAAATGAATGTCGCTAGTAAAAACAACTCGCATTAACTTTCTCTTTGATTTCTATCAGTCGCTCTTGACTGATAAACAAAGAGAGTACATGAACTTGTATTATTTGGAAGATCTTTCGCTCGGTGAAATCGCCGGAGAGCATAGCGTTTCGCGCCAAGCAGTTTATGATAATGTGCGTAGAACAGAAGCGTTACTTGAAGACTATGAAGCGAAGTTGAATTTATTTTCGAAGCACCAAAAGCGAATAGAGCTTGTTGAAAGCATGGAAATGCTACTGGCGGGTAAAACTGATCAACGAGAAGATTTGCAAAAGCTGTTGGTCACATTAAAAGATCAAATGTAGGAGGCGGCGAGCATGGCGTTTGAAGGATTAGCTGAGCGGCTGCAAGGAACGCTCCAAAAAATTAGGGGCAAAGGAAAAGTTAACGAAGCTGACGTAAAAGAAATGATGCGCGAAGTGCGCTTTGCGCTCATTGAAGCAGATGTTAACTTAAAGGTCGTTCGGGAGTTTGTTAAAAAAGTTAGCGAATTAGCTGTTGGTCAAGACGTTATGAAAAGTTTAACACCGGGTCAGCAAGTTGTGAAAATCGTTAAAGACGAGTTAACCAACTTGATGGGCGGAGAACAAGATCCGATTCAGTTTTCTAGAAAACCCCCGACTGTCATTATGATGATAGGCTTACAGGGTGCCGGAAAAACGACAACTTCTGGAAAACTTGCGTCATTATTACGCAAACGACATAATAAAAAACCGCTTCTTGTTGCGGCAGACGTTTATCGACCGGCGGCAATAGAGCAGCTTATTACGGTAGGTAAGCAATTAACGATACCGGTATTTTCACGCGGGACTGACATTTCACCTGTTGAGATTGTTCGGCAGGCAATGGAAGAAGCGGAAAGAGAACATCACGATGTTGTCATTGTGGATACTGCGGGAAGATTGCATGTTGATGAAGAATTAATGCAAGAGTTGACAGATATTCACGAACTTTCAAAGCCGGAAGAAGTGTTTTTAGTTGTTGATGCAATGACAGGGCAAGATGCTGTTAACGTTGCGAAAAACTTTGATGAGACCGTCGGCGTTACCGGTGTTGTCTTAACGAAATTAGATGGGGATACACGAGGTGGAGCCGCGCTTTCTATTCGTGCAGTTACGGGCAAGCCAATTAAATTTATTGGTGTCGGTGAACGAATGGATGCCCTTGAGGCGTTTCATCCAGAGCGAATGGCTTCAAGGATATTGGGTATGGGAGATGTCATGTCGCTTATTGAAAGGGCACAAGACAATGTCGATGACGGAAAGGCGAAAGAGCTTGAAGAGAAGTTCCGGTCGCAGTCTTTCACGCTTGATGACTTCCTAGAACAACTTCAACAAGTTAAACAAATGGGACCACTCGATGAATTATTAAAGATGATGCCGGGTGCAAACAAAATTAAAGGGCTGGAAAATGCTCAGGTTGATGAGGGTCAAATGGGGCGTGTAGAGGCAGTTATTCAATCAATGACACCTACAGAGCGCGCGACGCCTGACATAATCAATGCGAACAGACGTCGTCGAATTGCAAAAGGATCGGGAACTTCTATTCAGGAAGTAAACCGACTTTTAAAGCAGTTTGAGGATATGAAGAAGATGATGAAGCAAATGTCGGGCATGCAACAAAAGGGAAATAAGAAAATGAGGATGCCTGGATTGGACTCGTTTTTCAAGTAAAAAGAACGTTTTAAAAAAGAATTTCAAGGTGTTAAGAGAAAACCCTTTACAAACAAGTGAAAGCTTGATAACATACATTCTTGTGTGAAACTATTCGGAGGTGCAATAAATAATGGCAGTTAAAATTCGTCTTAAACGTATGGGTGCAAAAAGAAATCCTTTCTATCGTATTGTAGTAGCGGACTCACGTTCACCACGTGATGGTCGTCAAATCGAAACAGTTGGAACTTACAACCCACTTACTAACCCGGTTGAACTGAAAATCAATGAAGAATCTGTTCTTCAATGGTTACAAAATGGTGCTAAACCATCTGACACAGTTCGTAACCTACTTTCTGACCAAGGCATTATGGAAAAATACCATAACGCAAAACTCGGTAAATAATCAGGAGGGGTGCACATGAAGCAGCTGATTGAAACAATCGTCAAACCGTTAGTCGATCATCCCGGCGATGTCCGGGTTGAGCAAGATGAACAGGAAAGCAGAGTTACATATAAACTTTCTGTAAATGGTGAAGACATGGGTAAGGTAATTGGAAAGCAAGGACGTGTTGCAAAAGCAATCCGTACCATTGTTTACTCAGCAGCAGGCAGTCACCACGGTAAGAGAGTCTTTGTAGACATAATAGATTGACTTGAAAAAGGAAGGAGCCTAGGTTCCTTCCTTTTTCTACTTTCACAATTTGTTTATAGGTTAGGCTTAAGGTAATAACTAATAATTTGCTTCAACATATACAGTAATAATTTCTTTGGAGGTGGACAATATGCAATGGTTTAATGTTGGTAAAATTGTTAATACGCACGGAATCCTTGGAGAGGTACGCGTTATTTCAAGTACTGATTTCCCAGAAGAGCGTTATGCAATCGGGAGTAAGCTCGCTCTTTTTATGCCGAAAGATAAAACACCTAAGTATCTAACTGTCGCAAGCCATCGACGCCATAAAACCTTTGATCTGTTAACATTCGAAAATCATCCATATTTACAGGATGTCGAACATTATCGAGATGGAGTCCTTAGGGTGTCTGAGGACCAGTTGACGGAATTAGAAGAAGGTGTTTACTACTATCACGAAATTGTTGACTGTGTTGTCGTAACAATAGATGGCATGGAAATCGGTAAAGTGACAGAGGTTTTGGAAACGGGTGCGAATGATGTGTGGACAGTTACACCTGATAAAGGTAAGCAACAATACATTCCGTTTATTGATGATGTTGTAAAAGAAGTGGACATCGCCAATAAGCGAATTGTTATTGACGCGATTGAAGGCTTGCTTTCGTGATGAAAATTGATATTCTTTCATTATTTCCGGAAATGTTTGAGGGCGTGCTCCATTCATCCATAATGAAAAAAGCACAAGAAAACGAAGCTGTTACATTTGGTGTGACGAACTTTCGTGACTTCTCTGAAAACAAACATCGGAAAGTCGATGATTATCCGTATGGTGGTGGGGCAGGTATGCTTCTAAAGCCCGAGCCGCTCTTTGCTGCGGTCAAATCAGTTACAGAGGACTCTGAGGCTGCCCCTCGTGTAATCCTGCTCTGTCCGCAAGGAGAGCGCTTTACGCAGGTGAAGGCAGAAGAACTTTCGAAAGAAGAACATCTTGTCTTTATTTGCGGTCATTATGAGGGGTACGATGAGCGAATTCGTCAACACCTAGTGACTGATGAATTATCGATTGGCGATTTCGTACTAACTGGTGGGGAACTCGCGGCTATGACTATTGTCGATAGTGTTGTTAGACTGTTGCCGAACGTTCTTGGTAATTCGGAATCACCTGTTCAAGACTCATTTTCCACCGGCTTGCTCGAGCACCCTCAATATACAAGACCGGCCAATTTTAACGGAATGGAAGTCCCGGAAGTTCTACTGTCCGGGAACCATGCAAAAATTGACCAATGGCGGGAAGAACAGTCACTACTTCGGACGTATGAGCGAAGAAAAGACTTGCTTAAAAAGGCTCCATTAACAGAGCATCAGAAAAAAATGTTGATTAAATTAGAAGCTAAAGATAAATGAACAGAAAGCCTTGCATGACTTAACCCTTTGTGATAAAATCTGTTATGTACTTCTAATATGGAGTATATACTGACGAATGCTCCGCTACAAAGGAAAGTGTGTATGAGCATCTGTGAAGAAGGAGAAGAATAAAATGCAAAACATTATTGCAGCAGTTACTAAGGATCAGCTTCGTACAGATCTTCCAGCATTCCGTGCAGGAGACACTGTTCGTTTGCACGTTAAAGTTGTAGAGGGAACGCGCGAGCGTATTCAACTCTATGAAGGTGTTGTCATTAAACGTCAAGGTGGCGGAATTAGTGAAACATTTACAGTTCGTAAAATTTCAAACGGTGTAGGCGTTGAACGTACATTCCCTGTACATACACCGAAAATTGAATTGATTGATGTTATTCGTCGCGGTAAAGTACGTCGTGCAAAATTGTACTACCTACGCAGCCTACGCGGAAAAGCAGCACGCATCAAAGAAATTCGCAAATAATAAGACAGATTCAAGGAGGCCGAAAACACGGCCTCCTTTCTTTTTGCCCCAAATATGAATAGAATGTATAATAGGTTAAGTAAATGCGGGAGGCTTGCATAATGAAAGAGAAAAAAACTAAAAATGAAACGTGGGAATGGATAAAAGCCCTATTAATTGCTTTTGGTTTGGCTGCAATTATTCGAGTGTTCCTTTTTACGCCAATCGTCGTTGATGGGGTTTCGATGATGCCGACATTGGAGAACGGGGACCGGATGATTGTAAACAAGATAGTGTATACAATTGGTGAGCCGGACCGTTTTGATATCGTTGTTTTTCATGCTGAAGAAGAAAAAGATTATATTAAGAGAATTATCGGGCTTCCAGGCGACACAGTAGAATATCAAAATGATGTTTTATATATTAACGGGGAACCATTTGAAGAACCGTACCTAGACCAATCTAAACAGGAAATTGCTGAGAACCAATTGACTGAAGACTTTACACTACTAGACAAAATCCAAAGTGAGGTCGTTCCGGAGGGTCATGTATTTGTCTTGGGAGATAATCGAAGGCAAAGTAAAGACTCACGGCATATTGGTGCTGTCTCGATTGATGAAATCATTGGCAGTACAAGAATTGTATTTTGGCCATTCAAAGATTTCGGATTCGTTAACTAATAGAAGGAGATAACTGATATGACTATACAATGGTTTCCAGGACATATGGCGAAAGCTCGGCGGGAAGTAACTGAAAAGCTAAAACTCGTCGATATCGTATTTGAACTAATTGACGCAAGACTGCCGCTATCGTCCAGAAATCCGATGATTGATGATGTGATTCATCAAAAACCGAGGCTACTAATTTTGAACAAAGCGGATCTTGCGGATAGTGCAGAAACAACAAAATGGATTCAGCACTTTGAAAGAGAAGGAACCCGTGCGGTTGCTATTAACTCATTCCATGGGCATGGTTTACAAGCGGTTACACGTGCAGCGAAAGAAATACTAGCACCGAAAACTGAACGAATGATTTCGAGGGGCATTCGTCCAGGCGCAATTCGAGCCATGATAGTCGGCATACCGAACGTTGGAAAATCAACGTTGATTAACCGATTGGCGAAAAAAAATCTCGCGAAAACGGGCAACGCACCGGGTGTAACGAGGGCGCAACAATGGATCAAGTACGGGAAAGAACTTGAACTGCTCGATACTCCAGGTATTCTGTGGCCCAAGTTTGAGGATAAAGAAGCTGGATATAAATTGGCGTTGACTGGAGCGATAAAAGATACGCTGCTAAATATGGAAGACTTAGCGCTTTATGGGCTCCGGTTTTTGGAAGAACATTATCCGAAACGTTTAATGGAAAGATATGATGTGTCAACGGTTGGAGAGGGTCAAGATGATATTATCAACCTGCTCAATCATATTGGAAGACAGCGCAATATTTTAACGACGGGTAATGAGGTCGATTATGATAAGGTGTCTGAGCTGATCGTTCGGGAAATTCGAAGTGAGCTGCTTGGAAAATTGACGTTTGACTTTACGACAACTGAAATATCGAAGTAATTGGGTCGATGCCAATGCAGAATTCTGTCATGGCAATCGGCTTTTTTTATTCAAAAAAACCTTAATGACCATATAGTGGTTAGGTTTTTAGTTTATGAATAAAAAGGTAGAAGATTTAAAAGAGAAATCCTATTTTATGAATTATTTAATAAGAATACTAACTTTAATATACATATTGAACTAAAGTAAGCGACGCTTGGTTTGTTTAAGTGCTCAGTATGGTTAGAGTGGTTACTTCAACTTACATAGCAAAGGAAATACTGTATTAAATATCAGGGGGATGATTGTGTGAAGACGGTAAAGGAAATTGAAGCTCTGTTACGTGAGATTGACGAGCCGACATCTTGGCTGACAGAACTTAGTAGTGATGAGCGGGCAGGCGTAAAGAAAGCACTTGCCCGTTGGCAAAGTAGATATGATAAAAAGCAACTTATAAAAGAAGCACATCAATTAAAGATGGAGTTTGACGCTTCATATAGGCCGTTTAAGGGAGCGTATATTGCTGGAGTCGATGAAGCAGGCAGAGGACCGTTAGCGGGCCCTGTCGTCACTGCAGCGGTTATTTTACCAGAAGAGACGCCGGAACTTGTAGGACTCGACGATTCGAAGACGATATCTAAGGCTTCCCGTGAAGAGTTAGCCAATAAAATCCGAGGTGTCGCCATTTCTATATCGGTGCATATTCAATCGGCACCAAAAATTGACGAGCTGAATATTTATGCCGCGACGCGCGATTCTATGGAACGAGCTGTCAATGCACTTTCGGTTACACCGAACTTTGTCATTGCCGATGCAATGTCGCTAAAAGTAGATTGTCCAACAGCGTCGGTAATAAAAGCAGATGCGCAGAGTTTGGCAGTTGCAGCGGCATCTATAATTGCGAAAACGACACGGGACGAAATAATGGATAACCTACACAAGGAGTTCCCGATTTACAATTTCTCGAAAAATGCTGGATACGGAACGGCAGAGCATCTTGCAGCGTTGCAAACAGTTGGACCATGTGAGCATCACAGGGAAAGTTTCGAACCGATAAAATCTATGGTTAGAAACAGGTGAAAATGAGTTACGCCAAAGTTTATCGGGAAAAGGGATTATACGATGAGTAAATTGCCGATGAATATAATTGGCACGCTATCCCAATTCAAGAGAATCCAAGTCTTGTAGAAATATTAGGGTAGTTAAACATAAATGACTCAATCCCGGAAGAATTATAAAGGAAGTATCTGAAGTATTTGCTTATATATATCAAGCAAACTACGAGCACAGCCTACAAAAAAGACCTGAAATGCAACAAGCATTGACAAATTTCGATATTCAGTGGTCATATGTGGACATTGTATGACATGTTTATTACAATAGATAAGGCAGTAAATTAAAAGAGTTATAAGTTCGATTGGAGGATGTAAGATGAATATCCATGAGTATCAAGGAAAACAGCTTTTACGCGATTATGGTGTAGCTGTTTCAACAGGAATTGTCGCTTTCTCTCCGGATGAAGCGGTTAAGGCAGCAAAACAACTTACAACAGACATCATCGTTGTAAAGGCACAAATCCACGCAGGTGGCCGCGGTAAAGCCGGTGGCGTCAAAATTGCAAAAAATCTTGACGAAGTTCGTGCTTATGCAAAAGAATTACTCGGTAAGATTCTTGTCACTGAGCAGACGGGTCCAGAAGGAAAAGAAGTAAAACGTCTACTTATTGAAGAAGGTTCTAACATCGAGAAAGAATATTACATCGGGCTAGTACTTGATAGTGCAACAGACCGTGTAACACTTATGGGATCAGAAGAAGGCGGCGTAGATATTGAAGCAGTTGCTGAAGCAACGCCTGAAAAGATCTTCAAAGAAATAATTGACCCAGTTGTAGGATTAACTGGATTCCAAGCACGTCGAATGGCTTTCAACATGAACATCCCGACGAAACTTGTTAATAAAGCAGCGAATTTTATGGCTGGTCTTTACAAAGTATTCATTGAAAAAGATGCATCTACAGTTGAAATTAACCCACTAGCTGTAACAGCTGAAGGCGATATTTTAGCTCTTGACGCGAAATTTAACTTTGACGAGAGTGCGCTATATCGTCATAAAGATATCGTAGAACTTCGTGATTTCGACGAAGAAGATCCAAAAGAAATTGAAGCTTCAAAGCATGACTTAAGCTATATTTCTCTTGATGGAAATATTGGCTGCATGGTTAACGGTGCTGGTCTTGCAATGGCTACAATGGATACAATCAATTATTACGGCGGATCACCCGCAAACTTCCTTGACGTTGGGGGCGGTGCAACTGCTGAAAAAGTTACTGAAGCGTTCAAAATCATCCTATCAGATGAGGCTGTTAAAGGAATTTTCGTTAACATCTTCGGTGGTATTATGAAATGTGACGTTATTGCAGAGGGCGTAATTGCTGCTGCTAAAGAAGTTGGTCTTCAAGTTCCACTTGTTGTGCGTTTAGAAGGTACAAACGTGGACAAAGGTAAAGCATTGTTGAACGAATCAGGTCTTAACATCATCGCTGCGGGATCAATGGCAGACGGTGCACAACAAATTGTTGAACTCGTAGGCTAAGAAAGGCTGGGACAAACATGAGTATTTATATTAACAAAGATACAAAAGTTCTCGTACAAGGAATTACAGGTTCTACAGCACTTTTCCACACGAAGGAAATGCTTGACTACGGTACAAAAATTGTAGCTGGCGTTACTCCTGGTAGAGGTGGAGAAACAGCTGAAGGCGTACCTGTTTTCAACACAGTTGAAGAAGCAGTTAGAGAAACAGGAGCTAATGTTTCAGTAATCTACGTTCCGGCTCCATTCGCAGCAGATGCGATTATGGAAGCGGTTGATGCAGATTTGGACATGGCAATCTGTATTACAGAGCATATTCCAATCTTGGATATGGTTAAAGTTAAGCGCTATATGGAAGGCAAGAAAACACGTCTTGTCGGACCAAACTGTCCAGGTGTTATCACTGCGGACGAATGTAAGATTGGTATTATGCCAGGTTATATTCATACAAAAGGACATATTGGAGTCGTTTCACGCTCTGGAACGCTTACTTATGAGGCGACTCATCAGTTAAGTGAAGCAGGTATCGGACAGACAACAGCTGTTGGTATCGGTGGAGATCCAGTAAATGGAACTAACTTTATTGACGTTCTAAAAGAATTCAACGAAGATCCAGAAACTTATGCGGTTGTTATGATCGGTGAAATCGGTGGAACAGCTGAAGAAGAAGCTGCAGAATGGATCAAAGAAAACATGACGAAGCCGGTAGTAGGATTTATCGGTGGTAAGACAGCTCCAGAAGGAAAACGTATGGGCCATGCCGGTGCGATTATCTCTGGAGGTAAAGGAACTGCTGCAGACAAGATCACAGCACTTAATGCTGCTGGCGTTCAAACAGCGGACACACCATCTGTTATCGGTGAAACTTTAATTAAAGTAATTAAAGAAGAAGGCCTTTACGAAAAATGTAAAACACATTAAGATAAACGGTACAGCGTATTCTTTTATACGCTGTACTTTTTTTATACTTTGAAATGGAGGCGTGCAGTTGAAGCTATCAGATATGGAAAAAAGGTTACTGGCACTTCATTATTTTTTTCCCGTTCCCAAAAATCGTTTGAATAGACTTTACGAGATAGACCCCAATCTCGAAAACTTTCACACGTACACTGCCGAAATACTATCAAAAATATTGAAAATAACTAGTCTAAAAGCAACTAGATTGAAAGCGAATTTACTGGAAAATTCGCATACCCCATATGAAGTTTTATACAAACAGTATAAAATAACCCCAATCCCATTCTCGAACCCCTTATATCCTGAACATTTATTAAAATTAATTGATCCTCCCGCTGTCTTATATATGAAGGGAGACCCCACCATTTTATCTCACAAATTTAAAGTGGCTATTATCGGTTCCCGGAAAGCGACAACATATTCGAGGGATGCTATGTCCTTAATCGTACCTCCTTTGGTAAAGAATAATACGGTGATCGTGTCAGGGCTCGCAAAAGGAGCGGATACGCTGGCCCATGAAGCCGCTATTGCATATGGTGGAAAGACAATCGCCGTTCTAGGACATGGTTTGTTCCATCTTTATCCTAAAGAAAATAGTCATTTAGCATCAGAAATCAGTCAGAATCACGTGCTAATTACTGAATATCCACCTTATGTAAAGCCTGAGAGATGGACATTTCCAATGCGAAATCGTATTATTAGTGGCTTGTCTGATGCAGTTGTAGTCACAGAATCTGCGATAAAAAGTGGAACGATGATTACTGTGGAGCACGCCCTTGAAAATGGTAAGGATGTATATGCCGTTCCAGGCCCTGTCACATCAGACCTATCAGCAGGCCCAAATCGGCTCATAGATGAAGGTGCACAGCCGCTATGGAATGGCTTTCAAATCGTCGAATCACTAGTTTTCATGCACTAATCTATGGTATAAACTCTGAAAAGTTTGCATTAATTTCGAAACTAGTATACATTTTGCAACAGGTTAGACTATTGAGGCATAAATATAAAACCTCTATAAGGAGGCAATTAAGATGGCAGATTATCTGGTAATTGTAGAGTCCCCAGCAAAAGCGAAAACGATTGAACGCTATCTTGGGAAGAAATATAAAGTACGGGCATCACTAGGCCATTTACGGGATCTCCCTAAAAGCCAAATGGGTGTAGACACTGAAAATAATTATGAACCTAAATATATTACAATTCGGGGTAAAGGCCCAATACTTCAAGAATTAAAGAAAGACGCAAAAAAAGTTAAGAAAATATTCCTCGCGGCTGACCCCGACAGAGAAGGGGAAGCAATAGCTTGGCATTTAGCGCATCAGCTTGGTGTTGATATTGAGTCTGATTGCAGAGTCGTGTTTAACGAAATTACAAAAGAAGCCGTTAAAGCATCATTTAAAAACCCGCGACCAATTAATATGGATCTTGTCGATTCACAACAAGCACGAAGAATCCTTGATCGGCTTGTGGGATATAGTATAAGTCCAATACTTTGGAAGAAAGTTAAGAAAGGTCTATCGGCTGGGCGAGTTCAGTCAGTAGCGCTTCGATTAATTATTGACCGTGAAAACGAAATCAATGCATTCGTACCAGAAGAGTATTGGAGTATAGCTGGTAACTTCACTAAAGGGAAGTCCTCATTCAGTGCAGAGTACTTTGGAAATGAAAAGAAAAAAGTGAAGCTTACAAATAAAGAGCAAGTTGACGGTATTATTGGGCAACTAGAAGGCGATAGCTTCGAGATTTCGGACGTTGTTAAAAGAGAGCGTAAACGTAATCCTGCGGTTCCATTTACGACATCTTCGCTTCAGCAAGAAGCAGCGCGTAAGTTGAATTTCCGTGCTAGAAAAACGATGATGGTTGCCCAGCAACTATACGAAGGGATTACCATCGGAAAAGAAGGAATCGTTGGACTCATCACTTATATGAGAACTGATTCCACTAGAATTGCAGATAGTGCTGTTGAAGAAACGAAGTCATTTATCGAAACGATGTATGGCAAGGAGTTTCTTGCAGAGGAAAAACCCGTTGCTAAAACAACTTCAAAAGCAAAATCACAAGATGCGCATGAGGCAGTGCGTCCAACCTCTGTTATGAGGCCGCCTGCGGCAATGAAAGCATACTTAACAAAAGACCAGCTTCGGTTATATAAACTTATTTGGGAACGACTTGTAGCGAGTCAGATGGCTCCAGCAGTACTAGATACTGTTAGGGTTGATCTGTTAAACGGCGACGTGCGTTTTAGAGCTACGGGATCCCAGGTGAAGTTCGAAGGATTTATGAAGGTATATATAGAAGGCGACGATGATAAAAAAGAAGAGAAGGATACTATCCTACCGCCGCTAGAAAAAGGCGAAAAGATTAAATATGAAGAGATTGATCCTAAACAACACTTTACGCAACCACCGCCAAGGTATACTGAGTCAAGGCTAGTTCGAACGCTTGAAGAGTCGGGAATTGGACGACCTTCTACATTTGCACCTACTTTAGACACCATTCAAAAACGTGGCTATGTCACGTTAGATGCGAAGCGGTTTATTCCGACAGAGCTAGGTGGAATTGTCCACAAGGCAGTTGATGAATTTTTCCCCAAAATCATTGATGTCGAATTCACTGCGCAAATGGAAAAAGAACTTGATGACGTTGAAGAGGGAAATAAGGAATGGAAAAAAGTAATCGATGATTTCTATAAAGATTTCGAGGCAACCGTAGAATACGCAGATGCTGAAATGGAAAAGATAGAGATTAAAGATGAACCTGCTGGTGAAGATTGTGAAAAATGTGGACTGCCAATGGTCTATAAACTTGGCCGCTATGGTAAATTTATGGCTTGTTCGGGATTCCCGGACTGTCGGAACACGAAAGCAATCATGAAACCGATAGGCGTAACCTGTCCGACTTGTAAAGAAGGGCAAGTTGTCGAGCGTAGAAGTAAAACGAGACGTATTTTCTTCGGGTGCGATCAGTACCCAGAATGTGAGTATGTTTCATGGGATAAGCCAATTGCAAGACCTTGTCCAAAATGTGACAATACTCTTGTTGAAAAGAAATCGAAAAAAGGTGTTCGAATTCAGTGTACTGAATGCGAATATGAAGAGGATGTACAGTAAGAATACGGCAAGGCAAGAAGGGGCTTCGGCTCCTTTTTTGGTGCGAAAAGAAGCTAACTAATAGTAGACATTATATTCACCAAGTTTTTTAGTTGCCGTTCTCATGCCATCTATTGTATAGTTACTAGTGGACGACTTCCGAATTTGGAAACTAATCAACATTATGATAATTGGGAAGTAAGTTATTTGCGTGCTGAAAACTAAACTATTTGAAAAATGATTATAGGAACTCCTATCTCTGAAGAGGTCTCATTCTGGTCAATCTAATTGTCTTTTTGTTATAGTAGTAAAGGATTTTCATCGGGGGAGTGTATTGTATGGCAATCCAACCTTTAACTGTTCGCGATGAATATATTACGTATATCCGGTTAGAACGAAACTATTCGTCTCATACCGTGTCAGAATATACAACAGATATCGATGCATTCCTTTCATTTCTTGCTGTTGAAGGAATTACGGACTTGAACGACGTCACGTATACGGAAGCACGGCTTTATGTTACGTCTCTTTATGACAGTGGATTAGCAAGAACGACGATTTCTAGAAAGATATCCTCTGTTCGGTCCTTATTTAAATTTGCAAGTTCCAGATATGGCGTTACTGATAATGCATTTAAATCACTTCATCATCCTAAAAAACAAGAACGACTACCAGCTTTTTTTTATGAGGATGAAATGGAGCAATTATTCAAAGCTTGTGAAGGCACAGATAATAAATCATTAAGAGATTATGCAATACTGGAAATGCTTTATGCAACAGGAATTCGGGTAAGTGAACTAATATCGATAGAATTAGAAGACATCGATAATCATCTTGGTATTGTCTTGGTGATGGGGAAAGGGAAGAAGGAACGGTATATCCCTTTCGGAAGTTTTGCCGAGGAAGCCCTCGGTACATATACGGAAATTAGTCGTCCCAAACTTATGAAGCAAAAAAAACATGACAAATTATTCGTTAACTTGCGTGGCGATCCGCTTACCGACAGAGGCGTTCGTCATATTTTAAGTTCGATGATGGAGCGTGCTTCGCTACATTCAAAGATCTATCCGCATATGATACGACATTCATTCGCTACTCATCTTTTATCGAATGGTGCTGATATGCGTACAGTACAAGAGCTATTGGGGCATTCACGATTGTCTTCAACTCAGGTATACACACACATAACGAAGGAACATTTACGGGATACGTATATGAATACGCATCCTAGAGCATAGGGAGGATGATTTTGTGGAATTCCATGCAACGACGATATTTGCAATACGTCATGGCGATGCCTGTGCAATGTCAGGCGATGGCCAAGTAACAGTCGGAAATGCAGTAATCATGAAACATACGGCGAAGAAAGTGCGCAAAATTTTTGGTGGTAAAGTCTTGGCTGGTTTTGCTGGTTCAGTAGCAGATGCATTTACTTTGTTCGAATTATTCGAGGAGAAGCTAACTGAGTATAATGGCAATCTTCAACGTGCAGCTGTGGAGCTTGCGAAACAATGGCGCGGAGATCGAATGCTTCGTAAACTCGAGGCTATGCTACTCGTAATGGATGACAAGGAATTGCTTCTAATCTCAGGTACTGGGGAAGTAATCGAACCGGACGATGGCATCTTGGCCATCGGTTCGGGTGGCCATTATGCATTAGCAGCAGGCAGAGCATTGAAGAAATACAGCGGCGATACACTTACTGCCAAGGAAATTGCCCAAGCAGCACTTGAAACAGCTGCCGAGATATGTGTCTATACAAATGACCAAATTATTGTGGAGGTACTATGATGACAAAAAGTGGGGAATTAACGCCGAAGGAACTTACGGCGCATTTGGATCGTTATATTATCGGTCAGGATAATGCAAAACGTGCAGTCGCGGTGGCAATTCGTAATCGATATAGAAGAAGTCTTCTTTCTGATGAGGAAAAAAATGAGATTATCCCTAAAAATATTATGATGATTGGACCAACAGGAGTTGGAAAGACTGAGATAGCCAGAAGGATTTCCAAACTTGTCAATGCTCCCTTTCTGAAAGTAGAAGCTACAAAATTTACAGAAGTTGGATATGTCGGTCGTGATGTCGAGTCGATGATCAGAGACCTAACTGAGGCAGGTGTTCGCATTATTCTTGCGGAAAAACGTGAAGAAGTTAGGGAAGAAGCGACAAAACTTGCGAATGATCAACTTGTTAAACTAATTGTTCCAGAGAAAAAGAAAAAGAGTGGCGGAACAAACCCTTTTGAAATGCTCTTTGGACAACAGCAAGAAGAGGAAGAACCCAATCAGGAAAAAATAAATGAAGTGAGACAAAAACGTTCTGAAATCAAGCGAAGCCTTTTAGCAGGTGAACTTGAAGAGCAGGAGGTTACTGTTGAAGTTACTGATCAACAGTCGTCACTTTATGATGCATTTCAAGGGTCGGGAATGGAACAAATGGGTGCGAATATGCAAGATGCACTTTCCTCGCTCATGCCTAAAAAGAAGTCAATGCGAAAAATGAAGGTAAAAGATGCACGCACTGTGCTTGAAACGATGGAAGCAGATAAGCTTATTGATCACGATGAAATAGCAAGAAGAGCGATTGAACTTACAGAACAGTCGGGCATTATTTTTCTGGATGAAATGGACAAAATTGCCCGAAGTGGAGGAAATGGCTCTTCAGCAGACGTTTCGCGTGAAGGGGTTCAACGTGATATCTTACCAATCGTTGAAGGTTCTACTGTATCCACAAAGTACGGAGCTGTAAAAACTGATTTTATTCTCTTTATTGCTGCGGGTGCTTTTCACACTGCAAAACCGTCCGATATTATTCCGGAACTACAGGGTCGCTTTCCAATCCGCGTAGAACTAGATAAACTTTCAAAAGCCGATTTTGAACGAATTTTGAAAGAACCGGATTTTTCTCTCATCCGTCAATATGAAAAATTACTCCTTACTGAAGATGTCATTTTAGATTTCACTGATAAAGCAATTAACAGAATTGCAGAAATCGCATTTGAAGTTAATGATAACACTGAGAATATTGGAGCAAGACGTCTTCATACGATTTTAGAGAAGTTACTTGAAGAATTGTCTTATGAAGCAGCGGATATTGGCCCGGTGACGATAAAAATAACACCGGCATATGTCGACGAAAAACTACAAGATATTGCAAAAAACAAAGATTTGTCACAATTTATACTCTAATTAGACCTTATTAGTTTATTTAACGAATGAAAAGGTTTAGAATATTCTATAAACACATAAACGCTTGTGCTAACATTTTGAGGAGGAAGAATAACAATGACACTATTATTAAAAACAAGACAAATTAACGCAATGCTACAAGAATCAAACGGGGAAGCAGTAAACTTTAAAGAAATGGCTGAAAAACTTAGCTCGGTAATCGAGTGTAACTCATACATTGTCAGCAGAAAAGGGAAATTATTAGGCTTTGAAATTTTCCAACAGATTGAAAACGAACGTATGAAAGAAATGTTCGATAGCCGTCAATTCCCTGAGGACTATACAAAAAAATTATTTGAAGTAACTGAAACATCATCAAACTTAGATTTAGAAAGCCGCTACACAGCGTTCCCAGTTGAGAACAAAGAAATGTTTGCAGGTGGCTTAACAACTATCGTTCCAATTATCGGTGGTGGAGAGCGTTTAGGAACATTAGTGCTTGCGAGAATGACTAATGATTTCCAAGACGACGATCTTATCCTTGCAGAATACGGTGCTACTGTTGTTGGTATGGAAATCTTACGTGAGAAAACTGAAGTAATTGAAGTTGAAGCGCGTAGCAAAGCTGTTGTTCAAATGGCGATTAATTCACTTTCATACAGTGAGCATGAAGCAATTGAACATATTTTCAAGGAGTTGGACGGCGAAGAAGGTCTACTCGTAGCATCGAAAATTGCTGACCGCGTAGGAATTACTCGATCAGTCATTGTTAATGCTTTACGTAAACTTGAAAGTGCTGGCGTAATCGAATCACGTTCATTAGGAATGAAAGGGACTTATATTAAAGTTCTAAACAACAAATTTCTATCTGAACTTGAAAAACAAAAAAACTAATAACTACTAATGAAAAAGATACTTTTCCTAAATAGGAATAAGTATCTTTTTTGTTGTGGAAATATGCCATAAGCGAAGAACAGTTACATTATTACTAATCTAATAAAGAAGACATAAAAAATCGAAAGAGTGCATTAATGCCAGGATAAGATTTGGTGTTTCTTGTAACAAGGTCTATTAAATAAGTTCCATGTAGATATAGATGGAGCAATGTCGGAATTTGTCGCAAGTTGCAGTAGAATGTTGAAAGCATTTTATTAGAGGAATTTTAATATTTATAACAGACCTGGATTGAATGAATCTTTTTGGAAAGACAGTTCCAATCCTTGAACAAGGACTCCGCTACTATGCGACAAAAGAAAAAGTTATTTCTCAAAACATGGTGAATCCACTGAGCCGTATATTGAAAATACCCCAACTGTTAATGTGTCAATAAATCTTGCATTGAAATCTTGTCAATCAACAAAAGCCTACTTTTTCGGATAGAATTGATAACAGAAAGCGATTGTTTTAGCTTCATGGAGCGGGACAATCTTTCGGGAGAATAGCGAAAAAAACAGGTAAGGGTCGAACGGTAGATGAACTCATTATGAAAATCAGTTGAATCCAGTTGCAAATTAAATTTTAATGTGTTATATTATCAAATGGTATTACTACACACGTACAAGGACTTTGGAAACGGTGCCGAGAGGTCGTTCCACAGTATGATCTGTACGGAGGAATCCAACCAAAACAGGAGGAATTACAAATGGCAGTTGTCTCAATGAAACAATTACTAGAAGCAGGTGTTCACTTCGGACACCAAACACGTCGTTGGAACCCGAAAATGAAGAAGTTTATTTTCGTGGAGCGTAACGGAATTTACATCATCGATTTACAAAAAACGGTGAAAATGCTTGAAGTGGCATATGACTTCATGCGTCAAGTTGGTGAAGACGGTGGGAAAGTTCTTTTCGTTGGAACTAAGAAGCAAGCACAAGATGCGATTAAAGAAGAAGCTGAACGTGCTGGAATGTACTACATTAACCAACGCTGGCTTGGAGGTACACTAACAAACTTTGCTACAATTCAAAAGAGTGTATCCCGCATGAAGAAAATTGAGCGTATGGAAGAAGACGGTACGTTTGAAGTACTTCCTAAAAAAGAAGTTGTTCAATTAAATAAAGAACATGAACGTCTAGAGAAATTCCTCGGTGGTATTCGAGATATGAAGGCTCTTCCAGACGTAATGTACGTAGTAGATCCGCGTAAAGAACGCATCGCGGTTGCGGAAGCAATTAAATTAAACATTCCAATTGTTGGAATCGTAGATACGAACTGTGATCCGGACGAAATCGATTATATCATTCCAGCGAATGATGATGCAATCCGTGCAGTACGTCTACTTACAAGCAAAATGGCTGACGCTTTACTTGAAGCAAGACAAGGTGAAGAAGAAGTAGTAGTTGAAGAAGAAACAGTAACTGTAGACTAATCTTTGAAATTTACCGAGTCAAAACAAGGCGATAAGCGGCCCAAACCCCTTATCGTCTTTTTTAGGAATAGTCTCGAGATTGGCATGCGTTATTATACCGCAAATAGATTTTATACTTTATGACACATATTGGAGGAATGGAAAAAATGACAGTAAAAATTACAGCTCAAATGGTAAAAGAATTACGTGAAAAAACAGGTGCAGGTATGATGGACTGCAAAAAAGCACTAACAGCAGTTAATGGTGACATGGAAGCGGCACTTGACTTCCTACGCGAAAAAGGACTTTCAAGCTCTGCATCAAAAGCAGATCGCATTGCTGCTGAAGGAACTTCTTACATTCACGTAGACGGAAACGAAGCAATCCTTATTGAAGTGAACGCAGAAACAGATTTCGTTGCTAAAAACGAAGGATTTCAAAAACTCGTTAAGGATCTTGCAGAGCATCTCTTAGCAACAAAACCAGCTACTATTGAAGAAGCACACGACTCGAAATTGGCAAACGGACTTTCCGTTGCAGATGAAATTTCGAATGCAGTTGCTAAAATTGGTGAAAAGCTAACACTTCGCCGCTTCGAAATTCGCACGAAAACAGACAATGATACATTTGGTCCTTACCTCCATATGGGTGGAACAATTGGTGTTCTTGTTGTTCTTGAAGGAACTACTGATGAGCAAGCAGCGAAAGACATTGCTATGCACATCGCAGCACTAAATCCGAAATACGTTTCACGTGATCAAGTTCCAGCAGAAGAAGTTGAGCGTGAGAAAAAGGTTCTTACTGAACAAGCACTTAACGAAGGAAAACCTGAAAATATCGTTGCTAAAATGGTTGAAGGCCGTATTGGCAAGTACTTCGAAGAAATTTGTGTACTTGACCAAGCATTCGTTAAAGACTCAGATCAAACAGTTGGAGCATTCGTTAAATCTACTGGTGGTACGTTGAAAGATTTCGTACGTTATGCAGTAGGCGAAGGTATTGAAAAACGTGAAGAAAACTTTGCGGATGAAGTAATGAACCAAGTACAAGGAAAATAATTATAAAAATATAAATTAATGGGGAACACACAAGTGGTGTTCCCTCTTTTTCGAGAAAATCGATTAAATGGAGGGTACTTATGAGCGTCGCAAAATATAAGAGAATAGTTTTGAAAATTAGTGGGGAAGCACTTGCCGGTGAACAAGGATTTGGAATTTCTCCAGAAATTATCAAAACTGTTGCTAAACAAGTAAAAGAAGTTGCCGAACTTGGTGTTGAAATTGCCATTGTTGTTGGTGGTGGTAACATTTGGCGAGGTAAAGTAGGTAGTGAAATGGGAATGGACCGTGCAACAGCAGACTATATGGGTATGCTTGCAACTGTTATGAATTCTCTAGCCCTTCAAGATTCACTCGAAAAACTTGAGGTACCATGTCGCGTATCGACTTCAATTGAAATGAGACAGGTTGCAGAACCATACATACGCCGAAAAGCGATACGTCATCTAGAGAAAAAGCGCGTAGTTATTTTTGCTGCTGGTACTGGGAATCCATATTTTTCTACGGATACAACAGCGGCGCTTCGTGCAGCAGAAATTGAAGCGGATGTTATTCTAATGGCAAAAAACAATGTTGACGGTGTTTATTCAGCAGATCCGTTAACAAATAAAGATGCAATCAAGTATACGGAACTTACCTACCTGGATGTCATTAGCCAAGGGCTTGAAGTAATGGATTCAACTGCTTCAACTCTATGTATGGACAATGATATACCACTTGTTGTATTCTCAATTATGGAGACAGGAAATATAAAAAGAGCCGTACTTGGTGAGCCCATCGGGACGGTTGTCAGGAGGAATTTGTAATGCCAAATGAGATTATGAATCAAGCACAAGAGAGAATGGACAATGCAATTGGGGCGTACTCAAGAGAGTTGGCTTCAATCCGTGCCGGGCGAGCAAACGCTTCGCTGCTTGACAGAATTATGGTCGAATATTACGGCGCACCGACTCCACTTAACCAAATGGCTGGAATTTCGGTACCGGAAGCAAGACTTATCGCAATCCAACCTTACGACAAAACAACACTTGGTGATATTGAAAAAGCAATTATGAAGTCAGATATCGGCATCACACCATCAAACGATGGTACAATTATTAGACTTGCAATTCCAGCGTTAACAGAAGATCGTCGAAAAGAGATTGTTAAGACTGTTAAGAAGGAAGCAGAAGAATCTAAAGTTGTTATTCGCAACGTTCGTCGTGATGCAAATGAAGACTTCAAGAAGCTAGAAAAGGATTCTGCAATAACTGAAGATGATTTACGTCGAAGCGGCGAAGAGATTCAGAAGTTGACAGATAGCTACATTAAAAAAATTGATGATATCGCAAAAGTAAAAGAAGATGAAATCCTGGAAATCTGATAGAGAACTTTCTATATTTCGAGACGTCCTTATTTCAGGGCGTCTTTTTTATAACGCCATAATAAACAGTTTGAGGACGACCCAATAAGTGCGACTAAAGCTCTGCTATGGCCTAAAGGCTCTGTAATCGCAAGGTTTCTTTTATAACCTACATAAACAGTAAGTTTTTATAAGTGCAACTAAGGCTCTGCAATCGCCAAGTTTTCTTTAATACATCATAAAATATTAAGTTTAAGAATACCTAATAAGTGCAACTACTACTCTGGTGTCGCCTAAAGGTTCGGCAATCGCGTGTTTCCTTTACGTGTACAGTGCATTCAATAGTGAATTTGAGTGTGATTTTTGGTACGATAGAAGTAGGCTTGCTCTGAAAAGTAGCGGAGTGGAGGAAATGACATGCTAGGAAAACTCATGCGCAAGAAAACCGCTGAACCCGACAGATTATTGGCGGAAGAAATAGCAAGTGTGAAAAGCAGGCATATCCCTGCTCACGTGGCAATAATAATGGATGGCAATGGTAGGTGGGCAAAAAAAAGAAACTTACCAAGAATTGCAGGACACCACGAGGGAATGAAGACTGTTCGTAAGATTAGTCGCATTGCAAGTGATATGGGGATAAAAGTTTTAACACTTTATGCGTTCTCAACGGAAAACTGGAAACGTCCAAAATTAGAAATAGATTTTCTTATGAAGCTTCCCGGAGAGTTTTTAAGTACGTACCTTCCGGAGCTAATTGAACAAAATGTTAAGGTCGAAATGATAGGAAATTTTGAACTCCTACCATCTCATACGAAAAATTCAATTCAGCGTGCGATTGATGCGACTGCCGAAAATGACGGCATGACACTTAACTTTGCAATGAACTACGGAAGTCGTCTTGAGCTTATCCAGTGCATGCAGGAAATTGCGAAGCTGGCTGCTGAGGGTAAAATTGATCCGTCGGAAATAGATGAATCACTTATAGAGTCACATTTGATGACATCGCATTTACCGGAACCCGATTTACTTATTCGAACAAGCGGTGAAGTTCGGTTGTCGAATTTTATGCTATGGCAGCTTGCTTATGCTGAATTTTCATTTACAGATGTGCTATGGCCTGACTTTGACGAACAATGTATGGTTAGTGAAATCAAAGAGTTTCAAACACGGGTTAGGCGATTTGGAAGTGTAGAAGGAGATGGGAACACTTGAAAGAAAGAATAATAACCGCAATTGTAGCTTTAATTGTATTTGTCCCGTTTGTAGTCATCGGAGGATGGCCCTTCACACTTATGATTTATGCAATAACAACAATTGGTCTATTTGAATTATTACGAATGCGTGATATTAAACTGTTCTCAGTACCAGGTATACTTACATGGGTTGCGTTAGCAGTTGTGCTATTGCCATCTAGTTGGGAAATTCGCTTGTCTGAGGCAGTTGGGTATACAAAGATAGAACTAGCCTTTATGGCAGTATTGCTACTGCTAGTCGTTACTGTACTTAGTAAAAACAAGTATACTTTTGACCATATTGCCTTTTCGGTGCTTGGAGCACTATACTTAGGTATCGGTTTTTATTATTTAATTGAAACTCGACTGTTTGGCATTGAATTTGTCGTTTACGCACTAATTGTCGTTTGGATGACGGATACGGGAGCCTATTTTGTAGGTCGTAAAATCGGTAAGCGTAAAATGTGGCCAGACATCTCACCCAATAAAACCATAGAAGGTGCTATAGGGGGTATTGTCTCAGCAATTATTTTCGCATGCATATACAATTATTTCATACCTATTGCCTCATCCTATCTAATCCTCGTTGTTGTAACACTAATTGCTTCAGTAGCTGGTCAGCTTGGCGACCTTGTGGAATCAGCGATTAAACGGCATTATGACGTAAAGGACTCAGGAAAACTTTTACCAGGGCACGGTGGAATCCTGGACAGGTTTGACAGCCTCCTTTTTGTTTTGCCATTGCTTCACTTTCTTCAATTTGTCGCATAATGGAAGGGTGTCACGATGAAAAAGAAAATAAGTTTACTGGGAGCCACTGGTTCCATTGGTTTACAAACAATAGATATAATCGAATCTAACCCTGAGAGTTTTGAACTCGTATCTTTTTCAGCGGGGTTGAATATTGATAAAGTAAGAGAAATTGCTTCATTGTTTCAACCGAAGACAATTTCGGTTATGCGGTATGATGATGCCGAACGCCTTAAGGCTGAATTTCCGTCAATTCAATTCGTCCATGGGAATGAAGGCTTGGTTGAAGTTGCAGCGCATACTGGCGCGGATATCTTAGTGAACGCCGTAAGCGGTAGTGTTGGGCTTAAGCCGACATTGGAAGCGATACGTTCAGGTATAACAATTGCAATTGCAAATAAAGAAACATTGGTCGCCGCAGGGGACATTGTAATTGAAGCGGCTAGAAAGTATGATGTTCCTCTATTGCCAGTTGACAGTGAACATTCAGCACTGTTTCAATCTTTAAACGGTGAAAATCCGAAACATATCTCCAGGTTAATCTTAACTGCTTCAGGTGGTAGCTTTAGAGATTTAACTCGGGACCAACTAGCGGACGTCACGGTTGAAGAGGCCTTGGCACACCCGAACTGGTCAATGGGTAACAAACTTACAATCGATTCAGCAACGATGATGAACAAGGGGCTGGAAGTAATTGAAGCCCACCATCTATTTGGCGTACCATACGAGCAAATCGATGTGCTTTTGCATAGAGAAAGTATCATCCACTCAATGGTTGAATTTGAAGATACAAGTGTGATGGCACAACTAGGTTCACCCGATATGAGAGTGCCTATCCAATACGCAATGACCTATCCTGATCGTATGACGATGCAAAATGGAAAAACCCTTCGACTCGAAGAAATAGGTAAACTTCATTTTGAGAAATTGGACCTTACTCGTTTTAAGGCGCTTGGACTAGCTTATGCTGCAGGTAAAGAAGGCGGTACGATGCCAGCCGCGATGAACGCGGCAAATGAAGTTGCCGTCAGCTTGTTCATGGAGGGAAAGATTTCATTCCTTGAAATTGATAATATCGTTGAACGTGTGATGGAATCACATAAAACGATTTCCAAGCCTAATCTTGAAATGATTATGGAAATCGATTCACACACTAGAAAAATAGTGTATGATATGTTAGATTAACGAGGTACTTATATCCGGCCAAAAGGCCAGTTAAGGTGGTTTTGTATGCAAACCGTTATTGCTTTTGGAGTTGTATTTGGTTCGCTCGTCTTTTTTCATGAATTAGGACATTTCCTTTTCGCGAAAAGGGCAGGAATAATGGTACGTGAGTTTGCAATTGGTTTCGGTCCAAAAATTCTCGGGATTACTAAAGGTGAAACATTATACACAATACGACTCTTACCATTCGGCGGTTATGTCCGTATGGCTGGGGAAGATTTTGACTCAGTGGAACTTAAGCCGGGATATCGAGTTGGACTTGACATCGATGACTCCGGTGAAGTTGTGAAAGTTTATTTAAATCAAAATGTAGCAAATCCTAATATACTTTTTTTAGAAACAGAGTCCTCAGATTTTGATAAAGAGCTATTTATCGAAGGCTATGATGAAGATGGTGAACTTGTCCGTTACGATATATCGAGGACGGCAATAGTTGTTGAAAAAGGCCAAGAGACAATTATCGCTCCGTATGATAGACAATTCGAATCGAAATCTGTCTTTAATCGAATCCTAACAATTTTTGCAGGCCCTCTATTTAACTTCATACTTGCTTTCTTTATATTTCTAGCGATTGGACTTCTTCAAGGGGTACCCACACTCGAGCCGATCATTACAGAAGTACAGAGTACAGGTTCAGCACATGATGCAGGCATGAAAGACGGAGACTTAGTTAAAAAAGTTGATGACAAGGAAATAAAAAATTGGAATGACTTTGCGGAAACCATTCAAAATAGTCCTGGCGTTCCGCTTACATTCATAGTCGAACGTAACGAGCAACTGGTCACACTCGAAGTTGTACCTGCGACAATTGAAGAAGCAGGGCAAGAGTTTGGGCAAGTTGGTGTCTTGTATACGAGCCCGATTGAAAAAAATGTCTTTAAAGCAGTCTCTTACGGTGCAGAGCAAACAGTATTTTGGTTCAAGAAAATTCTTGAATTACTTGGTATGCTCGTAACAGGGAAGTTCACAATAGATGCACTATCAGGCCCGGTAGGTATCTATAAGGCAACAGAAGAAGTTGCGAAATATGGTGTTTTCAACTTAATGAATTGGGCTGCAATATTGAGTATTAACCTAGGGATTATGAACTTACTTCCGCTACCGGCATTAGACGGTGGTAGATTATTGTTCTTCTTCCTTGAAGCGATACGTGGAAAACCAGTTGATAAACAAAAAGAGGGAATGGTTCATTTTGTGGGAATCATACTTCTAATGCTTCTAATGCTCGTTGTAACTTGGAATGATATTCAACGTTTCTTCTTTTAAATAGAGTGGAAAAAAATAAGGGGTGGGGATTTTTATGAAACAATCACTTACATTCATACCAACAATGCGTGAAATACCTTCTGACGCAGAAATTAGATCACATCAACTTCTTTTGCGCGCTGGATTTATTCGTCAAACGACAAGCGGCGTGTACTCATACCTGCCTCTAGGTAAAATGGTTCTGAAGAAAATTGAAGCCATTATTCGCGAAGAAATGGATGCTATTAACGGTGTTGAAGTGTTAATGCCAGCGTTACAACAGGCTGAACTTTGGCAAGAATCAGGAAGATGGCAATCATATGGGCCTGAACTATTCCGTATGAAAGATCGTCATAACAGGGATTTTGCGCTAGGTGCAACTCACGAGGAAGTTATCGTGTCGTTGGTGCGCGATGAACTGAAATCGTACAAACAGCTTCCACTAACGATGTATCAAATTCAAACGAAGTTCAGAGATGAACAGCGTCCACGATTTGGTTTGCTTCGCGGTCGTGAATTTATCATGAAGGATGCTTATTCCTTCCATGCTACTGAAGAAAGTCTAAATGAAACTTATGAACATATGTATCAAGCATATACGAATATTTTTACACGACTAGGCCTTAATTTCCGTTCGGTTATTGCTGATGCAGGTGCTATCGGTGGATCAGGAACACATGAATTTATGGCACTATCAGACATCGGTGAAGATACAATCGCTTATTCAGATGAGACGTCTTTCGCAGCGAATATTGAAATGGCGGAAGTGCGAAATGAGTATGTTAAATCTGATGATCCATTGAAAGAGATGGAGAAAGTTGCGACTCCTGACCAACGAACGATTGAAGATGTTGTATCGTTCCTAGGAGTAGAAGCAGAGCGTTGTATTAAAACACTTGTCTTTAATATCGATGGAGAACTCGTGATGGTCCTTGCGCGCGGGGATCATGAAATTAATGATATTAAATTAAAAAACGCTTTAGATGCGGACACAGTTGAGTTTGCATATGAAGGAGACGTTTATGAATTACTATCATGTGAAGTAGGTTCTGTAGGGCCTGTAAAACTCCCTATTGGTGTAAGAGTAATCGCTGACCATGCAGTTGCATCGATTGTCAACGGCGTTGCAGGAGCAAACGAAGACGGTTACCACTTTATTAACACCAACCCAGAGCGTGATTTTGGTGTGGATGATTACATGGACCTTCGGATTATACAAGAAGGTGACTTGACACCTGACGGCGAGGGCACAGTTAAGTTTGCTAAAGGAATCGAAGTTGGACATATCTTTAAACTTGGAACAACGTATAGCGAACCTATGAGTGGAAAATTCCTTGATAATAACGGAAGATCTCAACCGTATCAGATGGGTTGCTACGGCATTGGCGTTTCTCGAATTATGGCAGCTGTTGCTGAAGAGTTCAATGACGAGAATGGTTTGAAATGGCCGAAAAAACTAGCACCATTTGACATCCATCTTGTTCCGATAAATATGAATAATGAAGATCAAAAAGAACTTGCTGATAACTTGTATAAGCTACTAAAATCATACAAATTTGACGTGTTGTACGATGATCGTACTGAACGAGCAGGCGTTAAGTTTACCGATTCAGATCTTATTGGATTGCCAATGCGCATTACGATAGGAAAGAAAGCGGCAGAAGGAATTGTCGAAGTGAAATTCCGTGAATCAGGCGAAACGACTGAATGGCATGTTGAAGAAATCACTGAAAAACTACAAGAATTTTTCGTGGAAAAATAAAAAAGGAGGGAAGGCCGATTATCGGTACTTCCTTCTTTTTTACGGATTACGTAAGGAGGCCCTATCTTTGAGCGATTTACGGGACGAAAAGATGAAATTACATCTATTATTACAGCAAATTGATATGACCGATGATCAGTTCGCAATACATTTCGAAAATGCGTTACTACAACGCGTTAGTATTCACCGAAAATCCAGGGTATGGCAGTTTAATATTAAATTAGACCAACCACTTCCTGTTGAGGTTTTTACAATTTTTTCGCAAAGAATAAATAAAGCCTTTTCTGCGATTGCAACAATCAGATTACAAATTACATGTGAAAATACGGCTGTCGATGAGCAATTAATTGTAGGCTATTGGCCATTCGTTATTGACATGCTTCAAGATATGTCCCCTCCGATTAGGGGAAGACTAACGAGTCAAGTACCCGTTATGATGGGTGAAAAGATGACATTAGTTTCGATGAATGATATGGAAATCCAAACAATGAAAGGCAAGTATGCTGCACTCATTTCAGATGTCTATACATCGTTTGGTTTTGCTATCCCAGTAATTGAATTCGTGCTGACAGAGGATAGTAACGAGGCTGAAGAAGCGCATCAGGCATTTTTAGTTGAACGGAAAGCTGAAGAAATGGAAATGTCTAGAAAGGCGTTAGCTGATTTAACAGAACGCGAACAAAACAAGTCGGAAGACAGCGAAATGCCATCTGGTCCATTCATTTTAGGAAAGCCAATTAAAAATGATGAACCCCTAATGGAAATTCGTAACATTCAAGACGAAGAACGACGTGTAGCAATTGAAGGGTATATTTTCGATGCGGAGGTAAGGGAACTTCGGAGCGGTCGATCCCTACTAACAATTAAAATTACGGATTATACGGATTCTATCATTGTAAAAATGTTTTCACGTAACGAAGAAGACGGAAGATACATGTCAACGTTGAAAAAGGGGACGTGGGTCCGCGCGCGTGGGGGCATTCAAAACGATACGTTCGTTCGCGATTTAACTATGATGGCACAGGACATTATGGAAGTTCCATCTATTGTCCGTAAAGATAAAGCACCTGCAGATAGAAAGCGTATCGAGCTTCATGCTCATACAACAATGAGTCAAATGGATGCAGTTGTTTCGGCATCAGCTCTCGTTGAACAAGCTGCTAAATGGGGACACCCCGCGGTAGCGATAACAGATCATGCAAATGTGCAGGCGTTCCCCGATGCATATTCGGCAGGGAAAAAGAATGGTATTAAAGTGTTGTTCGGTATGGAAATTAACCTTGTAGATGATGGGGTTCCAATCGTTTACAACGAAGAACGCCGGAAGCTTGAAGATGATACCTACGTCGTATTTGACGTAGAAACAACTGGTTTATCTGCAGTTTACAATACGATTATCGAACTTGGTGCCGTTAAGATAAAAGGCGGAGAAGTAATCGATAGATTTGAGCGTTTTTCGAATCCGGGATACCCAATATCTGCACTCATTACGAAATTGACTGGTATTACAGATGATATGGTCAAAGATGCACCGTCAGTGACGGAAGCTGTAACAGATTTTACTGCGTGGATTGGCGATTCTATACTCGTCGCCCATAATGCATCCTTTGATATGGGCTTCCTATACGAAGCACAAAAAAAGGCCGATTTGCCGAAAGTTTTCTATCCAGTTATTGATACACTTGAACTTGCTCGGTTTATCCACCCTGAAATGGGAAATCATCGCCTGAACACACTTACGAAAAAATATAATATCGAATTGACAAATCATCACCGTGCAATTTATGATGCCGAAGCAACGGGCCATTTATTTCTTAGGTTGCTAGAGGAATCGGAAGAGAAAGACATTTTGTACATGGACGATTTCAATAAACATATTGGAGAAGGCGATGCTTACAAGCGTGCGCGTCCATCACATTGTACGATACTTGCTACAAGCGATGAGGGAATAAAAAACCTGTATAAATTAGTTTCTTACTCACATATGAATTACTTCTTCCGTGTCCCAAGAATTCCGCGTTCTTTACTAATCAAACATAGAGACGGCTTGATTATCGGTTCTGGTTGCGCAAACGGTGAGGTTTTCAACGGGCTCATGCAGAAACCGATTGAAGAAGTTGAGGAAATCGCGAAATTTTATGATTACCTTGAAATTCATCCGAAAGCAGTTTATTCGCACCTCATTGATATGGAATTGATTCGCGATGAGTGGAATATGGAAGATATTATGAGGAAATTATTGAAACTAGGCAAAGCTGTTAACATTCCGGTTTGTGCCACAGGAAATGTGCATTATATTGATGAAACGGATGCAATGTTCCGTAAAGTACTTATTCGCTCACAAGGTGGGGCAAATCCGATGAACCGACATTCGTTACCAGCGGTTCATTTCAGGACTACGGATGAGATGTTGAAAGAATTCGCATTCCTTGGCGAGCATATTGCCGAGGAAATAGTAATCGATAATCCACGTGCAATTGCGGCTAGAATCGGTGATGTGAAGCCGATAAAAGATGATTTATATACACCTAAAATTGAAGGTGCCGAAGAAGAAGTAAAAGAGCTAACCTATTCGATGGCGCATGAAATATACGGCGAAGTATTACCCGAAATCGTTGTAGAACGTGTGGAGAAAGAACTTACTTCGATTATAGGAAATGGTTTTGCGGTTGTTTACCTTATATCGCATAAGCTTGTCAAACGCTCTCTAGATGATGGCTATCTTGTAGGGTCGCGTGGGTCGGTTGGATCATCCTTAGTTGCTACAATGATGGAGATTACAGAAGTAAATCCATTGCCGCCGCATTATGTTTGTCCATCTTGTAAAGCATCCGAATTTTTCGATGACGGATCTGTTAGTTCAGGATATGACCTACCGAACAAAGAGTGTTCGGCATGTAATGTGCCCTTCAAAAAAGACGGGCAAGATATTCCTTTCGAAACATTCCTAGGATTTGAAGGGGATAAAGTTCCAGATATTGACCTCAACTTTAGTGGTGATTATCAGTCCAAGGCCCATGATTATACGAAGGAATTGTTTGGAGAAGATTTCGTTTACCGTGCAGGAACAATTGGAACGGTAGCCGAGAGAACCGCTTATGGATATGTCAGAGGATATATGAATGACAATGGTTTAAATCTTCGAGGTGCCGAAATTGATCGTCTTGTTATAGGATGTTCGGGCGTTAAGAGAAATACTGGGCAACATCCAGGTGGAATAATCGTTGTACCAGATACGATGGACATTTATGATTTCACACCAATTCAATTTCCAGCGAATGATTTAGAATCCGCTTGGAAAACAACGCACTTTGATTTTCATTCTATCGAAAACAACTTGTTGAAACTAGATATTCTAGGTCATGATGACCCAACAATGATCAAAATGCTAGAAGACTTATCTGGAATTGATGCACTTTCCATTCCCCCAGACGACGAAGGCGTTATGAAATTATTTAGTGGAACCGAATCCCTAGGCGTCACGCCGGAACAAATTGGCTGTAAAACAGGAACGCTTGGCGTACCTGAATTTGGGACTCGATTTGTACGACAAATGCTTGAGGAAACTAAACCATCTACGTTTTCCGAGCTTATTCAAATATCTGGACTTTCTCATGGGACGGATGTATGGATAGGGAATGCTCAGGAATTAATTAAAAATAAGACTTGTGTGTTGTCAGACGTTATCGGTTGCCGTGACGATATCATGGTCTACTTAATCTATCAGGGCTTGAAGCCGTCATTGGCGTTCAGTATTATGGAGTCGGTCCGACGTGGCCGGGGGTTAACGCCAGAATTCGAAGCGGAAATGCAGGCTCAAAATGTTCCGGCCTGGTATATAGACTCGTGTAAAAAAATTAAGTATATGTTCCCTAAAGCGCATGCTGCCGCCTACGTTCTAATGGCATTACGCATTGCTTATTTTAAAGTTCATCATCCAATCTTATATTATGCAACGTACTTCTCGGTAAGGGCTTCCGATTTTGATTTGCTCACGATGACGAAAGGGTCGGCGACGATTCGAGCGCAGGTGCAGGAAATTAACGCGAAGGGGCTTGACTCAACACCGAAGGAACGGAACTTGTTGACAGTGCTTGAAATTACGCTTGAAATGTACGAACGTGGATTTTCAATCGTGAAGCCGGATTTATATAAATCCGATGCTACTACATTCATTATCGATGGTAATACGCTAATCCCGCCGTTTAATTCAATTCCATCACTTGGAACAAACGTAGCCAAATCAGTGGTCGAGGCAAGAAAAGACGGCGAATTTCTTTCGAAGGAAGATTTGCAGCAACGTGGACGTGTTTCGAAGACGGTTATCGAGTATATGGATTCGCTAGGTAGCCTTGAAGGCATGCCAGAAGCAAACCAGTTATCGTTGTTCTGACGCATTGTTTGCAACACTGTTTACCATATGTTATGATAAATACAACTTTTGTAATAGTCTTGCGCAGAGAGTGGGGTTTCCCGCTCTTTTCTGTTGTTCTATAGTTTATTACTGTGATTTGGGGAGGGATATTATGACTGAAATTACGGAAGTAGTCGAAGAGCTCGTGAGTCCAATCGTAACTGATTTGAATTTAGAACTTGTTGAAGTGGAGTTTGTGAAGGAAGGAAGCGATTGGTTTCTTCGTGTTTATATCGATACGCTTGCAGGTGCTGAGCCTATCGACATCGATCAGTGTGCGCTTGTAAGTGAAAGACTTAGCGAGGAGCTTGATCGTACTGACCCAATCGCACAAAATTACTTTCTTGAGGTCTCATCGCCTGGCGCGGAGCGACCATTGAAAAAAGAGGAAGATTTTATAAATGCAGTTGGTCAGTTTGTTTTTATAAAAACTTATGCACCAATTGAAGGTATGAAAGAGTTTGAGGGTTATTTACTGCAATACGGTCCAGACGGGGCAGAAGTTGAAGTGCGAATTAAGACTAGAAAATTAGTTGTTTTAATTGAACAAAATAAAATTGCCCTTGCACGCTTGGCAATTGATTTTTCTGCATAATTGAATATAGGAGTGATGAGGATGAGTAGTGAGCTACTCGATGCACTAACTGCCCTTGAGAAGCAAAAAGGTATTTCTAGGGAAGTGTTGCTCGAAGCAATTGAAGCGGCGCTTGTAACTGCATATAAACGGAATTTCAATCAGGCCCAAAACGTACGAGTAGATTTGAATTCTGATAGTGGTTCAATGAAAGTATATGCACGAAAAGATGTCGTTGAAGAAGTTGAAGATGATCGTCTTCAAATTTCGTTGGAAGATGCACAGGTTATTAATCCCGCGTATGAAATTGAAGATGTTTATGAAGAAGAAGTAACACCTAAAGACTTTGGTCGAATTGCTGCACAAACTGCCAAGCAGGTCGTTACGCAGCGTGTACGCGAAGCAGAGCGTGGCATGATATATGATGAGTACGTGGACCGAGAAGACGATATTGTAAATGGTATCGTAGAACGACTCGATGCCCGTAATTTATATGTTAGTCTCGGAAAAGTTGAAGCTGTTTTGCCATTAGGGGAACAAATTCAAACGGAAACATACAAACCGCATGATCGGATCAAAGTATATATTACAAAAGTTGAGCGTACATCACGTGGTCCGCAAGTGTTCGTATCAAGAACACATCCAGGATTACTACGTAGATTGTTCGAACTTGAAGTGCCTGAAATTTATGAGGGAATTGTAGAAATTAAAACAATCGCTCGTGAAGCAGGCGACCGTTCTAAAATGTCGGTATATACGAACAATGAAGAAGTAGATGCGATTGGTTCATGTGTAGGTACAAGAGGAGCCAGAGTTCAATCGATTTCAGATGAGCTAAATGGAGAGAAAGTCGACATTGTTGAATGGTCCGAAGATCCAGTGATTTTTGTGGCTAACGCACTAAACCCTTCGAAAGTACTTGATGTTCAAGTGAATGAAGCGGCAAGGTCAACAACTGTTGTCGTACCTGACTACCAATTGTCACTAGCAATCGGAAAACGTGGGCAAAACGCAAGGCTTGCAGCTAAGTTAACAGGTTGGAAAATAGACATCAAAAGCGAAGAAGATGCGCGTGCTCTTGGTATCTATCCGTCTGCACAAAGCGAAGAAACTGCTAAAGTCCTATCAGATTACAATGACGAAGATGAATACTTAGATGAAACTAACAATGAACCAATTGATTTATATAAAGTAGACGAAGACTGAAAGGGTGATTACACATGACGAATATGAAAAAAGTACCTTTGCGTAGATGCGCTGCGACAGGCGAGATGTTCCCTAAAAAGGATCTGATTCGAATCGTTCGTCCAAAAGAAGGGGAAGTATCAGTCGATCTCACGGGCAAAAAATCGGGCCGTGGGACATATGTGTCAAAATCCGAAGAAGCAGTCGAAACTGCACGACGTAATCGGTCAATTGAAAGTCAACTTAAGACAGCTGTTCCTGAAGAGGTGTATGAAAACCTCCTTCATGCGGTCCGTAGGGAGTCGTTGAAATGAATACCGAACAAAAGATTTTGCAAATGCTTGGTTTAGCTGCACGGGCAAGGATGGTTGTGACCGGTGAAGACTTGGCGGTACGCGAAGTCCAAAGCGGCAATGCAAAACTTGTCATTGTTTCGAAAGATGCATCTGCAAATACGATGAAGAAAATTACTGATAAATGTACCTTTTTTAACGTTGAGAAGCATGTTTTTTCAAGTCGAGAAGACCTTGGCCATGCAATCGGGAAAGATTCGCGAGTAATACTTGTGATTTCGAATGCTGGATTTGCTAACAAGCTATCCGAGCTTCTTAACGAATATAACCGGGGGTGAGCGAATGACAAAAGTACGTGTACATGAATACGCTAAACGAGTGAAGAAAACGAGTAAAGAAGTAATCGATGAACTCGAGAAAAATAATGTTACTGTGACGAATCACATGTCAACAATTGAACCATCTGTAATCACAAAGCTAGACAAATCATTTGGCGTGAATACAGAAAGTAAAGCAGCACCACAGGCAAAGAGTACTTCGCCAAAAACTGCTCAGAAAACTACATCTTCAACAACAACAAGTGGACAAAAGCGACCTGCATCAACCGGAACTCCAAGCCGACCAGCAGCAAGTCGTCCTGCATCAACCGGAACTCCAAGCCGACCAGCAGCAAGTCGTCCTGCATCAACTGGAACTCCAAGTCGACCAGCAGCAACTGGTCAAGGGGGACAAACACCACGTCCATCTGGAGGTCGACCAGCATCGGCTGGTCGTCGCGGTGGACGTCCACCAGCACGCGGTATTAACCAAGGTAGAAGAAGATACCGTCCGGCTAATGTACCTAAAGTACAAATGCCATTACCGGAAAAAATTACATTCTACGAATCACTTTCTGTTGCAGAACTTGCGCGCAAATTGGGTCGGGAACCATCTGAGTTACTTAAAAAGCTATTAATGCTAGGCGTTATGGCAACAATTAACGAAGAGCTCGATAAAGATGCGATTGAACTTATCTGTGCAGATTACGGTGTAGACGTTGAAGAAGAAGTACGTATCGACGTTACTGACCTTGAAATTTATTTCAATGAAATAGAAGAATCTGAAGAAGAAGAAGAGGCATCAACTGAAAATCTAGTTGAGCGTCCGCCAGTTATTACGATTATGGGTCACGTTGACCATGGTAAAACAACACTTCTTGACTCGATTCGCCATACTAAAGTAACACAAGGTGAAGCCGGCGGAATTACGCAGCATATTGGTGCGTACCAAGTTGAAAACAAAGGCAAAAAGATGACATTCCTTGATACACCTGGCCATGCTGCGTTTACAACGATGCGTGCTCGTGGTGCGTCAGTGACTGACATTACTATCCTTGTTGTTGCAGCGGATGACGGTGTTATGCCACAAACTGTTGAAGCTATTAACCACGCACAAGCTGCGGGTGTTCCGATTATCGTTGCGGTTAACAAAATGGATAAGCCAGCTGCGAACCCAGACCGGGTTATGCAAGAGCTAACTGAACACGGACTTGTTTCAGAAGAATGGGGCGGCGACGCTATCTTTGTTCCAATCTCTGCTCTTACAGGCGAAGGAATCGATTCATTGCTTGAAATGGTCCTTCTAGTTTCAGAAGTTGCCGAGCTAAAAGCGGATCCAACAATTCGTGCTCGTGGTACGGTTATCGAGGCTGAACTTGACCGTGGACGTGGTTCGGTAGCTACATTACTAGTACAGAACGGAACACTTCGTGTAGGAGATCCAATCGTTGTTGGAAACACGTATGGTCGTGTTCGCGCAATGATTAGTGATATCGGACGTCGTGTACAAAGTGCTGATCCATCAACGCCGGTAGCAATTACTGGACTAAGTGATGTGCCAAAAGCTGGAGATCGTTTTGTTGTCTTTAAAGACGAGAAAACAGCGCGTCAAATCGCTGAATCAAGAGCTGGTGAAGCGATACAAGAACAGCGTGATGTGAAAACAAGAATTACGCTCGACAACTTATTCGATCACATGAAACAAGGCGAAATGAAAGAATTGAACTTAATTGTTAAAGCAGACGTTCAAGGTACAGTTGAAGCAATGGCAGCATCCCTTATGAAAATTGAGGTTGAAGGTGTCAACGTGAAAATTATCCATACGGGTGCTGGTGCGATTAATGAATCAGACATCTCACTTGCAGCAGCATCAAATGCGATTGTCATCGGATTTAACGTCCGTCCTGACGTTAACGCAAAACGAGCGGCTGAAGAAGAGGGCGTTGACATTAGGCAACACCGCGTTATCTACAAAGTAATCGAAGAAATTGAATTAGCGATGAAAGGAATGCTTGATCCCGAGTTTGAAGAGAAGATTATCGGTCAAGCAGAAGTTCGCGAGACAATTTTGGTTTCGAAAATTGGAACGATTGCAGGAAGCTATGTAACAGAAGGTAAAATTTCTCGTGATGCAGGCGTCCGTATTATTCGTGATAGCATTGTAATTCACGAAGGTGAAATCGATGCATTGAAACGATTTAAAGACGATGCAAGAGAAGTTGCAAGAGGTTATGAATGTGGAATTACGATTAAAAACTTTGATAATATTCAAGTGGGCGACGTAATCGAAGCATTTGTTATGGAAGAAATTAAACGAGTATGATTGTTTACGCGGAATGTACCTTCTTCATTCCGATGGCTGCTTCATTAAAAGGGAAGCGATCGGTTTTAAAAAGCATGACGGACAAGGTGAAAAATTCCTATAATGTCTCTGTTGCTGAAATCGAATTTCAAAATCTTTGGCAGCGAACGACAATTGCACTCGTAGCAACAGCTTCATCAAAAGACGCAGCTGAGCGCGAAGTGCGAAGAGCCATCCGATTACTGGAATCAAATCCAGAATGGGAAATGACCGACTCTACAATCGATTATTACTGAATACGAATCGGGGTGACTATCCATGTCAAAGCGTGTAAACCGTGTTGCGGAACAGATGAAGAAAGAACTAGGTGATATTATCTTTCAAAAGGTAAAAGATCCAAGAATTGGCTTCGTCACCGTAACTGACGTAGAAGTAACAGGTGATTTACAAAATGCCACAATCTTCATATCCGTTCTTGGTGATGATTCCGATAAGGAAGCTTCACTAAAAGGATTGAATACGGCAAAAGGCTTTATTCGTGCAGAAATTGGTAAGCGAATTAGGCTCCGTGTAACGCCTGAAATTGAATTTGCATTTGACGAATCTATTGCTTATGGTAGCAGAATCGAATCCTTGCTAACGCAAGTAAATAACGAATCTAAAGAATAATAAATAAAGGAAGTCGGTGTCCAATTGGACTTTCCGACTTCCTTTATTTACATAGAAAATGAGGTTTTAGCATGAACGGGATACTTCCACTATGGAAAGAAAAAGGGATGACGTCACATGATGCTGTGTATAAATTACGCAAAATACTTGGGACGAAAAAAGTAGGCCATACGGGTACATTAGACCCTAGTGTGGAAGGTGTCCTCCCTATGTGTATTGGTCAAGCGACAAGAGTGGCAGAGTATATAACAGACGCGGGAAAAGAATATATCGCTGTCATCTCAATTGGAACAGCAACCGAAACAGAAGATGCTGACGGTGCTGCGGTTGTGTCAGATAACTCCTTTAAAAAATTTAGTCGAAGCGAACTTGAAGAAGTGTTGGCGCAATTGACAGGAGAAATTGTTCAGGTACCTCCGATGTTCTCCGCGGTCAAAGTGGAGGGGCGCAGGCTGTATGAGTATGCTAGAAAAGGCATCGAGGTAGAAAGACCGAGTCGAACGGTAACGATAGACAAACTCGAAATTCTGGACGACGCTGAATATTTTGAAGGAAGCGAGGTTACGTTCCGTTTGCGCATTATTTGCGGGAAGGGAACGTATATCCGAACACTAGCCGTTCAAATTGGTGAATTACTTGGTTATCCAGCACATATGGCATCGCTGATACGCACCGCCTCAGGTAATTATAGAAAAGAAGACTGCCGAACGCTAGCTGAAATAGCAGAATTAAAAGAACAAGGGAAATTGGCCGACTTCATACAACCGCTTGAAGCTGCACTCGAGGACTTCAGATTTTTTGAAATTGAAGAAGATATGCATTTTGACATTATAAATGGGCAAGTATTACCAAAGCATCCTTTATTTGAAGAAGATGAAACACCAATCGTATTTACGCAAAACAGTAAAGCGCTTGCTGTCTATCAAATTCATCCAAGGAAACCACTGCTTATGAAACCGGAGAAAATGTTTCCGGAAAATAGTTAAACGATAGGAGGTAAGAAAATGGACGTGTATGAATTGAGTTATCCTGGGAATATATCAATTGAAAGTGATGAGCAATTTTCCCTAGCTATCGGCTTTTTTGATGGCTTACATAAGGGACACCAGACTGTGATCAAAAAAGCGATTGAAAAAGCTAAAGCACTAGGCATTCGTTCCGCGGTGATGACTTTCAATCCTCATCCATCTCATGTATTGGGAGGTGGCGAGAATAAAATTGGATACATTACACCTTTCGAGGAGAAGAAAAGACTACTTAATTCAATGGGTGTTGATGTGATGTTTGTTGTGGAATTTGACAAGCCGCTTGCCGCACTCCAACCAGCTATGTTCGTCGATCTATTCATTAAAAAAATGGGCGTTAAGCATGTCACTGCTGGATTCGATTATTCATTTGGATCTAAAGGTGCTGGTAATATGGAATCTATGGCGGAACTCGCAGACGGCGTATATGGAACAACAGTCGTTGGTAAGATAACGGATGAGGAAGATAAGATTTCATCGACACGAATCCGAGAACTACTTTCAATAGGAAATGTCGAGGCTGCATCGTTACTTTTAGGCCGTGATCTTCGAACAATTGGAACTGTCGTGCACGGTGAGAAAAAAGGCAGGCAGTTGGGTTTTCCAACTGCCAATGTCAATCCGCCCGAAGGTTGTATTCTACCAGCCAATGGTGTCTATGCCGTTCGATTATTGTTCGACGGCTTATCCTTGGACGGTGTATGTAATGTAGGCGTCAAGCCGACATTCAATAACCCCGATATCAAAGCTCCAATGGTTGAGGTGCATGTTCTGAATTTTGATGAAGATATATACGGGAAAGAAGTTGCGGTCGAATGGGTTGAACATATTCGCGGGGAAATAAAATTTGAGTCACTAGATGCGCTTATTTCACAAATCGGTCAAGATAAGAAGACGGCACAGGAAATCCTAACGTCACGTTAAAGAATTCTTGCTAATAAAAAATGAACATGCTATTATAAAGTAGTACTCATAGTAGTACTAACCACTTCTTGGCATGACGCATCACCAACGTATGCGAGGTAGTCGGGGATATTTAAATATAGGAGGTGAATAGGATGGCTATAACACAAGAACGTAAAAACGAACTAATTTCTGAATTCAAAACTCACGAAAGTGATACAGGCTCAGCAGATATTCAGATTGCTATCCTTACTGAAGAAATCAACAACCTGAACGGACATTTATCAACTCATAAGAAGGACCACCACTCACGTCGTGGACTTTTGAAAATGATTGGTCGTCGTCGTAAACTTCTTAAGTATATGCGCGACAATGAAGTTCAGCGTTACCGTGATCTTATCGCAGCACTCGGTTTACGCCGTTAATAAGATATTACACGAAAGCGGGCCTTGCCCGCTTTTTCTTTTTGTTTCTAAAAGTGAACTAGGCGATAGCAGAGCCGGCATGCTTTAGAATCTAATTGTGATTAAAAGACTGCTTTAAACTTAAACCTTTATGCTGTTAAAAATATGATGATTCGCATAGATGCACCATATTTGTTACACTAATAATATACATACACACACGTAAACATTCCAGATATCTGGAAGATGGAGAGGGGTTCAATAATGACAGAACAAAAAAAGACCTACACAATTGATTGGGCAGGTCGACAATTAACTGTTGAAACGGGTCAATTTGCAAAACAAGCAAACGGCGCGGTACTAATTAGATACGGAGATACAACTGTCCTTTCAACTGCAACAGCTTCAAAAGAGTCAAGAGGGCTAGACTTTTTCCCATTACAAGTCAATTACGAAGAGCGTCAATATGCTGCCGGAAAAATCCCAGGTGGTTTTATTAAGCGTGAAGGTCGTCCTTCTGAAAAAGCGGTTTTGACAAGTCGTCTAATCGACCGTCCAATCCGTCCATTATTTGCCGACGGTTTCCGTAATGACCTCCAAGTTATTTCACTCGTTTTATCAATCGATCATAACAGTTCACCTGAAATGGCTGCAATGTTAGGGTCATCTTTAGCAATAGCTGTTTCGGATATTCCATTTGATGGACCAATTGCAGGCGTTCAAATTGGACAAATTGACGGAGAATTCGTTGTGAATCCTACGCTAGAACAAATGGCGAAAAGTGATCTTGATTTAATCGTTGCAGGTACAAAAGATGCGATCAACATGGTTGAAGCAGGCGCATCTGAAGTAACTGAAGATGTTATTCTTGAAGCGATTATGTTTGGACATAATGAAATTATCCGTCTTGTTGAGTTCCAAGAGAAAATCGTTGCAGAAATCGGCAAAGCGAAAAAGGATATTGTACTTTTCGTACCAGATGCAACATTAAAAGAAGAAATTAAAGCAGAATTCGGAGCTAAACTGACGGATGCGATTCAAACAAAAGAAAAGCAAGCCCGTGAAGAAGCGATAAATGCTGTAAAAGCTGAAGTAACTGAAATTTATGCAATTGAAGATGAGAATGATCCAGATAGAAAGAAACATGTTAAAACGATTTTAAGCGATATGGTGAAAGATGAAGTTCGCCGCCTAATTTCAGATGAAAAAGTACGTCCAGACGGCCGTGCACCAGATGAAATCCGCCCACTAGAATCGCATGTCGGCCTATTGCCACGTGCACATGGTTCAGGTCTCTTTACACGCGGACAGACACAGACGCTTAGCGTTTGTACGTTGGGTGCACTAGGTGAAGTCCAAATTATCGACGGAATCGGTCTTGAAGAATCAAAACGCTTTATGCATCATTATAACTTCCCGAATTTCAGCGTCGGTGAAACAGGTCCAATTCGTGGGCCAGGGCGTCGTGAAATTGGTCACGGAGCACTCGGAGAACGCGCACTTCAAGCAGTTCTTCCAGACGAATCTGAATTCCCATATGCAATGCGTCTCGTAGCAGAAGTACTTGAATCTAACGGTTCATCTTCACAAGCGTCTATTTGTTCATCAACGATGGCAATGTTAGATGCGGGTGTGCCGTTGAAAGCACCTGTAGCCGGAATTGCAATGGGTCTCGTAAAACGTGGCGAAAACTACTCGGTGCTATCGGATATCCAAGGGATGGAAGATGCGCTCGGAGACATGGACTTTAAAGTTGCGGGAACTGCAAAAGGAATTACGGCACTTCAAATGGATATTAAAATTGACGGCTTATCGCGTCAAATCCTTGAAGAATCACTTTCCCAAGCAAAAATCGGTCGCCTGCATATTCTTGAACATATGAATTCGGTGATTTCAGCACCACGTGAAGAGCTTTCTGAGTATGCACCGAAAATCATTAAGGTCCAAATTAATCCAGATAAGATTCGCGATGTAATTGGGCCCGGCGGTAAAGTTATTAATAAAATTATTGAAGAGACAGAAGTTAAAATCGATACAGAACAAGATGGTACGATTTATATTTCATCTCCAAATAGCGCAATGAACGACAAGGCTAGACAAATGATAGAAAACATCGTTCGTGAAGCAAAAGTTGGCGAATACTACATGGCAAAAGTAAAACGAATTGAAAAATTCGGTGCTTTCCTTGAGCTATTCCCAGGTAAAGATGGTCTTCTTCATATTTCGCATATCGCAGAAGGACGTACAGCTTCAGTTGAAGATGTATTAAAACTTGGTGACGAGTTATTCATTAAAGTCATCGAAATTGACAACCAAGGCCGTGTAAACTTATCTCGAAAAGCAGTTCTAGAAGAAGAGAAAAAAGCGCTCGAAAAAGAGAATAAATAATACAGCTTCATCGTATAATCAAGGGCCTCATATTGGGGCCTTTTTTTAATTAAGGGGGAATCGTTGAATGGTTACTAAACACGTTTGCGCAAACGGCGTGAAAATCGTTCATGAAAAAATGCCGCATGTTCGTTCTGTTGCACTAGGTATTTGGATTGACGCGGGTTCTGGAGATGAAATCGAATCCGAGGCTGGAATCGCGCATTTCATTGAACATATGTTATTTAAAGGTACAGCAAAAAGAACTGCAAAGTCGATTGCGGAAGAATTCGATCGAATTGGTGGGGACATAAATGCATTCACGTCAAAAGATACGACGTGTTTTTTTGCGACGGTTTTAAGTGAGCATGCGGAGAAAGCATTAACTATATTAGAGGATATGGTGTTCCATTCAAAGTTGGATGCAGTTGAAATGGACAAAGAGAAATCAGTAGTTCTTGAGGAAATCTCCACGGTGGAAGATACGCCTGATGATGATGTACATGAGCGGCTTTGGGCAACGATGTATCCTAATCATCCAATCGGCAAGCCAATCCTAGGTAATAAAGAAACAATCGCTTCATTTACGAAAGAAACGATTGTAAACTTTATGGATCGGTTATATAAACCTGAGCGGATTGTCATCTCTGTGGCAGGTAATTTTGATGATGGGTTAATTGATTTTATTAGCAACTTGTTTGGCTTAGTTAAATCAAATGGTCATTTAGAACAAAGGCGTGAGACAGTAAAACCGGAATTTCATTCAAATCATTCCCTCAGAGAAAAAGATGTTGAGCAAAGCCATATGTGTATTGGGTTTCCAAGCCTTTCCGAAAAAGACGAGGATTTGTATGATCTGGTCATTTTAGATAGTATTTTAGGTGCCTCAATGTCTTCACGACTCTTCCAAGAAGTCCGTGAAGAACACGGTCTTGCTTATTCGATTTACTCATATTATTCAGCGTATGCGAGTTCAGGATCTTTTATAATATACGGTGGCACTGCACCACAGAAAACAAATGAATTATATCGCGTTATTGACAAGATTATTGATTCATTGGTTAGTGAAGGTGTCACGGATAGAGAAGTAGAAAATGCGAAGGAACAAGTAATTGGTGGTTTTCTGTTGGGGTTAGAAAGTACAGAGGCTCGAATGTTCCGCAACGGAAAAAATGAACTGATACAAATCGCCCATAAAACTCCCGAGGAAATTGTATCCCGTATTCGCGTAGTTAAAAAAGAGAACGTTAATAAAATGGCAATAAAGATTTTAACTCAAAAACGCGCGATTTCAATCATTGCACCTGAAGAAGCTGTAAAAAGTATTGACTTCATTTAACAATCTTTCGGGAATCTATTCATATACTGAATAGAGATAACGGAAAGGAGAATGATCATGCTACTTTCAGAGCTTGCGCAAAAAGAGTTAATCCAAGTTGATGACGGCATTCGCTACGGCTTACTGGCGGATACGGATCTCATTTTTAATGGGAAGACAGGGGATATAATTGGGCTCGAAATAAAGAGACGCAGTGGCCGCTTTTCGTTTAAAGGACGACCGGAAGAGTCTGATGAATTTATTCCGTGGGAAGAAATAGTTCTAATCGGGGAGCACCGCATTCTTTTTAAGAAGACCGGGTCTATTAACGAGGTATTCCTTGATGACTAAAGAAAAATGGTTGTTCATTGGTAGTGATCAACGATTATCCGAATGTAACAGGCTAATGACTAATCGTGGATACGAAAGTCGATCTGTAAAAACAAATGCCTATACGAAGGAACTTAAGTCCACACTTATTGATTTCAAACCGCAAAATATTGTTTTACCTATATTGGAGATGGACGGGTCGATTCCGCTGGAGCTGTTAGGGATCGGGTCGTCTTTTTATACGGGAGTTGTTTCAGAGGAGTGGCTTCGACCGTATAAACAGGGTGGAATTAAAGTGGAGTCATACCTTCAAGAAGAATTATTTATTTGGGAAAATGCACGGATAACTGCTGAGGCTTTTATACTTGCGTACTACTCTGAACTAGGGTGCACGATTGCTGGTAAACGTTTTCACGTGGCCGGATATGGGCGGGTCGGGAAGATGGTTGCGGACGTCCTGGCTTCGCTTGGGGGCGTTGTAACGGTTATGGCTCGCTCAGTTGCACAACTAAGTGAAGCTAAATTGCGTGGTTTTAAAGTCGACCAATTATCGGATAGCGTCAATTTGGTGAATAGTTGTCTTGTAAATACAATTCCAAAGAAGTGGTTTTCTGCCCAAAAAGATACGCCTCTTTTCATCTTTGATCTAGCGTCAGCGCCCGGCTGCCTAAGGGATGCATCGACATTGGAATACTATAGATTACTCCCTGGACTTCCAGGGAAGTATTTTCCTGTCGATGCGGCAATATCTTTAGCGGATGCGCTCGAAAGGATACACCAAAGATGAAAGGGGAAATAAATGTTACAAGGAAAACGAATAGGGCTGGGAATAACAGCTTCCCACTGCACGTATGAAGAAATAATTCCAGTTATTGACTCTTTGATGGACGCGGGGGCAATCGTTGTGCCGGTTATTACTCATTCCGTTTTAACCGCTGCTACAAGATTTGGCACGGGTGAGGAATGGATTGCAAAGATTGAGAAGGCAACAGGTGAAAAGGTGATATCGACAATTGTAGGTGCAGAACCTTTCGGACCAGCAACGCCTGTAGATTGTATGATTATCGCGCCAATGACAGGGAGTTCGATTAGCCGATTTGCCAATGCGGCCACTGATTCTCCTGTTTTAATGGGGGCAAAAGCAACATTGCGTAATGGCAGTCCGGTGCTTCTAGGTATTTCGACAAACGATGCCCTTGGCTTAAACGGTGTTAATATTATGAAGTTACTCAATATGAAAGATATATTCTTTATACCGTTCGGTCAGGATGATCCGATTAAGAAACCGAACTCACTTATTGCCGATTTCTCGTTGATGGTTGAAGCTACGGCTGCAGCGCTTGAAAAGAAGCAACTTCAACCATTATTAGTCATTCTTGATAAAAAGTGAAGGTTCCGACACATTGGCCTTTGTTTTATGTTATAATCTTCCCAATACACTGCATAGATGCTGAAGGGGAGATTTGTTATGAGTAAGGTTAATGTGGCAATTGTTGGCGCAACAGGAGCTGTTGGAACAAAAATTTTGGAGAAACTACTTGAACGTAATTTTCCTTCAAGCTCAATTAAACTATTAGCTTCAAAAAGGTCTGTTGGAAATGAAATCGTGGCTGGCGGTCAACAATTTATTGTGGAAGAAACAGTCCCAGAGTCATTTGATGGTGTGGATATTGCATTCTTTAGTGCGGGTGGAAACATCTCGAAAATGTTTGCAGAAGAAGCAGTAAAAAGAGGTGCAGTTGTGATTGACAATACGAGTGCATTTCGTATGTCAGAAACAATTCCACTCGTTGTTCCAGAAGTGAATCTCGATGCGCTCCGTGAACATAAAGGAATTATCGCAAACCCTAACTGTTCTACCATTCAAATGGTGGCGGCGCTTGAACCGATTCGTGAAAAGTTTGGATTGAATCGCATTATCGTCTCAACGTACCAAGCGGTATCTGGTGCTGGAGTAGAAGCGATTGATGAACTTGAAAGTCAAAGCAAGCAATTTGAAAATCGCGAATCGATAGACGCCAAAATACTTCCGTCTGCGGGTGGAGAGCGTCATTATCCTATTGCATATAATGTGATACCTCAAATCGATTCATTCGATTCTTCTGGGTATACACTTGAAGAACTTAAAATGATAAATGAAACAAAAAAAATATTCGGATTGAAAGATCTGAAGGTCTCGGCAACATGTATTCGAATACCTGTCGTGTCAGGCCACTCGGAGTCGATTTATATTGAAATCGACAAAGAAGGCGTCACGGTTGAAGAGCTACGCGAGACGCTTGTGGGTGTACCTGGAATTGTTATTCAGGATGATATTACAACACAATCTTATCCAATGCCTTTATTTGCGGAAGGAAAAGATGAAGTGTTTGTTGGCCGTCTGCGTAAAGACCCAGATCACCCAGCTGGATTCCATTTGTGGGTTGTATCGGATAACCTATTAAAAGGTGCGGCCTTAAACTCTGTTCAAATTGCTGAAAGTTTGGTTGAATTGAAAACTTTTTAAAATTATGAAGGAGCGGTAATATGCAAATTGGACGAATATCCACAGCGATGGTCACTCCTTTTTCGGCAAGCGGTGCCGTCGATTACGATAAAACAGCGCTACTAATCGAACACCTCATTGCAAATGGGTCAGATTCAGTAGTCATTTGCGGAACAACTGGCGAATCACCGACACTAACAACAGTAGAAAAAGAGGAACTTCTTACCTTTACAATTAAAACAGTAAATAAGCGTATTCCTGTAATCGCAGGAACAGGTTCTAACTCAACTGCTGAATCGATTGAAAATACGAAAATGGCTGAGCGTGTTGGTGCTGATGGCATAATGCTTGTCACACCGTATTATAATAAACCGGATCAAAAAGGTTTGTATGCACATTTTTCAACAATTGCTCTGGAAACAACTCTTCCAGTGCTGATGTATAATATTCCGGGTCGATCAGTCATTAATATGCTTCCAGAAACGACAATCGCATTATCGAAAGTCAAAAACATTCGTGCAATAAAAGAGGCGAGTGGAAATCTGGAGCAAATGGCTACCATTATAGCAGGCACGGACGACAGTTTTGCGGTTTACAGTGGGGATGATGGGTTAACATTACCGCTACTAGCGATTGGTGGGAATGGTGTTGTATCTGTTGCTGCGCATGTCGTTGGAAATGAAATGCAAAAAATGATTGCAGCATTCGGTGAAGGGCGCACTAAAGAGGCTGCTGCAATGCACCGAGCGTTTATTCCTTTATTCAGTGCATTGTTTGTATCACCGAATCCTGTACCTGTAAAGTACGCATTACGAAAACTCAACATAGATACTGGCGGCGTTAGACTGCCACTAGTTGGGTATGGTGACCAAAATATTGACTTTGATAAAGTATGGGAAAGCTTCTTGAAAAATGAACTTATTTTTGCCTGAAGAAAGCCGGTACAGTGTACCGGCTTTTTTTGTATTAATAAATAGCTGAACTTAGACCCTAACTATAAAGTGAGCTATTGAATAGGGATCTTTTAGGGTGTAATAGAAACGACCAACTCGGCTGGATATCTTGATTCTTCATCACAGAAAAGTTACATACACTGTCTTTCCTAGGAATTAGTCCGCAATTCGGGGATAACTTCCGGAAGCGGTATTGGAAGTAAATTTAATATTAATTTATACAGTTAAAAAACTTGCGTTTTTTTATTTGTACAGGAACGAATTGTCCCGTATAATGATAAGTAGTCGTTATGGACGGGAATTAGAAATAGGAGGAACAAAATTGACCAAAATAAAAAATGATTTAATAAGAATTATCCCACTAGGTGGGGTAGGAGAAATTGGAAAGGCGATGTATGTCGTTGAAATTGACGAAGAAATGTTTATCGTCGATTCTGGACTTATGTTTCCAGAAAGTGAAATGCTAGGAATCGATATCGTTATTCCAGACCTTACATATGTTGAGGAAAACAAACAACGTGTGAAAGGTATTTTCTTAACTCACGGTCATGAAGATGCGATTGGTTCGCTTGCTTACTTGTTACAAAAAGTACAAGCCCCAGTTTACGGATCTAAACTGACGTTGGCGTTAGCGAAAGAGCATTTGAAAGAAATGCCAGCACCATCATCAGTGCGATTCTTCGAAGTATCCAACAAAAGTCGTATGAACTTTGATAGTACACATGTGACGTTTTTCAATACGACACATAGTATTCCAGATTCGCTCGGCATCGTCTTTAATACTAGTGAAGGTGCAATCGTTCACACAGGTGAATTTAAATTTGATCAGTCTGCAAAAGGAAATTATCGTCCGGATATTGGTAAAATGGCGGGACTTGGTGAAAACGGTGTCTTCATCCTTATGTCGGATTCGTCTGAAGCAGAGCGTCCGGGTTATACAACATCGGAGTCTGTTATTGAAAAACATTTATCTAAAACATTCCACGGTGCTGAAGGTCGTATACTAGTTGCCCTCTATGCATCTAACTTCATTCGAATTCAACAAGTTTTAGATACTGCATTCGAAACGGGTAAAAAGGTTGCAGTAGTCGGAAAGAGCCTTGAAAGTTATTTCCAAGTCGGTATGAACCTTGGTTACTTAACAGTTGAGGACGATGTTGTCGTTCCAGTAGGTGACCTTGAAAAGTATGATGATGACCAAGTTGTCGTTATCGTAACGGGCAATAAAGGCGAGCCACTTAACGCACTAGAAAAAATTGTTAGAAAGCACCATAAAGATATTCAAATTAAAGAATCAGATACTGTGCTTATTACGTTTACACCATCACCTGGTATGGAAGTGTCGATGTATGAAACGATGAACGATCTTGCGAAAAAAGGTGCGAAGGTTCTTACATCAAGCACAAACGTTCACGTCTCAGGTCATGGTAGCCAAGAAGATTTAAAATTAATGCTAAACTTAATGCAACCTAAATACTTTATCCCGATTCAAGGTGAATATCGTATGTTGATGGCTCACTCGAAACTTGCACAAGAGACAGGTCTACAGAAGACTGATATCTTTATTGCAGACAAAGGTGACATTGTTGAATTTAAGAACGGCAAAATGAGAATGAGTGGCCGTGTTCAGGCGGGCAATGTATTAATTGATGGAATAGGTGTTGGTGACGTTGGAAATATTGTTCTTAGGGACCGTAAACTCCTTTCACAAGATGGTATTTTCACAGTTGTCGTTACATTGAATCGCAAACAGAAGGTAATCGCTGCTGGACCGGAAGTTGTATCCCGCGGATTTGTTTATGTTCGTGAATCTGAGGAATTACTCGATGAGGCTACGAAGTTGGTTACAAAAATAGTTGAAAAACATATGTCTAAAAAGTCGTTCGAATGGACAGGCATTAAGCAAGACATTCGCGACACGCTTAGTTCTTTCTTATTCCAACAGACGAAGAGAAGACCTATGATTATTCCTATTATTATGGAATACTAATTTTTAAAACAGGTACTAATAAGTACCGCTCCGAGGGGTTTCCTTGCCGTCTGAACGGCGGAAACCCTTTTGTTCTGTTACGACGTCGGGGCCATATGTTATTGGAAAACCTGTTTAGCGTGATTACGGCAAAGCGCTCGCCGAAATTCCTTTAAAGGTAGGAGGGGAAAAAGTGGCTAGGAAGAGAAGAAACACCAAAAAGAAAAATGTAAGAAAAAAGAAACAAAGTGGACTACATCCTTTATTTTATGAAGTTATTGGGCTGGCAATGATCGGGTTGGCTATTATTATTATGTTTGAATTTGGACCCGCAGGAAGAGTATTGTCTTCTGGTGCAAGATTTTTACTCGGCAACTGGCATAGTGCCATTCCACTACTATTAATTGTACAGGCACTTGTTTTTATGATAATGCGAAAAATGGGTGGATGGAAAAATCGAATAATGGGCGGATGCTTGTTTATTCTTGCGAGCCTCGTTCTTTTTAGTCATGTTTATCTGTTTAAAGAACTCAGTGAAAGCCGAGTCCTTATGTCTGATTCGGCGTTAAGAGAAACTTGGAAAGTACTAATTATAAATGACGGGATATCTTCTAGAAGTGGTGCGCTTGGCGGGGGAATGATAGGCGCATTTATCTTTGCGATGTTCTATTCATTGTTCGATTCTGCAGGTGCCATGGTTGCTGGAATCTTACTATTGATGATTGGACTTGTATTGTTAACTGGGAAAGCGTTAGTTCCTTATATTGCAGAAGGTTTCCCTAAGTTTTACGAATCCAGTAAGAATTGGATGTCCGAAGTGTTTACACGGGATAAAGAAAAACCAGATCCGGTAAAAAAGACACGTGCAAAGAAAAAAGTAACCGCGGAGATAAAACCGGAGAAAAAAGATTTACCAACTCCTGTTGCTGTAGTAGAGGAAATTCCATCCCAACCGATTATATCGGCATTTACAGAGAAAATTGATAAAGTGGTACCCGAAGAACCTATAGTCGATGCAGAAGCACCGGTCTTGGAAGTAGATAAAACCGACGAAGTTGTCAAATTCGGAGGCGTGACTGGCGAAGAAGAAAATGAGTCGTATATATTACCCTCATCTACACTTCTTAAAGAAACGCCTTATAACGATCAATCGGGCGAGTATGATTCTATACAAGCAAATGCGCAAAAGCTAGAAGATACGTTTTTAAGCTTTGGCGTGAAGGCACGTGTAACGCAGGTACATCTTGGACCAGCTGTCACGAAATATGAAGTACTTCCAGCAACCGGTGTCAAGGTTAGCCGGATAGTCAGTTTAACAGATGATATCGCACTCGCCCTGGCGGCAAGTGGTATCCGAATTGAAGCACCGATTCCAGGAAAATCAGCTGTGGGGATTGAAGTGCCAAACACGGACGTTTCGATAGTCAGTTTGCGCGAAGTAATTGAAGCGAAAGAAAATAACGAACCGAACTCTAAATTGATGATTTCACTTGGACGAGATGTGACAGGACAAGCAATATTAACTGAACTAAATAAAATGCCACATATGCTTATTGCAGGTTCAACGGGTAGTGGTAAAAGTGTTTGTATTAATGGAATTATCATTAGTATACTTATGCGTGCTAAACCGAATGAAGTGAAGATGATGATGATCGATCCGAAAATGGTTGAGCTTAACGTATACAATGGTGTGCCGCATCTTCTAGCTCCTGTCGTAACTGATCCAAGAAAAGCAGCGCAAGCATTACAGAAAGTCGTGTCTGAGATGGAACGTCGCTATGAACTATTTTCGCACACCGGGACACGTAATCTAGAAGGGTATAACGCTCATATAGATGACTGGAATATTGAAAATGAAGAGAAACATCCACATATGCCATATATCGTCGTCATTGTCGATGAACTTGCCGATTTAATGATGGTAGCCTCAAGTGATGTTGAAGATTCAATTACACGTTTAGCGCAAATGGCAAGGGCCGCTGGAATTCACTTAATTATTGCGACTCAGCGACCTAGTGTTGATGTTATTACGGGTGTTATTAAAGCGAATATTCCTTCTCGAATTGCATTTGCGGTGTCATCGGCAATCGATTCAAGAACGATTCTTGACAGCGGCGGCGCCGAGAAGTTATTAGGAAGGGGCGACATGTTATTCCTTCCAGCGGGCGTCTCTAAACCAGTTCGAATTCAAGGTGCGTTTGTTTCTGACCGAGAAGTTGAAGAAGTCGTTGATTTTGTGATTGAACAGCAAAAGGCGCAATACCAGGAAGAAATGATACCAACAGAAGTTAAAGATATACCTCCTCACGAAGAAACTGATGAGCTTTATGACGATGCAGTTCAACTTGTTACTGAAATGCAAACTGCATCCGTATCTTTGTTACAGCGTAGATTCAGGGTCGGATATTCTCGAGCTGCACGAATTGTTGATCAGATGGAAATGCGGGGAGTCGTTGGACCGCCTGATGGTAGTAGGCCGCGCCAAGTACTAATTGACAAAGGTGAAACAGATATGCCAATCTAAAAGTTAGAGCATAATTATGGAATTTCGAGAAACGCTTCAATTATTAATTTAATCTTTCCAAAGTAAGTTTATTTTATGGTACGAAAGTGTTATAATTAAGTAAACTGGTAGCGATATTAATTTTAAAAGGTCTAATCTCCTAAGGTGGTGATGTAATAATGTCAATGGAAGATCAAGCAGATTTATACTTGCATGTGATAGCACAGCTTAAACAGGACATTGAAATAGGTGTGTTTACTGAAACAAAGGGTCTGCCATCGGAATTCGAACTTGCACAAACGCTTGGTGTGGACCGATCAATACTTCGGAAAGCTTTACACTTTCTGGAAGCAGAAAAAGTAATTGTACATAAACATGGTGTCGGAACTTTTGTTAATCCTAAACCATTATTTACATCGGGTATCGAGCAGTTATCGAGTGTGTCGACAATGATCCGCGAGGCGGGCATGGAACCAGGTACAATTTTCATGGATGTTTCGGATGAAGATTCGTCTGACGAAAGCATCGCGCTATTTGATAGCGATGAAGAGGATCGCCTAGTTACTATTAAGCGCGTTAGAACGGCTGATGGAGAACCTGTTGTTTATTGTGTCGATACCGTGCTCGCAAAAAACCTACCTATTGGAACCCAGGATCTTTTGAATATATCGATATTTGAGGCGATAGAACTGTCGGGAGAAATCCGAATTGAGCAGGCTGTTGCGCATATCGAACCTGTTGGTTATGATGAAATTGCATCGTCAATATTGCGATGTGGCATTGACGTGCCATTGCTCGTTCTTTTGCAAAAGCATTATAGCGAAGATGGGGAAATGGTTCTTTATTCAAAAAACTATTTCCGTGCGGACAAGTTTAGCTTTCACGTCGTTCGAAAAAGGGTATAAGACGTTAACACGTCATACTAATAAGAACATATAGAAGAGGAGAGATTCCAATGATTAAGAAACGCAAATTTGGATTAGCGTTGTCAATCATGCTAGCAGGTAGCGTACTACTTGGCGCATGTGGAACAGCTAAAGACAAAGATAAAGATAAAGACGAAGGTAAAGCCCCTGCAGGTGACGCATCTGAATTTTCAGTTGCAATGGTAACAGACTTTGGTGGAATTGACGATAAGTCTTTTAACCAATCTGCATGGAAAGGTATTCAAGATTTCGGAGCAGCGAATAACCTAGAAAAAGGCGACGGTGGGTTTGATTACTTGCAATCCAATGATGATACGGATTATACGCCAAACTTAAACAAGCTAGTTCAACGTAACTTTGATTTAATCTTCGGCGTTGGATATATTATTGAAGGTGCACTTGATGAAATCGCTGGCCAACGTCCAGATACAAATTTCGCTATTATTGACGGTGTAGTGGATCAGCCAAATGCTGTTAGTCTTTTGTTTAAGGACCAAGAAGCTGGCTATTTAGCGGGCATCGCCGCCGGACTAATGACAGAATCAAATAAAATTGGTTTTGTAGGTGGTATGGATATTCCGGTAATTGAACGCTTTCAAGCTGGTTTTGAAGCAGGTGTAGCAGCTGTTAATCCAGATGTAAAAGTAGATGTACAATATACAGGTGTGTTCGATAAAGCAGAACTTGGTAAAGCGACTGCAAACCTTATGTACTCATCAGGCGTAGATATTATATTCCACGCAGCTGGAGCAACAGGAAATGGTGTATTTGCAGAAGCGAAAGAACTTAAATCAGCGGATCCAGATGCTAACGTTTGGGTAATCGGTGTTGACTCCGACCAGTATGAAGAAGGTAAAGTTGGAGATGACAACATTACGTTAACATCAGCTTTGAAGCGCGTAGATAAAACTGTTGAAGAGATTTCCAACCTTGCAATGGAAGGTAAGTTCCCAGGCGGAGAAACAATCCTTTATGGTATTGCCGAAGATCGTGTTGAACTTGCAGATTCACGCGGTGCAATTCCAGAAGATATCATGGTAACAATTGAAGAATATATGAAGAAAGTTGCTGACGGAGAAATTGTAGTTCCAGAAGCTCCAACTAAAAAATAGTACTATAAATTTAACTTGTAAAGACCGGTTTATTCCGGTCTTTATTATTGTCAACTAAACTAATAGAGGAAAGGCTTTCAAATTAGAAAGTCTTTCTTGTATTAATTTATTTACCTACATACATAGATAACAAGTAGTGAAGGAGTGAGCTCAGTGGATTATGTAATTGAAATGCTGAACATACGAAAAGAATTCGGTAACTTTGTTGCCAACGATAATATAACCCTTCAGTTAAAAAAAGGGGAAATCCATGCACTGTTAGGAGAAAACGGAGCAGGAAAATCAACCTTGATGAACGTGCTTTTTGGGCTGTACCAACCAGAAGGTGGCGAAATTCGTGTTCGCGGACAAAAAGTGGACATTACCGATCCAAACGTTGCGAATGGTCTTGGAATAGGAATGGTGCATCAACACTTTATGCTTGTGGAAAACTTTACGGTTACTGAGAATATAATTTTAGGGAACGAAACGAAAAAAAATGGAATGATTAACATCCGTGACGCTGCAAAAAAGGTTGCGGAAATATCTGAATTATACGGATTAAATGTTGATCCGTATGAGAAAATCGAAGACATTTCAGTTGGGATGCAGCAGCGCGTTGAGATTTTGAAAACGCTTTATCGTGGTGCTGAAATACTGATATTCGATGAACCTACGGCCTCATTAACACCACAAGAAATTGATGAATTGATGGCGATATTGAAGAAGCTAATTCAAGAGGGAAAATCGATTATCATCATCACGCATAAACTTCAGGAAATAATGGATGTCTCTGATCGCGTGACGATTATTCGAAAAGGTGAAGGCATAGGAACAGTTATTACGGCTGAATCGAATCCAGAAGAATTGGCGACCTTAATGGTTGGTAGACAGGTGACATTTAAAACGGAAAAAGGACCCTCGAATCCCACGGAGCAAGTATTAAACGTGGAAAATCTATTTGTTGAAGATTATCGCGGAGTTGGAAAAGTTAAAGGGTTGAATCTTTCCGTTAGACGTGGCGAAATTGTTGGGATTGCTGGTATCGACGGAAATGGTCAATCTGAACTTATTGAAGCAATAACCGGGCTACGGAAAGTAAAAAGTGGGAAAATCACAATTAACTCCAAAGATGTAACGGGTAAAAAACCACGTGAAATTACGGAGACTGGAATTGGTCATATCCCACAGGATCGCCATAAACACGGTCTTGTACTTGATTTTACTGTCGGTTACAATGCAGTGTTACAAACATACTATCAAAAACCGATTTCCAAAAAAGGAATTATGGATTATAAACTAGTATCTAAAAAGGCGAAAGAGCTTATTGAGATGTATGATGTTCGGACACAAGGTGAACATGCATTTGCACGGTCTTTATCAGGTGGGAATCAACAGAAATTAATTATTGGACGTGAAATTGATCGTGATCCGGATTTACTTATCGCTGCACTTCCGACGCGTGGTTTGGATGTTGGCGCAATAGAGTTCATTCATAAAAGACTCATCGAACAACGAGACCGCGGAAAAGCTGTTCTATTAATCTCGTTTGAACTTGATGAAATAATGAACGTATCAGATCAGATTGCTGTTATATATGATGGGATAATTATAGATACTGTGAAAGCGACGGAAACGACCGAGCAAGAACTAGGTCTTCTCATGGCAGGTCATTCAAAAACAGAAATGACAATAATCGGAGACGAAGTCGTATTGAAAGAAGGTGACAGTAGCGATGTCAAATAGAGTTATCAATTTATTAATACCGACGATATCAATATTTCTTGGTTTACTAGTCGGAGCAATTGTAATGTGGATGAGCGGCTATAATCCGATTAATGGGTATATTGCTTTATGGAATGGTATTTTCGGAAGCTCATATTCAATAGGTGAGACGATTCGTCAAATAAGTCCATATTTGCTTGCGGGGCTTGCGGTCGCGTTTGCCTTCCGTACGGGGTTATTTAATATAGGTGTTGAGGGACAGCTGATTGTGGGTTGGTTTGCGGCTGCCTATGTAGGAATGGCATTCGACTTACCGAAAATGATCCACTTGCCACTTGCATTGCTTGCAGCAGCTGTTGCAGGAGCACTGTGGGGACTTGTTCCAGGAATATTGAAGGCGACATTACGTGTTCACGAAGTTATTGTAACAATTATGATGAACTATATTGCGCTTCATGTTGTCAATGCACTTATTAAATCTATTTCAGGGGGCAGCTTTAAGTTAGATAAGATTAATGAATCAGCTTCCCTACGTTCTGAATTTCTTTCGAATTTAACCGACTTTTCGACATTGCATTACGGGATATTAGTCGCGCTAGCAATGGTTGGTGTCATGTGGTTTATTCTTGAAAAAACAAAAACTGGATACGAATTGAAATCGGTTGGTCTCAACGATGAAGCTTCGCGTTATGCAGGAATGAATGTAAATAAAAACATTGTTCTTTCCATGGTTGTTTCAGGTGCTTTTGCAGGATTAGGCGGAGCGATGGAGGCACTCGGTACATTTGGAAACATTTCGAATATGCCCGGCTTTACCGGAATCGGATTTGATGGTATTGCGGTTGCATTGTTAGGTGCAAATACACCGCTAGGGGTCATTTTTGGAGCAACATTATTCGGTTCACTTAAGTACGGGGCGAATAACATGCCAAATGCGGCGGATATTCCAGTGGAGATTGTTTCAATTGTCATCGCGTTAGTCATTTTCTTTGTCGCATCCGGATATATCATTCGTGTACTATTAACTCGACTGAGCAAGAAAAAGGGGGCGAATTGATATGAGTTTTCTTGATTTGTTGTACTTTATCGTTCCGGCAACAATCGCATATGCGGCGCCACTTATACTAACGGCCATTGGCGGTGTGTTTTCCGAACGTTCGGGTGTAGTAAATATTGGGCTTGAGGGCCTTATGGTCATGGGGGCTTTCATAGGTATTTTATTTACGCTCTTGTATTCAGATGTGTTTGGTGGATGGACACCGTGGCTTGCACTAATAGTTGCCATGTTTGTTTCGGCAATATTCTCGATATTACATGCAGTTGCATCGATTACATTTCGTGCAGACCAGATCGTTTCTGGTGTAGCCATTAATATGCTCGGAATTGCGATTGCTCTATTTTCCGTGAAACTAATTTTTGGAAAAGGGCAAACGGATCTTATTCAACGAAAAATTCCGCGAATAGATATTCCGTATTTGCAAGACATACCAATAGTAGGGCCAATGTTTTTTAAATCGGTATATGGCTCGTCTATTTTGGCAATATCTATAGCTATACTGGCGTGGTTTGTTATTTATAAAACGCCATTTGGTCTTCGCCTTCGTTCTGTTGGAGAGCATCCAATGGCGGCAGATACAATGGGCATTAACGTTACGCGTATGCGGTACGTCGCAGTGATTATTTCTGGTGGACTTGCGGGAATTGGCGGTGCTATCTATGCAATTACAACGACGAATGACTTTGGACACGCCACCATAAATGGTCAAGGATTTATGGCATTAGCAGCGATGATCTTTGGAAAATGGCATCCAATTGGCGCTATGGCTGCAGCACTGTTTTTCGGTTTTGCACAGGCATTGGCAATTGGGGCACCGAAGATTCCATACATTCAAGACATCCCAACTGTCTATCTTCATATATTGCCGTACGTTTTAACGATACTTGCACTGGCAGGATTTATCGGACGTGCGAATGCGCCAAAAGCTATTGGACAACCTTATATTAAAGGAGAACGTTAAAGAAGATTCGGTGAATTCCGAGCCTTTGGGTGACGGCGGAACCGGCATCCTAAGTTCTTGACGTCCTGTCGCAACTAGGACCTACATCCTGTAGGTCCTAGTTGCGCTTATAAGGTCCTCCTTGAATTAATAATTCTTGACGTTATATGAAAAGAAAAGCTGCCTTTAGGTCTGGAAAATTGGATCTAGGCAGTTTTTTCTTTCTCAGTAATTTGCAACTGGTGGAACATGGAATGTATAGTGAAGTGAGGAAGCCACATATTAACTAAAACAGAGGTGTTAGGATGTTTACTAAAATTCAGTTAGAACAAGGTGTTACGTTATATACACGTAAGTCAGATCAATTTAAAACCGTTAATTTTGCGGTGAAATGGAAAAGTGATTTAGATGCAAAAACGGCAGCTGCACGTGCAGTTTTAGCAAATGTCTTAGAAGATTCAAACGGAAAGTATCGTACACAAAGTGAATTACGCAATAAATTGGATGATATGTACGGAACTGTTCTTTACACAAACATTGCGAAGCGCGGTGATTCACACATTTTCTCTTTAAACGTTGAATGTGTGAATGATGAATACCTTTCTGATGTTGGTGTTCTGGACGAGGCAATCGACTTGATCCAAACGGTTATATTTGACCCGAATATGGATGAAGGAAAATTTGACCCAGACATTATCGCCCGTGAAAAAAGATCGGTTATAGAACGAATTCGTTCACAATATGATAACAAAACAAGTTATGCACAAATGCGTATGCTTAATATTTTACGTCCAAATAGTCCAGCATCAATAAGTTCGGACGGTACAGAAGATGCAGTTGCAGCGCTCACGCCTGAAACGGTTTTATCGACGTACGAATCAATGATGACTGAAGATGAGATTGACATTTATGTGGTTGGGGATATCGATGAAGCAGAAATTGCTGAAAAATTAAAAGCAGTTCTGAACTTTAGTGCACGAACTGGCCGTAAGCAAGTGGCATTTAAAACGGATGAGACGGTAAAAGAGGATAAACTAAAGGATGTCAGTGAAAAGCAGGATATGAAACAGGGTAAACTACATCTGGGTTTTAGTACGCCAATTACGTTTAAACATCCTGATTATTCTAAAATGCAAGTAGCAAATGGAGTATTTGGTGGTTTTTCCCATAGTAAACTATTTGTGAATGTGCGGGAAAAAGAAAGCATGGCTTATTACGCGTCAAGTTCTTATGCATCTCACTATGGTCTTGTTTATGTCATGGCGGGAATTGATGCGGAACTAAAAGAAAAAGCAGTAAATCTCATTAACGAACAACTCTCAGTCCTTCAAAATGGAGACATTACAGACCTTGAAATGGATCAAACAAAAGCGCTGTTAAAAAACAGCCTCAAAGGCGCATTTGACTCAGCTAGAGGACAAATTGAAGTGTATGACCAATTTAAAGAAATGGACGAAAACTTTACTGCGGAATCACTCATTTCAAAATGGGATACTGTGACGAAGGACGACGTGAAAGAAATGGCAGCCACTATTAACTTAGAAATTGTATATTTGCTGTCGGGGAAGGAAGCTGTTACAGATGAATAAAGTACATTTTGAAACATTACAAGAAACGCTTTACAATGAAAAACTAGAAAACGGGCTAGAAGTTTTTATATTGCCAAAACGTGGATTCTCTAAAACATATGTAACATTCACAACGAACTACGGTTCAATTGATCGGACATTTATTCCAAATGGAAAAAGTGAGGAAGTAACTGTTCCAGACGGCATCGCTCATTTTTTGGAGCATAAAATGTTTGAAAAAGAAGAAGGGGACGTCTTCCAAAAATTTAGCGTTTTAGGAGGATCTGCGAATGCATTTACTTCCTCTACAAGAACGGCATATCTATTTTCTGCGACTGATAAGCTATATGAAAATACAGAAGTGCTTCTTGATTTTGTGCAAGAACCTTATTTTACAGAAGAAACTGTAGAAAAAGAAAAAGGAATTATTGCACAAGAGATTACGATGTATGATGATCAGCCTGATTGGCGTTTGTATTTCGGTGCGATTCAAAACATGTTCCATGAACATCCTGTAAAAATCGATATCGCAGGAACAGTAGAGTCAATTGATGATATAACTGCGGAGCATCTATATGAGTGCTATAACACGTTTTATCATCCGTCAAATATGGTGTTGTTTATCGTAGGTGCAGTGGATCCAGAAGAAATGATGGACTTTATTAAGAAAAACCAAAACGAAAAAACATTTAAAGAGCCTGAGGAAGTTGTACGGAAGTTCCCTGAAGAGCCTACAACTGCCGCAATACCAGCAGAAACACTTACGATGGACGTCACAAAGCCGAAATTGTCGTTTGGTATGAAATGTACGAAAACTGACGTTCAAGGTGAGGAAATGCTCAAACAAGAACTTGCGTCAGATTTAGTTATGGATATATTATTTGGCAGGTCTTCTAAATTTTACACGGATGCTTACAAAGAAGGGATAATTGATGAATCTTATTCATACGCTTTCTCGCTCGAAAAAGGATTCGGATTTGCCCTAATCATATCCGATACAGAAGATCCAAAAGTTCTAGAAGCTGCAATTAGAAAAACAGTTCAAGGCCAGGCCGACTCGTGGTCCATAACTGACAAAGAGCTGGATAGTCTTAGGAAACGGAAAATCGGGCAATTCATGCGTTCTTTAAACTCAATTGAATTTATTGCGAATCAGTTTACAAGGTATTCATTTAACGAGATGAATCTATTTGATATCGTTCCAACGCTAGAGAAAATGACACTAGCGGATTTAAAAGAGGCGTTTTCTGCTTTTAGTGATGATAAAGGCCATACAACATTCACAGTGGTTCCGGCAGAAAAAAGTGGAGAATAACATTCGTTACGCAGTAGTGCTCGGCGCATCAGGCGAGATTGGGCAAGCAATTTGTCGCAGTCTCGCCGCTGATGGCTGGTCTCTTTATATCCATTTCAACTCAGATGAAGCTGAAGCGAATGAACTCCGTTCGGAACTATGTCTAGGATATCCCCTCCTTGAATTCAAAACAATTCAAGGAGACTTTTCAATTGAGAGCGGCGCACAAGATCTTGCAAAACAAATTCAAAAAGTATCTGCAATCGTTGTTGCAAATGGGCAATCTATGTACAAATTGTTGACGGAAACCACATTAGATGACATGGATGCGCTATGGAAAGTACATATGCAAAATCCTGCGCAGTTTATAGGACTCCTTTCCTCAAAATTGCGAAACGTCGATAAATCATACGTAGTTTTTATCGGTTCAATATGGGGCAACACTGGTGCGGCGGGAGAAGTGATGTATTCCGCTGTAAAAGGTGCACAACATGCATTTGTTAAGGCATATGCAAAAGAGGGTGCTTATGCAGGCATTCGCGTGAATGCCATAGCACCTGGTTGGATAGAAACAGGCATGAACGATGAGATTCCAGAAGATGAACGACAAATGGTGATTGATGAAATTCCGCTTATGACGGTCGGGACACCGAAAAACGTTGCGGATGCAGTTGAATTTCTATTAAGTGGCAAAGCGGATTATATGACAGGTGAAATACTAAAAGTAAATGGTGGGTGGCATATTTAATCGGGAATGAACGAAAATCGATTAAAAACGCCATCTTTTCGCTTTATTACTTTTCTTAACGGTTTGAATCCGCTATTATGAAACTATATAGGTTTTTTGACGTCCTTTAGTAAAGGGAAGGGGTGTGTCGAATGGGAAAATGGTACCTCGAATATGAAATACAAGTGAACCGTCCAGGGCTACTTGGAGATATCGCCTCATTACTCGGTATGTTGCGAGTCAATATTACGACCATTAACAGCGTTGACGGTGGACTTGAAGAGTCTGCTGGCGGTGGACATCGAGGACTTCTGCTTACAACAGATGACGATGCACAAATTAAACGTTTTGAACAGATTGCCTCAACAATGGAAATGATAAAGATAAAGAAAATTCGTGAACCAAAACTAAGCGATATACTTGCAGTGCGACATGGCCGCTATATATTACGAGACACTGAAGATCGGAAAACATTCCGATTTCTTCGCAATGAACTTGGGGTTCTAGTTGACTTTATGGCTGAAATATTTAAAGAAGAAGGCCATAAATTGATTGGAGTAAGGGGAATGCCCCGTGTTGGAAAGACGGAGTCTGTAGTAGCCGCGAGCGTCTGTGCAAATAAAAAATGGATTTTCCTATCCTCAACTATGATTAAGCAAACAGTTCGTAACACACTTGCAGGAGACGAGTTCTCAAAAGATAACATATTTATACTTGATGGAATTGTATCGCGTAAAGCACCAGACGAGAGGCATTTACAACTGGTTCGTGAGATGATGCGAATCCCAGCGGTAAAGGTTGTCGAACATCCCGATATTTTTGTTCAACATTCTGAGTACAATATTGAAGACTTCGACTATATTATTGAGTTACGAACAGAACATGATCAAGAAATTACATACGAAATGATGGAGAAAAACCACATGATGCCTGAACGTGGGTCAATGGGCGGATTCGACATCTTTAATCTTTGATAGGCAGGTGTTTTTGGTGACCGGATTAGGTGATCGACTCAAAGAGGCGAGAACAGATAAAGGCTACACATTAGACGATTTACAGGCAATAACTAAGATACAAAAGCGATATCTAGCGGGTATTGAGAATGAAGAATTTGGTTCGATGCCAGGGTCATTCTATGTTCGTGCATTTATTAAGCAATATGCTGAGGCTGTTGAATTAGATGCTGAAGAAATGTTGTCACTCTATCGAGAAAGCTCAGGATCGATTGAGCCTACTGAAGATACACAACGAGCTCCTGTTGCGCCTAATTTATCTAGAAGAGGCAGTTCAAGGGGAAATAGTCAACTTACTGAAGTTATGCCGAAAATAATTGCTGCATTGTTTATTATTGTCATTTTTGGAGCTATGTGGTTTTTATATCAACATAATGCGTCAAAGGTAAGTGATTTAAAAGTCGATGGGAATGATCCAATAACAGTACAGGATCAACAAACCCCGGAAGGCGATAAAGACGTGGAGAAAGCTGAAGAAAAAGCAGAAGCAGAGGAAGAACCAGAAGAAGAGCCTGCAACGACAGAGCAGGCGCTAGAGCATGTTAGCATTGTGGGAGAGGATTCTACATATTCATTATCGTCCTCTGATAAGTTTCAGCTTGAGATTAAAACAAGCGGTGACTCATGGATTGGTGTTTTGGATAGTGAGCGTACAGAACGAACAGAAGGTGCCCGTGTCATGAAAGCGGGGGAGACAACGGAAGTTTTGGATGTCAGCGATACTGGACAAGTTAGAATTCGCGTGGGACGTCCAGCGGCAACGGAGATTTATGTGAATGGTGAACTCCTTGAATATGCATCAGATAGCATTCCACAAAATATTGTTATTGAATACGAGAAAGAATAATAGTCATCTAATTAGATGACTATTTTCTTTGTAACATCCTAAATATAAGTTCAAGGAAGACCCTGTAGGCAAAACTAAAGTTCTGTTGTCACCTATAGGATAGAATAGCGCAAAGTATACTTTTAGAGGAAAGGTGTTTTTTATGAATTTACCTAATAAAATAACTGTTTCACGGATGTTACTTATTCCCATCTTCATGATTTTCATGCTTGTTGATTTTGGTTTTGGAAGTGTCACTTTATTAAATACAGAGATAGCAACTGGCCAGTTAATTGGAGGACTAATATTTATTTTCGCTTCAATGACTGATTGGCTAGACGGATACATTGCAAGAAAATATAACCTTGTAACAAATCTGGGGAAATTTCTTGATCCATTGGCAGATAAGTTACTAGTTTCTGCTGCGTTAATTATCCTTGTGGAATACGGAACAGCGGCATCGTGGATTGTTATTGTCATTATTAGCCGTGAATTTGCAGTTACTGGCTTGCGCTTAATTCTAGCGGGCGGCGGGGAAGTTGTCGCTGCGAATCAGCTAGGTAAAATTAAAACAGTCGCACAAATTGCGGCAGTTATATCATTGTTGTTTAATAATATTTATTTCGAATCAATCGGCGTACCAATGGGGACGATTTTACTTTATATCGCACTAGTGTTCACTGTGTTATCAGGTGCGGACTACTTTTATAAAAACAGAAAACCATTGCTTGAATCAATGTAAGGGGAGATGTAATTATGAAAGTTGAAATTATTGCAGTTGGGTCCGAATTATTACTCGGCCAAATTACCAATACGAATGCGACGTTCATCTCTTCACGACTAGCCGAAATTGGTGTCGATGTACATTATCACACTGTGGTTGGTGATAATCCAAATCGACTTCAGGATGTGATTAAAATCGCTGAAAGTCGTGCGGATGTCTTAATTTTTTCCGGTGGACTTGGACCAACTAAAGACGATATGACGAAAGAAACTATCGCCAGCCATATAGGATCATCGCTAGTCAACGATGATGAAGCGCTTCAATACATTGAAAACTATTTCAAACGTACTAACCGTGAAATGACGGAGAACAATAAGAAGCAAGCACTTGTTCTCAAAGGGGCAATTGTATTAGACAATCGGACAGGCATGGCGCCAGGAATGGCTGTGAAGAATGAAGAAATACATTACATACTTCTTCCAGGGCCACCGCATGAAATGCAACCAATGCTGGTTGATGAGGCAATACCTTATCTACTCGGCGTAATAGGTAAGCAGGAAGTCATCACATCACGCGTTCTTAAATTTTATGGCATCGGCGAAGCTGAACTTGAACATCTAATTCAACCTATATTGGAAAAACAGTCAAATCCAACAGTTGCGCCACTTGCAACAGCAGAAGCGGTTACATTGCGAATTACTGCAAAATCAGGCTCGGTTGGAGAAGCAAACAAATTAATTGATCCAGTTGAAGAGGAAATTCGTGGCATTGTCGGGGATTACATTTATGGCATGGATGACGATACATTGTCTTCGAAAGCGATGGAGTTATTAAAGAAAAAAGGTTTCACGCTATCGGCAGCTGAAAGTATAACGGCGGGTCTCTTTATGGCTGAACTTGCAAACCAACCAGGTGTTAGTTCATCTCTTGTTGGTGGTGTTGTTGTTTATAATAACGATGTAAAAGTTACGCAGCTTGGGGTAGAGGAAAATTTGCTTGGGGAGTACGGGGTAGTTAGTAAGGAATGTGCGGCTTCACTTGCTGTCAACGTGCAGCGAAAATTCACTTCAAGTGTTGGTGTTGGAATTACAGGCGCAGCGGGACCTACTCCGCATGACGGTGAACCTGTTGGTATTGTTTGGATAGGGATTGTTTTGCCAGACGAAACTCCAGTTACATATAAACTGGATTTGTCAGGGACAAGAAATGCCAACCGACTTCGCGCCGCACGATTTGCACTTTATTATCTAATTAAAGAGCTGAAAAGGTAAAGCCTTCAAAATTTGATTTAGAACAGTATTCTCAATTAAAAATCAAAGGTGCCCCTGATTCTCAGCGCATAATTTAGTTATCACAACACACTCGAATGAATGTTCGCTTTTTTGTTGTGTATTTAGAAATAAAGAGGTATAATATAGACAGAAAGAAAAACAGGAAAATAGTTTAGGGAGGAAATATATTTGACGCAACGTAAAGCCGCTTTAGATATGGCATTAAAACAAATTGAAAAGCAATTCGGTAAAGGGTCCGTTATGAAACTTGGAGAAAAGACGGATCGACATATATCAACAACATCAAGTGGATCGCTTGCACTTGATATCGCACTAGGAGTGGGTGGATACCCACGAGGACGCGTTGTTGAAATTTACGGACCAGAGAGTTCTGGTAAGACGACAGTTTCGCTTCATGCAATCGCAGCGGCACAGGCAGCTGGCGGTACAGCTGCATTTATCGATGCGGAGCACGCGCTTGACCCAGAGTACGCGAAAAGACTTGGTGTCGACATTGACGAACTTCTACTATCACAACCTGATACAGGTGAGCAAGCTCTTGAAATTTGTGAAGCACTTGTTCGAAGTGGTGCAGTTGATATTGTCGTTATTGACTCTGTTGCAGCACTCGTTCCAAAAGCTGAAATTGAAGGCGAAATGGGTGCATCTCACGTTGGACTACAAGCACGTCTTATGTCCCAAGCACTTCGTAAGTTATCTGGAGCTATTAACAAGTCCAAAACAAACGCAATCTTTATTAACCAAATTCGTGAAAAAGTTGGCGTAATGTTCGGTAGCCCTGAAGTTACTCCGGGGGGACGTGCATTAAAATTCTATGCATCTGTTCGAATTGATGTACGTCGTGGCGAAGCGATTAAACAAGGTAATGATATCGTAGGAAATAAAACCCGAATTCGTGTTGTTAAAAATAAAGTTGCACCACCATTCCGTCTTGCAGAAGTTGATATTATGTATGGACTAGGAATTTCTCAAGAGGGTGAGATTGTTGATCTTGGTACGGATGCTGGGGTTGTTCTGCGTAGCGGATCTTGGTATTCATATGAAGGCGAACGACTTGGCCAAGGCCGTGAAAATGCAAAGCAATTCTTGATGGAGAATCCAGCCATTAAAGCAGAGATTGACCAAAAAATCCGCGCATCGTATGGTCTAGGTGATCAGGTTGAAATACCAGAGGAACTAGATGAAGAGGAAGAAGCGGAACGACTTGCACTTTTACTCGATGAAGAAGAGAAATAATTAGTAAATTGGTTCATCCTCTAGTGAGGATGGATCTTTTTTTATTAATTAGCCGATTATTACAAGCGCATAGCACTTGTGTTCCTTGACATGTCATTTTTTCATAGATACAATTAGAATTGTATAATTGCATTTCAATAAATAAATTGATTTAGACAGTATGTTGAACGTTAATATATGTGTCGACTGAAAATGAAAAGAATAGCAGGAGGAGGTGACCAGGATGTTAGTGGAAAAAATCCTCTTCGCTTTGCTCGGTTTCGGTGTCGGTGTCGTTGTTATCTATTTTGTTAATAGGAAAGTGAACGAATCAAAAGTGACGGGTGCCAAGTACTCGGCTGAAACGATTGTCGAAGAGGCTGAACGTGAAGCAGAGGCATTGAAGCGAGAGGCACTTTTAGAAGCGAAGGATGAAACTCACAAACTGAGAATTGAAGCGGAAGCTGAAATCCGCGAGAGACGGTCGGAACTGCAAAAGCAGGAAAACCGTCATTTACAGCGGGAAGAGAATCTTGACCGCAAAGATAATGGTCTAAACAAAAGAGAATCTAGTCTGGAGCGCAAGGAAGAAGCGCTTACCGGAAGACAACAGCATGTTGAACAGATGGAACGCAAAGCTGAAGAGCTTGTTACGGCTCAAGAGTCGGAACTTGAAAAAATATCTGCACTTACTCGGGAAGAAGCAAAACAGCTTATTCTCAAGGAAGTTGAAAAAGAACTAGCAACGGATATTGCTGTTATGACGAAAGAGTCAGAGTTATTAGCGAAAGAAGGGGCTGACAAAAAAGCCCGTGAAATACTTTCAACAGCGGTACAGCGTTTTGCGGCGGATCACGTTGCCGAAACGACAGTATCTGTAGTAAACTTACCGAATGATGAAATGAAGGGCCGCATAATTGGCCGTGAAGGACGTAACATCCGGGCACTTGAAACGCTGACGGGCATCGATTTAATTATTGATGATACACCAGAAGCAGTCGTATTATCAGGATTCGATCCGGTGCGGCGAGAAACTGCACGTCTAGCACTTGAGAAACTTGTTGCTGATGGGCGAATTCACCCAGCACGAATTGAGGAAATGGTAGATAAGTCTAGACGCGAAGTGGACGAGCTTATTCGTGAAACAGGTGAGCAAACGTCATTCGATATGGGCATACACAATCTTCATCCCGATCTCATTAAGATTCTTGGTAGATTACGTTTCCGTACGAGTTATGGACAGAACGTATTAAAACACTCAACAGAAGTTGCGTACTTAACTGGGCTCTTAGCAGCCGAACTTGGTGAAGATCAGACGCTTGCAAGACGCGCAGGACTACTTCACGATATTGGGAAAGCAATTGACCATGAAGTTGAAGGAAGTCACGTTGAAATCGGTGTCGAACTAGCAACAAAATATAAAGAACACCCTGTTGTTATTAACAGTATTGCTTCCCATCACGGAGATACTGAAGCTACTTCTGTTATTGCGGTACTTGTTGCGGCAGCGGATGCATTATCAGCGGCTAGACCAGGTGCTAGAAGTGAAACACTTGAAAACTACATTCGTAGATTGCAAAAGCTTGAAGAGATTTCAGAATCTTATGAGGGTGTTGAGAAGTCGTTCGCGATTCAAGCAGGTCGAGAAGTACGAATTATCGTACGTCCCGATCAAATTGATGATATTACAGCGCATCGTCTAGCTCGCGACATTCGAAAAAGAATCGAAGAAGAACTTGATTATCCAGGTCACATTAAAGTCACAGTCATCCGTGAAACACGAGCGGTCGACTACGCAAAATGATAAAAGACCTCCGTACCTTCGGTCCGGGGGTCTTTTTCCGTTTAAAAGAAGTAGAAAGTCAACAAACTAAAAAACAGAAATTCAATATATATGAGTTGAAGTGAAGATCCTAAATATACCGGGTACTTGGACAACCCGTTGATTTCCGTTCCGAGCGGACAGTGCGGAAAGTTACAGTGCAATCTTTCCCTGACGCTTTCCGTGGGGCGGGCGCTGAGCCTCCTCAGTCGCTTCGCTCCCTGCGGGGTCTCACCTAGGAGAGAGTGAACTACCTCTCTCCCTGCTAATCCCACAGGAGTCGCCGCTCTCCACTCCAATCAACTGAATGTCACATTCTTTTGTTCAACCTATATAGCATTGAGTTTACAACAGAAAGAGGTCTTTTTTATGAAAATAGTATTTATTGGAGATATCGTTGGTTCACCGGGGCGAGAGATGGTATCTCGTTACTTACCACGTCTAAAACGAAAATATTCACCTGATGTTGTGATCGCGAATGGAGAGAATGCAGCCGCGGGGAGAGGGATTACTAAGGCGATATTTGACGACCTGCTACGTGCAGGAATTGATGTAATGACAATGGGAAACCATACATGGGATCAAAAAGAAATCTATGATTTTATTGATGACACCGATTATTTAATTCGCCCAGCTAACTTTTCAGATGAAGCACCAGGTCGTGGAATGACAACCATTTCCAAAAATGGCGTCACATTATCTGTAATTAATTTACACGGGAGAACATTTTTGCCTCCACACGGTGATCCGTTCGCAAAAGCAGATGAACTAATTGAAGAAGCTCGCGAAATATCGCCACTCGTCTTTGTCGATTTTCACGCAGAAGCAACAAGTGAAAAATTAGCTATGGGCTGGCATCTAGATGGGAAGGCATCTGTGGTTGTTGGGACGCACACGCACGTCCAGACGGCCGATGAACGGATACTGCCTAGAGGAACTGCTTATTTAACAGACGCGGGCATGACGGGGCCTTACGACGAAATATTGGGCATGAAAAAAGAAGATGTTATTTATCGTTTTCAAACAAATATGCCTGTCCGCTTTGAAGTACCGAAGAATGGCCGCACACAGCTAGGCGGTTTGTATATTGAACTTGATGACGAAACTGGAAAAGCGCTTCACGTTGAACGAATATTGATTAATGATGATAATCCATTCGAAGGCTGACGTGAGTCTAAACGAATCCTCTAGTTCATAGGATGGGCTATGGACGTATCCGTTCCATAGACATCGAAAAACAAGGAGGAATAATGGTGAATCCATTGAAGGTCTCATCTCGCTCGAATCCAAATTCTGTCGCAGGCGCACTCGTCGCAGTTATTAGAGAGCAAGGATACGCAGAAATGCAAGCGGTAGGGGCAGGAGCATTAAACCAAGCGGTTAAGGCGATAGCGATCGCACGGGGGTTTGTCGCACCAAGTGGGGCAGATCTCACATGTGCACCTGCTTTCACCGATATCACCATTAATGGTGAGGGACGGACGGCATTGAAATTGCTCGTCGAAAAACGAATGCGTAGCGCTGCTGGAATCGAAATTAAATAAGTAGGAAAACTATGGGGCCATCCCTGTAGTTTTTTCTTTTTGAAGAATATGTTACTTACGATATTTACGCCTTTGCTAGGTGGGAAGGCTATGCGCGCAGAGATGCAAATAAGCCTGATTTATGATGTTGCAAGAGTGTGACAAATAACCAACAAAACGATAATTATATGCCTCTTCTTGTACAGCGACCTACTAGTTCAGTATAATGGAACAATGTATGACATAGTTCCCGAAAGACGGTAGGAGGGGGTTCCTAATTTATGAGTGAAGAACAGCGTGTAAACGGTGGTCGCATAAAGCCGGATTTAGAGAATAATGTAGGCGAAACAGAAAAAGATTATAGCCAATACTTCGAAACGGTCTATACAGAACCATCCTTGAAAAAGGCAAGAAAACGTGGAGGAGAAGAAATCGCATACTTCGATGACTTCGAAATCGACGAACGATTCCAGGGGATGGGTGTAGGTAGGAAGTTTTTTATTAAAACTTATGGTTGTCAAATGAATGAGCATGATACTGAGGTAATAGCCGGCATTTTTACAGTGCTCGGGTACGAAGTTGCTGACACAGTTGAGGATGCGAATATCATTTTGCTAAACACATGTGCAATTCGTGAAAACGCGGAAAACAAGGTGTTTGGTGAGCTTGGTCATTTAAAACCACTAAAACAGCGTAATCCCGATGTATTAATCGGCGTGTGCGGTTGTATGTCGCAAGAAGAATCTGTCGTCAATAAAATATTGAAAACATATGATCAAGTCGATATGATTTTTGGGACACATAATATTCATAGATTGCCCAATATTATTCATGAGGCTTATATGTCGAAAGAGATGGTTATCGAGGTATGGTCCAAAGAAGGTGACATTATTGAAAACCTTCCGAAAGTTCGACACGGGGATATTAAAGCGTGGGTGAACATTATGTACGGTTGCGATAAGTTTTGTACATATTGCATCGTGCCATATACGCGGGGGAAAGAAAGAAGTCGAAGACCCGAGGATATCATTCTCGAAATCAGACAGCTGGCGGCTCAAGGCTATAAGGAAATAACGTTGCTAGGACAAAACGTTAATGCCTATGGTAAGGATTTTGAAGATCTTGACTACCGATTTGGTGATTTAATGGACGATTTGCGTAAAATCGATATTCCAAGAGTGCGTTTCACAACTAGTCATCCACGAGATTTCGATGATCATTTAATTGAAGTGCTGGCCAAAGGCGGTAATCTTGTTGAACATATCCATCTTCCTGTACAATCGGGTTCAACGTCTATGCTGAAGATTATGGGCAGAATTTATTCGAGAGAAGAGTTTCTCGAACTTGTTCGTAAAATAAAAGTTGCGATACCAGATGTTTCATTGACGACGGACATTATCGTTGGATTCCCGAATGAAACAGATGAGCAATTTGAAGAGACGATAACCTTATATGAAGAAGTTGGTTTTGAAACTGCATTTACTTATATTTATTCGCCACGTGACGGAACACCCGCTGAAAAGATGGCAGATAATATACCGATGGATGTAAAGAAAGCACGACTTCAAAGATTGAACAAGCTTGTTAATGAATACTCCGCAAAAGCGTTGAAGCGATTTGAGGGACAAATCGTAGAAGTGCTAGTTGAGGGTGAAAGTAAGCGAAATGAGGAAGTCCTCTCTGGATATACAAGACAAAGTAAGCTTGTTAATTTCCGAGGTCCCAAATCAATAACAGGTCAACTCGTGTATGTAAAAATAAAAGAAGCCAAAACATGGTCACTCGACGGCGAATTTATCGGCGTTGTAGAAAAGAAAGAGGTAATGATTTAATGGATAAGAAGTATACAAAAGACGAAATTATTGCGAAGTCGAAGGAAATTGCACTTATGATTGCAAACACTGAAGAGGTTGATTTCTTCAAGCGTGCAGAAGCACAAATTAACGAAAACCAAAAAATTCGAGAAAATATTGCGAGTTTGAAATCACTTCAAAAGCAAGCGGTCAATTTCCAACAATACGGCAAGGAAAAAGCACTTTCTATCATTGAAGGTAAAATCGATAAAATTCAAGCTGATATTGACTCGGTTCCAATTGTTCAAGAGTTCAAGCAGTCGCAAGGTGAAGTAAATGATCTCTTGCAATTAGTCTCAACAACAATCGCAAACGGTGTTACAAATGATATCATTACTTCGACTGATGGAGATTTACTCCGCGGCGAAACAGGTTCATACGTAAAAAACACAACTTATACTAAGCATTAATAAAAGATAGATCGGCGGGATTAATTTCCTGCCGATTTTTTCACCCTCTGGGCTTCATGTGCATAAGATGAATTGAAGCGAACGGAGGAGGAAGAAAACTGAAGGACTTAAGACAAATTGTAACGAAGGCGATTGTTGCTAAGGGTAAAAAACGGACAGATACAAAAGAAACATTGTGCCCGCCGAACAAACCGACTAGTATACTAGGCTGTTGGGTGATTAATCACACGCATCAAGCAAAAAAGGTTGGTAAATATGTTGAAGTGTCTGGTAAGTTTGATATAAACGTTTGGTACTCTCATAATAATCATTCAAAAACGTCGGTGTTTACAGAAACTGTTTCTTATAAAGACCGAATAAGATTACACTATCGGGATGAACCAACGTCAAGGCATGAGGAAATTATCGTCAACGTCATACAGCATCCAAATTGTACGGAAGCAATTATTTCAAAGTGCGGCGACAACTTTATTGTTTGCGTAGAGCGTGAATTAGTTGCGGAAGTTGTGGGTGAAACAAAAATATGTGTTGTTGTCCATCCTCATACATTTGAGGAGGAGTGGCCAATCAATGATGAGTCGTCGAGTCACCACCACGGTCATAAGAAGGACCATTGCGATGAGAAAGACGATTCTCATGGTCATAAAAAAGGTAAAGATTCCTCATCATATTAAACAGCCGGAAAATTCCTCCGGCTTTTTTTAGTTTTCTGGAATGGTATTTAGTGCCTGGTTTGACTCCACTAATGAACATATATATAACAATCTTCCCGAACACTTAACTTGAATGGACGACCCTAATTCGAATGGATTATCCAGCAAAATGACAGATGGTATATGAAAAAGTGTTATAATGAATACAAAACATAAATTTATTGTGAGGGTACATACATATGAAAGAATATACACCGGTAATTCAACAATACTTAAGATTAAAAGCAGAACAAGAAGACGCCTTTCTATTCTTTAGACTTGGCGATTTTTATGAATTATTTTTTAAAGATGCAGTAGCAGCCTCTCAAATCTTGGAAATTACTTTAACAAGCCGCGATGCGAGCAAAGGCGACCGAATCCCGATGTGCGGCGTGCCTTATCACTCGGCTGAAGGTTATATAGAAACGCTGGTACGAAAAGGCCATAAAGTGGCGATTTGTGAACAGACGGAAAGTGCAAGTGAAGCAAAAGGGCTTGTTCGACGTGAAATCGTTCGGGTTGTGACGCCTGGTACGATGACTGAAGGAAAAAGCTTCGATACTAATACCAATCATTTTATCGGCTCGGCTGATATTATCGACGATAAAAACTATGCGCTTGCCTATCTAGACTTATCCACAGGTGAAGGAAAGGTTCAATATGTTGAAGGAGATGAACGTACGTTAATCTCTGAAATCGAAGCACTGGGTATGAAAGAAGTAGTTGTCGGGGAAGGGCTTCACATCGCTCTTAGCGATAGTATGGCAAAACGCAATATTACACTATCCATTGAACACAGTGAAGAAGCGCTGCCATTGCCCGTAAATGTTCCGGAAGAAGTGGTGGAGGCATGTAACAGACTCATTTCGTATGTTAAACGAACGCAAAAGAGATCACTTGATCACCTGCGTCCGTTTGAATTTCTTCGAAAGCAATCCAAACTATCAATCGATGCAAACTCGATGCGAAACCTAGAACTAGTTCAATCAATTCGTAACGGAACAAAGGAAGGAACGCTTTACTGGTTACTTGATGAAACTGTTACAGCAATGGGTGCACGTAAACTGAAAATGTGGATCCACCAACCGCTTGCGGAACAAGTGGCCATTGAAAATCGACTTGATGCGGTAACTGAACTTCTTGAAGAATATTTCTTAAGCGACGAACTAAAGACAAACTTACGTGAAGTCTATGACTTGGAACGACTTGCTGGTCGGATTTCAATGGGCTCGGCAAGTGGACGAGATCTCGCTCAGCTAAGAAATTCACTCCGACAAGTGCCGCAAATAAAAACGGCTCTTGCTAATTCGGGAAAACCGTTACTTGAACAATTTGCGAATCGTATTAATGTATGTGAAGAGACTCGTACGCTTCTTGACGCAGCAATCGCAGAGAATCCACCGATTACACTAAAAGAAGGCGGCGTCATCAAAGATGGATTTGACGTGAAATTAGATCAGTACCGAGATGCAACAAGAAATGGTAAGGATTGGTTAGCTCAACTGGAATTAGATGAACGTGAAAGAACTGGCATAAGAACGTTGAAAATAGGGTATAACCGGGTATTCGGTTATTTTATAGAAATCACAAAGTCTAATATACATCTGGCAGATCTCGAACGATATGAACGGAAACAAACACTTGCGAATGCGGAACGTTATATAACGCCAGAACTAAAAGAAAAAGAAGATTTAATTTTAAACGCTGATGCTGAAGGACTTGAACTTGAATACCTGTTATTCGGGACAATCCGTGATGAGATGAAAAAACATATAACAGAAATCCAGGAGCTTGCATCCGTACTCAGCGAACTTGATGTTCTTTTATCATTTGCTAATGTTGCAGAAAAATGGAATTATGTAAAACCTACATTTCATAAAGGTAAAGCGCTCGAAGTGAAAAATGGGCGGCACCCCGTCGTTGAGAAAATGATGGACCAAGCTCTTTACGTTCCGAACAATTGTCTGTTGACGGAAGACGCGAATATGCTGCTTATTACTGGACCGAATATGTCCGGTAAAAGTACGTACATGCGACAAGTTGCATTAACCGTCGTGATGGCCCAAATTGGTTGTTATGTGCCGTGTGATAGCGCAGCTCTACCAGTAACCGATCAAATATTTACAAGAATAGGTGCAGCAGATGATCTTGCATCCGGTCAAAGTACATTCATGATGGAAATGATGGAATCCCAACAAGCGATTGCGAACGCAACTGAAAATAGCCTATTGTTATTCGACGAAATTGGAAGAGGGACGTCTACTTATGACGGCATGTCCCTAGCGCAAGCCATGATGGAATACATTCATGATGAGATTGGCGCGAATACATTGTTTTCAACGCATTACCATGAACTAACAACACTGGATCAGGAACTTGCAAGACTTGAAAACGTTCATGTTGCAGCGATGGAACAGGACGGAAAGGTTGTCTTCCTTCACAAAGTGATGAAGGGAGCCGCAGACAAGAGTTACGGGATTTATGTTGCGGATCTTGCAGGGCTTCCTGCTCCACTTCTTGACCGCGCAAAAGAATTACTCGAGCGCTTTGAAAGCGAGAAAAAACTTGTGACATTGACAACTGAACCAGAGCAACTCGCCTTCTTTAACTTACCTAACGAAGGGCAAGTCAATATTTCAGATGAAGAAAAAGAAGTACTCTCCGATTTGCATGAGAAAGATGTGCTTAATATGACGCCGCTCGATGCTATGAATTACATTTTTGAACTGAAAGAAAAGCTCCGCTCTGAGAAAGGGTGACCAACTTGGATATTATTAAAGTGATGGACGATACATTGTCTAATAAAATAGCGGCAGGTGAAGTTGTTGAACGGCCTGCTTCGATTGTGAAGGAACTCGTTGAAAACTCGATTGATGCAGAGAGTACGGTGATTGAAATCGCACTTGAGGAAGCTGGCCTTATGCTGATTCGTGTCACAGACAATGGAAAAGGAATGTCGCAACACGATGCGGTTCGGGCATTTGAACGTCACGCAACGAGTAAGATTTCCAATGAGCATGATTTATTTCGTATTCGTACACTCGGTTTTCGCGGAGAAGCACTTGCGAGTATCGCTTCCGTGGCCAAAATTAAACTTTGGACATCGGACGGTGAAAGTACGGGAACAGAGGTCTTTATTGACGGTGGACAACTTGTGAAACATGAAGATGCCGCATTTCGAAAAGGAACAGATATCACCGTTTCTCAACTCTTTTTTAATACACCGGCTCGGTTAAAATATATGAAGACCATTCAAACAGAACTTGGGCACACAATAGGTCTTGTCAATCGACTAGCGCTCAGTCATCCGAAGATTGCATTCAAACTCACCCATTATAATCAAACCCTATTACAAACATCAGGAACGGGTGACCAACTTCGCGTGTTAGCGGATATATACGGCATGACTACAGCGCGAAAAATGGTTCCATTTCAAGGAGCGAATGCGGATTATGCAGTTCATGGGTTTGTTACGTTACCTGAAATGACACGCGCATCCAGAAATTATATGACGATTATTGTGAACGGCAGATGGATTCAGAGCTATGCGATTAATAGAGCAGTACTGGATGCATTCCATACATTCTTACCAATTGGTAGATTTCCTATCGCTGTTATTAATGTTGAAGGGGATCCATTCTTAACGGATGTAAACGTACACCCCTCAAAACAACAAATTCGGATGAGTAAAGAAGGAGAACTTCTAAATCTCATTAAGGAATCGATACAAAGCACGATACGAAAAAATGTAATTGTTCCCGGGGCCACGGTAAAGAGCCCTGTTAAACCTGAAAAGTCAGAACAGGTGAGTCTCTGGAAAAGTACGCGTCCGGAACAACCGCCTAGTAGGCGCGTAGAGGCGCCTCCGGAACCTGCCATGCCGTTGTATGAAAAACGAGCAGAACGGGTTGAGGATGACCAGTGGACGCTTAAAGAGCCCTTCTCGACCGAGGAGGAACCAGAAAGCACGCCGGCACCTACATTTCCAACGTTATTTCCAGTAGGACAAGTTCACGGAACCTATATTGTCGCGCAAAATGAAGATGGTTTTTTCATGATTGATCAACACGCTGCGCAAGAACGTATTAAATATGAATTTTTTAGAGATAAATTAAAAGAAACTAAAAACGAGGAACGGCAACTTCTTTTGATCCCCCATACGTTTCATTACTCTGCTGATGAAAAGGCCAGGATTGAAGAAAGTATGAACCTTCTTGAAGAAGTAGGGATTTATTTAGAAGAGTTTGGACCGACTTCCTACATTGTACGGGAATTTCCGACTTGGTTCCCGGAAGGTGAGGAAACGGAAGTGATTGAAAATCTTATAGAACAGGTACTGGAATCGAAGAAAATTGATATTGGGAAACTTCGTGAAGAAGCGGCAATTATGATGAGCTGTAAACGTTCTATAAAGGCTAATCATCATCTGACTATGTCGGACATGGAGAGATTGCTAAATGATTTATCCGAAATGGAGAATCCATTTACATGTCCACACGGCAGGCCAGTCCTCATTCACTTTACGTCATATGAAATTGAGAAAATGTTTAAAAGGGTCATGTAAATACATTTTAGACTACGATTATATGTAATCGGGTAGTCTGAGGTTTACTTAGACAGAGAACAAGGGGAAAGTGGAGGTGTAACGTAGTGGCAGAACTATCGCTTGAAATGTCAGATGGCTTCAATTTATATGCGTTTATAAAACATCCCGAAGGTAAACCTGTCGGGCATATTCATTTACTTCACGGTATGGCGGAGCATATAGGACGCTATGATTCAACAATACAATTCTTCATAGAAAAAGGGTATGTCGTTTCGGGACATGATCACCGAGGACATGGAAAAACGGTGCAATTGAATGGCTTGAAAGGACATTTAGCTGATTCGAATGGATTTGATCGAGTCGTTGAAGATGCCTATGAAGTCATTACTCATATGAAAACATACGATTCTACGTTAAATCACATTCTTTTGGGGCATAGTTTTGGTTCGTTTATAGCTAGGCGCTTTATCCAATTGCATGGCGATGTTGTTGACCTTGTTGCGTTATCGGGTACAGGAGCCGACCCTGGAATTGCCCGTTATGCTGGCCAAGCAGTTGCATACGCAATGGGTAAGAAAGATGGATTCAATCAGCCTAATGAAACCCTCGATTCGCTTGTATTTGGTTCATTCAATAAAAAGGTTGATCGTCCTGTAACGAAGTTTGATTGGCTTTCGAAAAGTAGTGAGCTTGTCTCAACATATGTGAAAGATGAAAACTGTGGGTTTATCCCAACGACTCAATTTTACTTAGACTTATTTAGCGGTCTTAGCTTAATTCATAACAAAAACGAAGTTGCCAAAATCCGGAAAACATTGCCTATGCTACTTTTTTCAGGAACTGATGATCCGGTTGGGAATTACGGAAAAGGGGTATGGAAAGTAGCACGTCAATACGATGATGCAGGAATTGAAGATGTGACAGTGTTACTCCTTGAAGGTGGCCGACATGAACTGTTGAATGATCCAACACGGAACGAAACGGTTCAAGCTGTACTTAATTGGATTGAAAAACGATGACGAATAATTTAGATGTGATTGCAATCGTGGGACCAACAGCTTCAGGGAAGACTGCGCTTAGTTTAGCCCTTGCTAAATTGGTCGACGGAGAAGTGATAAATGGTGATGCGCTACAAGTGTATAAAGGACTTGATATTGGTACGGCTAAAATTACCCAAGAGGAAATGGAAGGCATACCACATCATATGTTTGATCTAAAAGAGCCAACCGAAACATTTTCGGTCGCTGAATACCAAACGGAAGTCCGGAAATGGATAAAAGAAATTCAAAGCCGTGGAAAAATGCCAATTATTGTAGGCGGGACTGGGTTATATGTCCAATCGGTTTTGTATGATTTTCGCTTTACAGAACAAGCATCCGACATCGATGTACGCAATCGACTCGAGCGAGAACTTGAAGAGAAAGGTTCAGACCATCTCTATGAGCAACTTGTTGCTAAAGATCCGATTGATGCGGAAAAAATCCATCCAAACAACCATAGACGAATCATTCGTGCGTTAGAAATTATTGAAGTGACGGGGATGACTAAAGGTGACCATGAACAGGATGTCGGAAGGGATGCACTTTTCAATCATCTTTTGATTGGTGTGGATATGGACCGGGGGCTGTTATACGAACGGATTGATAAACGGGTCGATATTATGATGGCGCAAGGATTTCTAGAAGAAGCGAAAACTTTGTGGGATCAGGGCGTTCGAAATATGCAGTCGGTGCAAGCCATTGGCTACAGAGAACTTCATCAATATATTGAAGGTAAAATATCGTTGGACAACGCTGTAGAGCTTATTAAAAAAAATACGCGTAATTATGCAAAAAGGCAATTGACGTATTTTAGAAACAAGTTATCCGTCACGTGGTTTGATGCTGGAGCAGGAACTGAAGAAATAATTGAAGAAGTTTCGAAGGAATTGAAGGATTCGGACAACTTAGGGCGAAAGTAGTTAATGGGAACATAGAAAAGTTATGACAACAGGAGGAGTTAATTGTTATGAAACAAGGAAAAATGCAAGACGTCTTTTTAAATTCATTACGCAAGAATAATATCCCGGTTACAGTATTTTTAATGAATGGTTTCCAACTGAAAGGCCTTATTAAATCGTATGATAATTACACGGTCCTTCTTGAAACCGAAGGCAAGCAGCAACTCATTTATAAACATGCTATTTCAACATATGTGCCAGCAAAATCAGTTAGCTTAGAATTCGAACAGTGAGAAAAAACCGGAACGGGCAAATGAGAAGCCATGTTCCGGTTTTATATTTACTATATTGATTTCAATAATCCAAAACATGACTCTCTAAATAGTTAAAGTAACGACCCTAACCTTACGAGGAACTCTAATAAACCGTTGATTTCCGTTGCAATCGGAAAGATACATCCCAAGCCATCGAACTTCCCCCATTTCAATATCTTTAATTATATAACTAGAAAATCGAGTAGTTTCAACTATAGGAATTATAGGAACATTGACGTAGCGCGGCAAACTGATAAAATTAGGTAATATCAATAGATAAGAAAGAGGCATCGATTACAATGAGCTCAAATGATGAACAACAAGTAGAAAATCGAACAGCGGAAATCGAACAAAAACTATCTCCTTACTTCGCAGGCATAGAAAAAATTGCTTATGCGAATCAAAAGAAAGTACTCGCAGCTTTTCAAAAAAATCGAGTGAGCGATTTTCACTTAACAGGCTCAACCGGATACGGATATGACGATGAAGGTCGGGACGTACTTGAAAGCGTTTATGCAGAGGCGTTCGGTGCTGAAGCGTGTCTAGTTCGGAACCAAATCATATCGGGAACACATGCAATATCAATTAGCTTGTTCGGGATTCTTAGACCAGGCGATGAATTGCTATACATAACAGGGAAACCTTACGATACGCTCGACGCCATCGTGACGGGTAACGGGAAAGATACGGGTTCTCTTTATGACTACGGAATTACATACAAACACATTGATTTAGATGAAGATGGTTCGGTCAATTTCGAAGAAGTGTTAAAGAACATTCATAGCAAAACAAAAATGATTGGCATTCAACGATCCAAAGGGTATTCGGATCGTCCCTCATTTACAGTCGATGAGATTGGGGAAATGGTTCGAAAAATTAAAGCGATAAATCCAGAACTAATTGTATTCGTAGACAACTGTTATGGTGAATTTGTTGAAGCGCAGGAGCCAACTGATGTTGGGGTCGATTTAATGGCAGGATCCCTAATAAAAAATCCAGGCGGGGGCCTTGTTCGAACAGGGGGTTACATCGCAGGACGCGCAGATCTCGTTGAACAATGTGCTTATCGTACAACGTCGCCGGGTATCGGAGCTGAAGCAGGCGCATCGCTTGATACACTCCGTGAAATGTACCAAGGTTTCTTTCTTGCACCGCATGTGGTGAGCCAGGCAGTAAAAGGCGCCCTTTTCACTGCTGCGCTACTGGATAGTTACGGCCTAGAAACGACACCACATTATTCAACGAAGAGAACCGATCTAATTCAATCAGTCTCGTTTGAAAACGCAGAGCAAATGATTGCCTTCTGTCAATCAATTCAAGAAAATTCCCCGATTGATGCGCATTTTGCTCCAGAACCATCCTATATGCCGGGCTATACAGATAAGGTGATTATGGCAGCAGGAACATTTATTCAGGGTTCTAGCATTGAGTTGACTGCAGATGGTCCAATTCGACCTCCATACACTGCCTATGTACAAGGCGGGCTCACCTATGAACATGTTAAAATAGCCGTCCTGTCCTCACTCGGTAAGCTGATTTCAAAACGTCTGATTCATACGAAATGAAAAAAGGAGTTGTACTCATCAAAAGATGAGTACAACTCCTTTTACTTTATTATTTTATTGGATATTGCGGTAGACTCCGACAACTTTACCAAGAATCGAGACACTGTCAACGATAATGGGATCTAGTAAAGAGTTTTCAGGTTGCAACCTGAAATAGTTTTTTTCTTTAAAGAAGCGTTTAACAGTTGCTTCGTCTTCATCCGTCATTGCAACGACAATATCCCCGTTTTGTGCAGTGTTTTGTTGTTTCACAACGACATAGTCGCCATTCAAAATACCTGCTTCAATCATACTGTCTCCGACAATTTCAAGCATGAAAATATTGTCTTCCGCTGTACCGAAAGTTTCTGGAAGCGGGAAGTATTCTTCAATATTCTCAATCGCTGTGATCGGAAGGCCAGCGGTCACTTTTCCAACTAGTGGAACAGTAAGAACCCCTGGTTTAAATGCTTCTAGACCCTCGGGATCTAATATCTCAATGGCACGTGGTTTTGTAGGATCTCTTCTAATATACCCTTTGCTTTCTAATCTAGCTAAATGGCCGTGAACCGTAGAACTCGATGCAAGACCGACTGCTGTACCGATTTCTCTAACGGAGGGTGGGTAACCCTTTTGACTTACTTCAGATTTGATAAAATCCATGATGGATTCCTGTCTTTTTGATATTTTTGTCATCCCATTCACCTCTTTAAAATAGTATTTTTCGTACAGAGTGAAAGATTCCACTCGAACACGAATTCCCTTATTACGAATAGTATATCAGCGGTTAGAACAAAATACAAACGTTAGTTCGAGAAAAATCTTGACAAGTATAAAATTATATTTTATGATGAGAACATAGATTCCGAACAAACATTCGATGAGGGGCGATTAATCATGAAACTTATAAAAAATAATAGTTATTTAATTTTGGTCATTGTCTTCTGCCTGATGTTCACAATTTTAAATGTTAATAAGGCAGCAAACGAAGTCGCTTACGAAAAAGTGATTGTGACTGAGGGCGATACACTTTGGGGCTACTCACTCTTATACGCAAATAATGTGCCAACCGACAAATGGATAAAAGAAGTGATAAATTTAAACAAGCTAACATCCACAACAATTGAAGTAGGAAAGGAATTGCAGATTCCACGTCGACAAGGTTTAAATGAAAACGATGTTGCAACGAATCTTGCAGGTGACAGTGAATGAAACTACAAAACAAAAAATGTGTCATTTATAGTAGAGTGAGTACAGATAAGGAAGCGCAGGAAATGTCCTTAACAAGGCAAGAGGAAGAACTAGAACAACTGGCTGAAAAACTAGGATTTTCAATTGCGGGCACATTTAGCGATCAACATAGTGGGTTCGATATTGAACGCGATGGGCTGCTCGACCTTTTAGATTTCGTTCGTGACGAGAAAATCGATGTCGTCCTCGTTCAAGATGAAACAAGAATAGGTCGGGGAAATGCACGTATGGCAGTTTTACACCTTCTTGCAAAAACGGAAACAGAAATTTATACACATAGTGATAACGGACAAATTGCTTTAAATGAGATGGACACGATGCTTTTAGAAATACTTGCTGTGGTGGAAGAATATCAACGCAAACTTCACAATGCGAAAATACGTCGCGGCATGAAGCGTGCGGTAAGGGAAGGCTATCGTCCTGAAGATAATTTGAAAAACAGAGGGAATGCGGAAGGGCGGGAAAGAATCGAGGTCCCTGTAAGTGAAATCGTCTCACTACGCAACAAAGGACTGACCTTTGAAGAAATCACAGGTATTTTGAAAGGGTTAGGACATGATGTAAGTAAGGCGACTATCCATCGCCGTTTTAAAGAATATAAAGTTCAGCAGGAAGGCTAAATCATTGCGCTTCCTGCTTTTTTTGTATACATTTTAGCTAAGTATATGTGTTGGGATTATGAAGGCTACATTTACTTCAACGGTGCAGAAGGGATAGATTGAGTGATTAATTCCCGGATATTGGGATGCCTTGCCCGAAATTTTACTTCCGTTGGAATTGTAGATGTAAGTAAATAACAAGTTTTAAATACACTTGGGAATTGTTGGATAAGGCGGAAAGTAAGCCGTTTCAACGATTTCCTTATTTATTACGCACCTTTTTCAAACATATATATTCAAAGTAAATTTAGTGGAGGAATAATTTATGTTACCTAAGGATAAAATCGACCGCATAAATGAATTATCAAGAAAGTCGAAAACTGAAGGACTTTCAATTGATGAGGCGAAAGAGCAGACCATGTTACGAAAGGAATACCTCGCCACATTCCGATCATCCATGCGTGAAACAATCGAAAATGTACAAGTTATTGACCCAGAGGGTACAGATGTAACACCAGAAAAAGTAAAAAATGCCCGTAATCGCAAGCATCTCAAATAAGGCTGAAATTTAATAATTCGTGAAAGTAATTGTATTTAGTAGCAAGGTTGTCTAAACTATAAGATGTATAGGTAGAAATTGATACGATTTAGAAAGGAAGATTAAATATAATGACTCAACAAATTGACCAATTAGCAATTAATACTATCCGAACACTTTCAATTGATGCAATCGAAAAAGCAAATTCAGGCCATCCGGGATTACCAATGGGAGCTGCACCAATGGCTTACACACTATGGACAAAACAGATGCACCACAATCCATCGAACCCACAATGGTTCAACCGAGACCGTTTTGTACTTTCGGCTGGACATGGCTCAATGCTTTTATATAGTTTACTTCACCTAGGTGGATACGACCTTCCAATGGAAGAAATTAAAAACTTTAGACAATGGGGATCGCAAACACCAGGTCACCCTGAATACCGTGATACAGCAGGAGTAGAAGCAACTACAGGTCCACTTGGCCAAGGAATTGGAATGGCTGTTGGAATGGCGATGGCTGAAAAGCACCTTGCTGCGAAATACAACAAACCAGGCTTTGATGTAATCGATCACTATACATATGCACTTTGTGGTGATGGAGATTTAATGGAAGGTGTGGCGGCGGAAGCAATTTCAATGGCAGGCCATCTCCAATTAGACAAATTGATTGTTCTTTATGATAGCAATGATATTTCACTTGATGGCGATCTAGATATGTCATTTTCTGAAAATATTAAGAAGCGCTTTGAATCTTACGGTTGGAACTACATTCGAGTTGAAGATGGTAACGACGTAGGCATGTTAAATAAAGCAATTGAAGATGCAAAAGGCAATGTTGGCGGACCTACTATGATTGAAGTTAAAACAGTTATTGGCTATGGTTCACCAAACAGATCTGGAAAATCAGACGCACACGGTGCACCGCTAGGCGAAGAAGAAATGAAGCTGACAAAAGACTATTACAAATGGACTTTCGAAGAAGATTTCCATGTTCCAGATGGTGTGTATGAGACGTTTAAAGAAGCAGCGGACACAATGGGTGTTCAAAAAGAACAAGAGTGGAACGAGCTTTTCGAAAGTTATAGTGCTGAACATGCGGAACTTGCAACTGAGCTAAAAGATGCAATTGCGCGTAACCTACCAGAGAACTTTGAAGAATCGCTTCCTACTTACGAAGAGGGCGAATCCCTTGCAACACGAGTAGCATCGGGTAATGCAATCAACGCAATTGCAGAAGTTGTACCTTCACTATTCGGAGGAAGTGCGGATCTTGCAGGATCTAACAACACAACAATTAAAGGGTCTGAAGCATTCTTACCATCCGATTACGCTGGCCGTAATATCTGGTTTGGAGTAAGAGAATTTGCAATGGGTACTGCACTAAACGGAATGGCTCTACACGGCGGCTTACATGTCTTTGGCGCAACGTTTTTCGTGTTCAGTGACTACGTTCGTCCAGCAATTAGACTTTCCGCTATTATGCAAGTTCCGGTCACATACGTGTTCACACACGACAGTGTCGCTGTAGGGGAAGATGGTCCAACACACGAACCAGTTGAGCAACTTTCTTCACTACGTGCAATGCCAGGACTTTCTGTTATTCGTCCAGCAGATGCAAACGAAGCATCTGCAGCTTGGAAAATGGCGGTATCATCTGACCGAACACCGACGGCACTTATTTTATCTCGTCAAAACTTGCCAGTTCTAGCTACTACGGCTGAACTAGCAATGGAAGGTGTTTCTAAGGGAGCATATGTTGTATCTCCGTCAACGAAAGCTACGGCAGATGCACTGATTTTAGCGTCAGGATCAGAAGTTAGCCTTGCTGTCGCAGCACAGAAAAATCTTCTAGCAGAAGGTATTGATGTATCTGTTGTTTCTATGCCTTCGTGGGATCTATTCGAAAAACAAGACGATGCTTACAAGCAAAGTGTCTTGCCAAAAGACGTGAAAAAACGTCTAGGAATCGAAATGGGTGTATCACTAGGCTGGCATAAATATGTTGGCGATGAAGGGGATATTCTTGCGATTGACACATTCGGTGCAAGTGCGCCGGGGAATATAATTTTAGAGAAATACGGCTTCACTGAAGAAAATGTTGTTGCAAAAGTAAAAGCGTTACTAAACTAATATAAAGTAAAAGCTGTTTCAAAACCGAAAGAAAATCGGTTTCTGGACAGCTTTTTTTTGATTATCGGAAATTATAGGTTTAAGGATAAAGAGTGAAGTGCCACTAATACTACTCTAACTTGTGAATAGACAGTAATGACAAAACCCGACAAAACTAGTAGTGTTCCTTTTCATGATGTGACAGACTTTTCTAAACGTAGCCTGTACACTTCTATATAAGGGGGTGGCGACTATGCGTTCGTACGGTATATATAAGGTGAAAAAAGAATACGAGCAATTTGTAATTGGCCGTGAACAACTTTTATACGAATTGTTAAAAAGAAATGATGGACAAAGTGAGGATTTAAAAGAAGTCCATTACTTATGTGACGTTCTTGAACGCCAGGCAATTGATGATGCAATTATTTCAAAACTGGGAAAAGTATTCGAGACAATTGAAAGAGAAAATGGCGAGTACAAATTAACACATCCCGTTAAAGGTTCTATTCTTATCTCAATATCGCCCTATTCATTATCCGTTTATTGTGATGGATCACGAATGTTGGACTTAGACTTATTCGTTGCGCTATCTGAAGCTGGCGACCGATTTTTCGCGGTAATGGATGGGCACGGGGAGTGGGGTTGGTTGAAACCAATCAAATTTCCGGATCGGCGCATGGAGACAGAAGCAATTTTTCGATAAAATGCTAGTATAAAGCCGCCCAGTCCTGTATAATCCTTCATGGAACCGTAAAATCGGACAACTGAAGTGAAGGAGGTATAGCGGATGATTTGGTGGATAATAGGAATCGTTGTCGCGCTATTAGCAGGTGTGGCCCTTGGATTTTTCATTGCACGTCGATATATGATGAAATACTTAGAAGAGAACCCGCCGATTAATGAAGAAATGTTGCGCATGATGATGATGCAGATGGGTCAAAAACCTTCACAAAAGCGTATTAATCAGATGATGAATCAGATGAATAAAGTTAGTGAAAAGGAAAAGAAACCTAAAAAGGTAAAAAAAGAAAAGAAATAAGTAGAAAAACACCCATTGAGTAAATCTCAACGGGTGTTTTTTGTTCTATAATATTTGTTGGGGTATTAGTCCAGTACGACAAAGAGTTAAAAAAGAATATCGTGCATCGGACCAAAGAAAGTGTGAACTAAGTCGCTATAACCACGTGCGAGAAAGAGTTTGATTAATCATTAAAATAGAAAGAACTTGGTGTTCATTTAGCCGATGATTTATTATTTAGATCTACGGGTTTAGTTGATTGTAGTGGAAGTCGGCGACTCCGGTGGGATTTAGCGTGACAGGTGAGACCCTGGACGTAGCAAAGCGAAGGAAGCGGCTCGCCTCACGCCCCACGGAAAGCGCCGACTGGAATGGAAATCAATATACTTTGTATAAAAGAAGGTGACATGCTAATTTCACATCACCCGAACAATTGACTTAAAGCCTGCTTTTACTATAAATATATTTATCCAAAAACTTTACGACTGTTTCCTCATATTCCTTTGAATTTTCATTATAAGACTTAGCATGAGCTCCTACATCAAATACCTTCAACATTTTGTCCCCTAGTTTTGCTTCGTACATTTCCAAAGTCATATAGGGAAGTATGAAATCATCCTCCAAACTGTGGATAAAAAGCATTGGTTTATCCACGTTTTTAATGACTTCTCTTGGAGAAACAAGGTTTAGCGTATAGCCATCTCGAACTTTCAAAAACAAGTTTGCTATTCGAAGGACCTTTGTACTTCGTAGAGGTGTCACCGTTCGCATGACGTGAAGAACTTGTTCCGTAAAGTCAGAAAAAGGACAATCGACAATATAAAAATCGGCTTCATCCTCATATGTCCCAGCGTAAAGGATTGTGCTTGCCGCGCCCATCGATTCTCCGTGAATACCGAGTAGCGCATTGTCCCCAATGACTTCCCGAATATAGTGAACGATTGCCTGTAAATCAGTTTTCTCATAAAAGCCGAAACTCGTTGTTTTACCACCGGAACCACCGTGCCGTCTGTGATCATATATGACGGAGTTATAGCCGAGTCGTTCAAAAAGTCGTGCATATTTAATCGAATTTATTTTATTCTCCGTAACCCCGTGACAAATAATAACCGTGCGTTCCGTATCAAGGGGCTTTAAATAGATTGCACTTAGTAAATAACCATTAGGTGAATGAATCCATAGTTCCTCTTTTCGAACAAATTCATACCATGTTTTATCGAACCGTTTAGCAACGGTTTCACGCTTTATAATGACTTCGGGATCTTTCACTTTCAAATACATTAGCCTGTTCGTTGCGACTACGCCAAAAATGGTCAGGATAGCAGTAACCAAGCTTGATAAAATCCCAACAATATATATAACGCGCTTTTTCACAGGTATTTCGCCCCCCTTAAAGCTGGCTGTTTTTAAACAATCTATACATTCCTGTTTCAATCGGTCCCGATACATGCGGAGCGATTAAGTCTACTGCTTCGCAAACTTTTTTCACGTCAATACCTGTTTCAATGCCTAATGTATCTAGCATATTCACAACATCTTCAGTCGCTACGTTGCCCGTTGCCCCTGGTGCGAATGGACAACCGCCCAAACCACCGGCAGAAGAGTCAAAACGAGAGATGCCAGCTTGAAGTGCCGCATAAATATTGGCAATCGCCATTTTACGTGTATCGTGAAAATGTGCAGTTAGTAATGTATTTGGTAATTCTTTTTTCAATAAATTAAACAGCATATAACTTTGTTTTGGATTCGCCTTGCCGATTGTATCCGCAACACTTAGTTCGTCAGCCCCCATATCGACAAACTTCTTACATAAGTCCACGACTTTTTTTGGTTCTATTTTCCCTTCGTATGGACAGTAAAATGCGGTAGAAATACACGCGCGAATAAAAATACCTTCCTCTTTTAATCGAGAAAAGACCGGCAAGAGCGCTTCAATACTTTCATCAGTTGTTCGGTTAATGTTTTTCTTGTTAAATGAATCACTCACACCAACAAATACTGCTACACTGCGTGCCCCTGCTGCAAGTGCAAGTTCCGCTCCTTTTGCGTTTGGCGCTAGCACAAATTGACGTCCCATTGGCTCGGTATTTTTAACAATAGCTTCTGCATCCGCCATTTGTGGAACCCACTTTGGAGATACGAAAGAAGTTAACTCCATCTCCTTAATTCCTGCCCGTTGGAGCGCATTAATAAACACTTGTTTATCATCTGTATGTACGTGTTTACTTTCATTTTGAAGGCCGTCACGTGGACCTACCTCGATTATCGTTACATTGTCTGCTAAAATGAACATAACATCCCTCCTAACTTTTATTATAGTGAAGGGATGCTCGTACAAGCAAATTAAATTCAAGAACTTGTTCGATGGGATAACTAAGGGGGAATTATTTTATGTCAAACGAAGTGGTTATTGTTAGTGCGGTAAGGTCAGCGATTGGATCGTTTCTAGGTTCATTGAAAGATGTACCGGCAGTCGATCTTGGGGCAATCGTTATTAAAGAGGCGTTAGAACGCGCAGGTGTTGCACCTGAGCATGTGGATGAAGTAATTATGGGGAACGTATTACAAGCTGGACTCGGTCAAAATACAGCAAGACAGGCAGCAATCAAAGCTGGATTGCCAGAAACTGTTTCTGCCATGGCTATTAACAAAGTATGTGGCTCAGGGTTGAAAGCAGTACATCTTGCGCGTCAGGCAATTGTCGCAGGGGATGCTGACATAATCGTTGCAGGCGGCATGGAAAATATGAGCCAAGCACCCTACTTGTTAAAAGAAGGTCGTGAAGGCTTTAAAATGGGCGACAAAAAAATCGTTGATAGCATGATTTCTGATGGGCTATGGTGTGCATTTAACGATTATCATATGGGCACAACAGCGGAGAACTTGTGTGACCGCTATGACATAACACGTGAAGAACAAGATGAATTTGCTGCAAATTCTCAGAAAAAAGCAGCAGCAGCAATTGAAACTGGTAAATTTAAAGAAGAAATTGTTGCAATAGAAATACCGCAAAGAAAAGGAGACCCAGTTATTTTCGATACGGACGAATACGTACGTGCTAGTTCTACTGCGGAAAAGCTGGGCAAACTACGTCCTGCATTTAAACGTGACGGCAGTGTCACTGCAGGAAACTCCTCGGGTATTAATGACGGTGCGGCGGCATTTGTGATCATGTCGAAAGAAAAAGCAGATGAGCTTGGCTTAACGCCACTTGCTACAATTGTTGCAAATGCGGGAGCCGGAGTAGACCCGGCAGTAATGGGAATCGGTCCAGTTCAAGCCGTCAAAAATGTCCTTAAACGTGCAAGTATGGACCTTGGGGAAATTGATCTAGTGGAAGCGAATGAAGCATTTGCCGCACAGTCTATTGCAGTAGATAAAGAACTTGAATTTGACAACGAAAAATTAAATGTCAACGGTGGCGCGATTGCACTTGGACATCCAATTGGAGCAAGTGGTGCACGGATCCTTGTCACACTACTTCATGAGATGAAACGCCGTGACGCTAAAACTGGACTTGCGACTCTTTGTATCGGCGGAGGCCAAGGCGTTGCAACAATCGTTAAACGTCCTTAATAGAAGGAAGGTGAATTACATTGTCAAATCGTAAAAAAAGAAATACAGTTCAACAAACTGCGAGAAAAGAGAACGCAGCACCGACTTTGTCCGATTCGTTAGACGATGATGTCCTTGCGAAACTTAAGGCAGCTAAAACTACGCTGACAAAAGTTGCAGAAGAAAATGAAGAAAAGCGTCAAAAACAACTTAAGTTAGAACGTGAAGAACGTGAAAAGAATAAAAGTTTCGAAGAGCTTTTGAACGAGCACGAAGGCTTTAATTCAAAAAGATAATAATGTTATACCGTAAGTAGATAGCCGTCTAGCCCATTCTATGGGAAGGACGGTTATTTTTTTATTCATGAAAAAATTTGAATTGGGGAAGCTAAATGAATAGGCAAAAGGAGGTTGTTTAATTGCAAGTATGGCTTCGATTGCTGTTTTCAACAATCATAATTTTAGTTCTCTCGTCTGCTTCCGCTTCCGCTGAAAAGGAACCAACCCGGGAAGAACAGTTGGAGGAAAGAATGGACTATTATGTGAAATATGCAAGTCCGACCTTACCTTGGTATTATCTCGCGGCTGTAGACCAGTTTGAACGAAATATCCAACAAGTTCGAATGGACATACCCAAAAAAGAAGGGCCAATTGCGATTCATTTTACAGAAGAGTTTTGGTCTGGTGCACTTAACCCCAATACAGAAGATCACTCATTAGTATCGCTCGCATTTTTTAATGGGAATGGTCGTGACGGCAACCTAGATGGGCATGCCAATCCGGAAGATCCCGATGATGCGCTACACACGATGGCCATGTATATCAGTTCTTATGGTTATAGTGAAAAAAGTTTTAAACGCGCACTCATGGACTTTTATGAGCGAAAAGAAACGGTAAATCAAATTATCACAATCGCTAAGATTTATGGTCATTTCAAAACTTTGAATTTGGATGAGCGGGTCTTCCCTCTACCGGTCCAAAATAACTACAGTTATCGAAGCACATGGGGCGTTAGTAGAGGGTGGGGCGGACGCCGCATACACGAAGGAACCGACTTATTTGCTTCGTATGGTGTGCCGGTTAGGGCAACAACATACGGGCAAGTTGAAATTATGGGCTGGAATGACTTTGGTGGTTGGCGCGTAGGAATCCGCGATGTTCATAATACGTACCATTATTTTGCCCATTTATCGGGATTTAATAAGGAGGTTAAAGAGGGGGACATTGTTGAACCGGGTACTGTCGTTGGGTATGTCGGGAGTTCCGGTTACGGTAAAGAGGGTACGTCTGGACGCTTTGCTCCGCATCTTCACTACGGTATGTACAAATATAACGGGCGAACGGAATGGGCTTTTGATCCGTTTCCTTATTTAAGACTTTGGGAACGTAATGATAAGTATGCCAAATAAAGTTAAAAACCACGTATTTCAAGTACGTGGTTTTTTAAATTAGCAAAACATGTCGAGTCATAAAAGCTTATGTAGAATGAAATCAAATAAAATGACGGATTATTACTAATTACGCTTCCTTCTATAATTTAAGTGTTAATATGCAATTGACAAGTCGGACTATTGGGAATACAATGTAGTCAATTGAGTTAGTTATCATTAATTAATCTAGTGAATATGAACAAGTTTTGTATTGGATAGTATATTGAATGGGGTGTATATGTGAGCAATCAGCCAGTACTAGATATCGGGAACTTGAGAACATACTTTTACTTAAACGAGAATCAAGTTGCAAAAGCGGTTGATGGTGTCTCGTTTACAGTCTATCCAGGTGAAACGGTTGCGCTTGTCGGTGAATCTGGCAGCGGAAAGAGTATCACAGCACTCTCCATCATGCAGCTCATTAATAAACCTGGACGCATTGTAAACGGAAGAATCCTAATGAAAGGACAGGAATTACTCAAGTTAAAATCAAAACAAATGTCCACTATCCGAGGAAACAAAATTGCGATGATTTTTCAGGAACCGATGACAGCATTGAATCCGGTTTATACAATAGGGAACCAAATTACAGAAATCATGCGAAAGCATAAAAAACTTAAAAAACGTGATGCGGAACTACGAGCAATTGAATTATTGAAGATTGTAGGTATTCCGCGACCAGAAGAAATTATGAAAGAATATCCACATCAACTATCGGGTGGCATGAGACAACGTGTGATGATTGCGATGGCGATATCATGCAATCCGGAACTCTTAATTGCTGACGAGCCAACAACTGCGTTAGACGTAACGATACAAGCACAAATACTCGATTTACTTGCAGAGATGCAAAAGACATTTCAAATGGCAATTTTACTAATTACACATGATCTTGGCGTCGTCTATGAATATACAGACCGCGTAATGGTTATGTACGGGGGTCAAATTGTTGAACAAGCCCCTACCAAACAACTTTTGAGACTCACAAAACACCCATACACACAAGGATTGCTAGCAAGTTTACCAAATATAGACGAAGATGTGGATCGACTCGGAACGATTAAGGGAACGGTACCACCAGCCTATAACTTTCCGAAAGGTTGCCGTTTTGCAACTCGTTGTCCATATGTAATGGATAAGTGTAAGGAGTCGAATCCTGAACTGAAAAAGATTGGACCGGATCATTTTGTTCGTTGCTTCCTGTACGAGGAGGGGTGGAACTATAAATGACAATGATTGAACGGAACTTGGAAAGTTCGAATATGGAGAAAAAGATTGAGAAGGATTTACTGGTAGAAGTTCAAAGTTTAAAGAAATATTTCCCTATAAAAGGCGGGATATTGGGACGCGCAGTTGGACAGCTAAAAGCAGTAGATGATGTTTCTTTTTCGATTTACAAAGGTGAAACACTCGGTATTGTCGGTGAATCGGGATCTGGAAAGTCTACATTGGGACGTGTCATGTTACGTCTACTTGAACCAACTGAAGGTCATGTAATCTTTGATGGTGTTGACATCTCGTATTTGAGTCAACGGAAAATTCGACCGCAACGGGGGGATATGCAAATTGTATTTCAAGACCCTTTTGCTTCATTAAATTCAAAGATGAGTGTAGGACAACTCATAGAAGAACCATTACTCGTACAAGGGAAGTTATCGAAAGCGGAGCGAAATAAACTTGTCATTGCAATGATTGGAAAAGTGGGATTACGTTCAGACGATCGACAAAAGTATCCACATGAATTTTCCGGCGGACAGCGACAGCGAATAAGTATAGCTCGGGCACTCATCGTTAACCCGAAATTCGTCATATGCGACGAACCCGTTTCCGCACTCGATGTTTCCATACAAGCCCAAATATTAAATCTAATGAAGGATCTTCAAGAAGAATTAAATTTGACGTATCTATTTATTGCACACGATTTAAGCGTCGTTAAGCATATTAGTGACCGAGTGGCGGTTATGTATTTAGGGCGGTTTGTTGAACTTGCTCCAAAAAAGGAGCTTTACAGTAATCCACTTCATCCATATACACGTGCCCTTTTGTCTTCTATTCCTGTTATAGATCTAAATGAAGATTCCAATGATAAACAAGAAAAAGTGAAATTGGAAGGTGATTTGCCCAGTCCTGCAAACCCGCCCTCTGGCTGTACCTTTAGGACAAGATGTCCACAAGCGCATGATCGGTGTGTAGTCGACAGACCTGAATTGATAGAGTTAGAAAAAGACCATTTTGTAGCCTGTCATTTGTATACGGAAGGATAATGCAATTACCTTTTTAGGGGGTGGTGTGTTCAGTTCTTAGTATAAGAAAAAGTCGGGACGTTATTATTCACTAATAAAGGGGGAAATGTTTTGTTGAAAAGATATAAGAACAGTATATTTTTATTGGTTTTATTACTGATGTTTGGCCTAGTTTTAGCAGCTTGTACTGCTGAAGACGCTGATGGAAGTAAGGAAGATGATACTTCAGGAGAAAAAGCTAAAGATGAAGAAGTAGCAGATGATAGTCCTAAAAAAGGCGGTACAGTTACTGGTGCAATGCACACAGCGCCTGCAGGGATGTTTAACCCAATCTTTTACGAAGAAGCTTACGAGTCTAACATTCTAGACTTTACACATGAAGGCCTGACTGCTCAAGATGAAGACTTAGGTTTCATTCCAAGATTGGCGAAAGAATGGAAGATTAATGATGACCAAACTGAAATTACATTTTTTCTTGAAGAAGGCGTAAAGTGGCATGATGGTGAACCGTTCACTGCTCATGATGTTGTGTATACCTATCAAGCAATTTCTGATCCGGATTATGTAAATGCCGGCGGAATACGAACTACCTTCGCAGAGCCACTATTAGGCTATGAAGACTACGTAAGTGGTGAGTCCAAAGAGTTTCTTGGTGTAGTTGCGGATAGTGATTATGAAGTTACATTCAAATTTGAAGAGCCTAGCGTGATTCCACTGTATTATACGAGTTTCACAATAATACCTAAGCATATATTCGAAGATATTCCTGTAGCTGAAATTCCAGAAGCCCCAGAATCACTTGATGCTGGAAAAGTTATTGGAACAGGTCCATTTAAGTTTGCAGATATGATTGAACGTGAACAATATATCCTTGAAAAACACGCGGACTATTGGCAAGGCGAACCAAACTTAGATAAACTTGTTTGGAAAATTGTTGATGGGTCTGTTATGACCGGGCTACTTGAAAAAGGTGAAATTGACTTTATTGCATTACCAGGCGGGATTGACCCGGCGGATTTCGATATGGTGAACGAATATGAAAATGTTACAGTGATTGAGCAACCGGATTTTGGATACCAACTTCTAGGATTCAAACATAATCATCGTACAGGTGAAGATGTTGAAGCAGGAGACATTAAACCTGAAAATTGGGTGCCGAACGAAAAAATAGCTAATCCAAAAGTAAGGCAAGCCATTTCCTGGGCAGTAAACAGAGAAGGTTTAATCGGGGAAGGTCATGGTCAAGGATTACTACATGGACATGGCCAGCTTATTAACTCACCAATAGCTGTTCAATTCCCAGCATATGATGCGGAAGCTGGAATACAGTATACGTACGATCCAGAGAAAGCCGAGGAAATGCTAGATGAGCTTGGCTATGTAGATAAAACGGGTGATGGATTCCGTGAAGATCCAGACGGCAATGAATGGGTCCTTAACATGCATTATCCAACTGGAAATCCATTGCGTGAGAAATCTGCACCTATAATTGTTTCTGATCTTGAAAAGGTTGGCATTAAAGTGAATTTAGGACAACCAACAGAAATGTCGGTTTATGTTCCTGGTCTGCAAGACGATAATAATGATTGGGATTTATATTTAATTGGATGGAGCCTGGGTAGTGCTGACGCAGATCCGTTAGGCTTATGGGGCATAAAAGATGCCTATAACTTCTCGCGTTGGAACAATCCGGAATCTGACAAGTTACTCTACGATGCGGTAACAGCTCCTGATGCATTTGAGGATGACTACCGTAATACTAAGTATCAAGAATGGCAAAAACTTTATTCGGAGGATCTACCAGCATTGATCCTTTATGCGCAGAATAGTATCTGGGCGTACAATGATAGAATCGAAAATGTTGAAATTCTTCCGTTTACGATGTATAGAGATGCCCATACTTGGTGGGTTAACGACTAATAATACAGTAGAAGGATAATAGGTGAGAGTATGCGAAATCAGTTGCATACTCTCCTCCTTCATTGGGGGGCATATAATGTACCAATACATTATCAGAAGAATATTGATATTTATCCCAATGTTACTTGCCTTGTCCATGATCATATTCGGTTTAGCTAAAGCGGCCCCTGGGGATCCATTTACAGGAAAGATATTGGACCCAAAGGTGAATCCAGAGGTATACGAGCAACAACGTGAAGCGCTCGGCTTTAACGACCCAGTTCCAGTTCAATACATTAATTGGGCCAAAAGGGTTGTGGTAGGAGATTTTGGCGAATCGATTACGTTTAATGGTCGTTCGGTTAAAAGTTTAATTAAGGAACGTGTTTTGAATACTGTCTATTTAGGGGTGTTTGCACTTGGAATCACGTTAATTGTCGCCATCCCAATCGGTATTTACTCGGCGCGTAAACCTTATTCAATATTGGACTATGGGGCTACAATTTTTGGTTTTATGGGACTTGCTGTACCGAACTTTTTCTTTGGACTTGTTGTTATCTATCTATTATCTATACAACTTGGCTGGTTTCCGGCGCAAGGTACTTTGTCTTCTACCGGTCTTACGGGATTTGCTGAGTTTAAAGATCGTATGCATCATATGATTCTTCCTGGGCTCACATTGGGTCTTGCTAGTACGGCTTCCTATATGCGTTATATGCGGTCGGAAGTGCTGGATGTACTTGGAAGTGATTATATTCGTACTGCAAAGGCCAAAGGGATGAGCGAACGAAATGTTTTGTATAAACATACGTTGCGGAATGCTTTAATACCAATTATTACGCTAATGGGTTTTGAATTTGGCGCAATATTGAGCGGCGCGATTATTACAGAACAAGTTTTTAGTTACCCAGGTCTTGGAACATTATTTATTGGTTCCATTACAAATCGTGATTATCCAATCGTTATGGCTATCGCATTATTATTGGGTGTGACGATTCTCGTAGGAAATTTATTGGCGGATATTTTTTATAGCATCGTGGATCCGAGAATACGTTATGATTGAGGTGGTATCGTATGGTTCAATCAGTAGGTCCAAGTGAACCAATTCAAAATGATTCGGTGGACGAGCAGAAAAGTCGAGCACATAGAAGTCCACTTCAATTATCTGTGCGTCGATTTTTAAAAAATAAGTTAGCAATTGTAGGCCTTGTTATTTTATTACTTGTTGTTTTTATGGCCGTTTTTGCACCACTATTAACACCACATGATCCGAAAGCCCATAATTTATTACTTGTTGAACAAAGCCCGTCAAGTGAACATATTTTAGGTACAGATGGTTCAGGGCGTGATAACTTTTCCAGGTTATTGTATGGAGCCAGAATATCTTTAGTCGTTGGTTTTAGTGCGATGCTTTTCACCTTAGCGATTGGGTTAGTCACTGGTGCACTCGCTGGTTATTATGGTGGAGTGGTAGATAATATTATTATGCGCTTTGCAGACTTAGTATTAGCCTTACCGTTTCTAGTTTTAGCATTAACGATCATTGCGCTGCTTGAGAAAGTCACAATTGGTATTTTTGTTACTGTAATTGCAATTACATCTTGGCCGACGCTAACCAGGATTGTACGAGGAACCTTTCTTTCGCTGCGTGAACAAGAGTTTGTTCTTGGGGCGAGGGCAATTGGCGCAAGTGATGTGAGAATTATCTTCAGACACTTTATCCCCAATGCAATTGGTCCGATTATCGTCAACGCTACATTAATGATGGCTACGATGATTATTATTGAATCGGCTTTAAGTTTTATAGGATTTGGAATTCCACAACCAACGCCAACTTGGGGGAATATGATTTCCGAAGCTCAAAGTATACGGATTCTGCGCTATCATCCTGAGGCATGGATTCCACCGGGGCTTGCCATATTAGTAACTGTACTTGCCATTAACTTTATTGGTGATGGTCTTAGAGATGCGTTTGACCCGAAAAGTGATAGTCGGTAAATGTACTGGATTATTGTACTCCCTGTCTTTATCGGTATAGGAATGAAATTTAGATTCATTAGTTCAAACTATAAGACCCGACTACGTTCGTAATTGAACGTAATCGGGTCTTATTTATGTTTTTTTATCTGTTATCTTCATATAATATTGAGATTTGATAAGGATGCAGTACGAAATCAATTGTATTCCTATAGATAACTAAGGCCAATAGTATTGTTATGCAAAAAATGCTATAGTTTGAGAATGAAAATATAGGGAAATTTAATTAAGTGCAATTTAAAAATATAATTTATTTGAAAAGGAGCCCACTATGAATAAAAATTTCACCATGAGTATATTGATCTTAGCGATATTGGTTAATGGGTGGGCAATCGTGTTTTTACAATTGCCTTTTTACCAAGAAATCATCTTCATTGGAAGTGTTTCTGTACTTCTTATGACGATGATTCATGAACGTTTCGTATTTTTATATGCGATTAGTCTGGTCCTATCTTATGGAGTCTTTTTAACGGTATATGCATTTATAAATAACCAGTCTACGGAAATTCAATTATTGTATATGTACGATCATTTATTATTTACAAGTTTCATCATGTTATTTTGGATTCTCTTAAATAATCTTAAAAATATTGGCTATGAACATAATGAGCTAATTCGACAAGTTCAGTTGTTGCAAAAGTATAACGGTGAGACAGGCATTCTTACAGTACATGAATTTATGGAGCAATCGCTTTGGTTGTTTAAATCGAGTGAGCGTTCTAAAGAAGAGGTATGGTTTGTAAAAATTACAATTAAACATCAAAATAAACGGACAAAACAAAACTTACAGGAAACATTAGAAGATTTAGCTATGAAGACAATTCGTCAGAAAATTGATTTGGTGACAAGTGCGGATTCTGTTATTTATATATTGTTAAAAGGAACGAATGAATCTGGCGTACTACGTGTATATGATCGTTATGTAGAAAATGTCCGAAGTGAATTGAATTTAATTGAACCACCATTCAATCATTCTGTGACTAAGCTATCAGATCATGATCAGTTGATAGATTTAATGGGTGACTTACGATGACCTGGTTACTAATGATTACTATGTCTTTTTTCTGGCTATTACTTATTTTTTATTCAACTGTAACAATAGCAGGAATTTGGTATCGTGCTAGTAATAAAGAACCGAAAGGGCTTCAGTTTTATCCGAGTGTTGCGTTATTGATACCTGCCCATAACGAGGGAATTGTAATTGAAAATACACTTCGCGCAATGGCGAGGTTGAAGTATAAAGGGAAATTAGACATATATGTGCTTGATGATAACTCTCAGGATGATACAGCAGAAATCGCTCAGGAGTTTTCAGCACTCTTTTCCCGTATTCATTACATTCCGGTACCGCCTGGGAAGCCGTCTGGAAAGTCGCGTGTCTTAAATTACGGTTTAAGTATGTCAATATCAGAGTATTTCGTCGTCTATGATGCGGATAATGAGCCAGAGTCAGATGCTTTAGAAAAACTGGTTGAAGTAGCAGAAGCTACGGAAAAATCTGCTGGTGCAGTAGGCTATGTAAAGACAAAAAATGCCAGCAAAAATAGTTTAACGCGAATGATTTCTCTTGAATTTCAAGTTTTTCAGTTACTGATGCAATGCGGACGGTGGGCACTATTTAAAATCGGTTCACTTGCTGGAACAAATATGTTACTCAGGCGATCAGTGTTAGAGGAATTAGGCGGATACGACGTCAATGCATTGGCAGAAGATGCGGAGCTAACGGTACGCTTAACCGCTGCTGGATACTGGTTGCCAGTTGTTCCTAGCTCTAGGACATGGGAGCAAGAACCGGAAAAAGTGGGAACTTTCATCAAACAACGAACCCGCTGGTTAACTGGGAATATTTATTTGCTGGAGAAATCACTTCACGAATTGACACATTGGAAAGGGAAGACCTTTGTGTTAAGCCTGCAACATGTGCTGACGTATTTATTCTTTGTCATATTGTTATTGTTCTCGGATATATTCTTTGTCATGAGTTTGTCGGGATATGAATTACCCGCTATGGGGGCACCACTACTGATTTTGTGGTTCATGAGTTACATAGTTTATACCGCACAGTTATTGAGTGCGCTTGTCGTAGATCGAAATGTGTCGTTGAAAAACGTCATCTTTGTGCTCATAATGTATTTCACCTACGCCCAATTATTTATCATCTTGTTAGTTCGTAGCTTTTCAATCTATTTGTGGAGCCGCATACGGGGGAAAACAATTGGTTGGGATAAAACACAAAGATTCAAAGGGACAAAACAATGAAAATCAATTATATAATGTTACTGATTTTGCTACTAACTATCGGAGGGTGCGGAGTGAAGACTGTGCAACAAACCGTTGAGGAGAAATACACAAATTCAGATGGTAATCTACATGCTTATCCATTAGATCAGAATTCCCAGTATCTATCAGAAAGTATAGGTTTGTACATGCAATACCTAGTGCTAGTAGAGGACGAAAAAAACTTCGAAATTCAGGTTGACCGATTGGTAAGCGATTATCTCGTTGAACAAAACGAATTGGTATTCGTACGTTGGGTATTGTATGAAGATGCGACAGTGAATGCGCTAATTGATGATGTTCGTATCATTGCATCTCTAAACGAAGCAAGCGAATTGTTTAACCAACCGGCGTATGAAAAATTGTCAAGTCGATTGGAAGAAACAATTTCAAGAGTGCAACAGTCAGATGGAATACATGTAGATTTTTACGATTGGACATTTAGGATGCCAGCGGAAAGAATTACACTGAGCTATCTGATCAATGATTATTCAGCTACGAATAAAACCAAGCAACTTCTAATAAGTCTAGATGATACTGCTGTTTTCTTTCCAGAATACTACGATGTTAAATACCAGAAGTATATTGAAAGCAAAGAGGTTCATCTTATCGATCAACTGTTAATAGCGATTAACAGACAAGACATGGGACATGGCTCAAGCACTTTTGAAAACTGGGTCACCCGCGAATGGAAAAGTAATGGGAAGCTATTAGGTAGGTATGATAGGCAGACACAGGAGGCAACGGTCAATTACGAATCATTAGCTGTCTATTATTATCTTAGTTTGTATTTCAATAAAATTAATGAACCTGCCTTTGCGAAAGAAGTTATGGAACAGGCCGAAAAGATAGCAACTGCAAAGACGTTAGCGGATACACACTTTTTTGATTATATTCAGTATCAAATGTTATTAGAGAAGAATACAAAAAAATAGCAAAGTGGTGAGTTATATATGAAACGAATTATTGTAGCCTTGATAGTGATCATTGTAACGATCGCCTCTTACGCGAATATGTCTTCATCAGCTACTATAAGTAAACAGCCCAAAGCATTAATTATGTATCATAGTGATAGCGATGAACAAATAGAAGAAGTTCGAAAGTTGGATTTACTAATTGGACATTTCACATCGGATATTACGATAACCCAAACAAATGATGTCATTGAAAATCAAAATATAGATGATTATTCTCATGTGTTTTACTTTGGACAACGGAGTGAAGATTTAGGAGAATATGAAATTCCTGAAATAAGCGATTATAATGGCGCATTATTCTATTTAGGGAAAGACATTGAAAGCTTTGAAGTGACTTCATTAGCAGGCAAGGATTACAGAGAAGAGGCCGAGGTTTTATATTCAGATCCGACCGCAGAAAGTCCATATCCATTAATCTATAAAAAAGGGACAACTTATTATTTGAATTCTGAAAATATATATGATCAAATAGGTGAAAACTTAGGGGAAGTACTATTTGACTTCTTTGATGCGGAGCGTGGCACTCCAAAGAAATCGCTACGTTTAGAGGATGTGCACCCAAAAAGTGATCCGGAAAAACTAAATGAAATTGCGGAATATTTAAAGGAAGAAAAGATACCCTATATGATTACGGTAATTCCTGTCTACTACAATCCGCAAACAGGTGAAGAAATACACTTGTCGGATTCAAGAAAATTAGTTAAAGTGTTGCGGAAAATGCAAGATAACGGGGCAAGCATTGTCATGCATGGTTACTATCATCAATACCGTGATGCAGAAACTGGGGAGGGATTTGAATATTGGGATGTAAACAATGATCGCCCGATTTATCAGGCAAAAGATGAAAAGGTGTTATTCAGAAGTGATTTTGAAACGAATGAGGAATACGATGCACATATAAAGAATGGGCTAGAATTTGAAAGTGGTTATATTAAGTCCACTATAACAAAAGGTGTATCTGAATTAGTTGAAGAAAGATTGTACCCACTGGCATTTGAAGCACCTCATTATACAATGTCTCAATCAGGCTATAAAGAGCTGTCTACATATTTTACAACCTATATTGGGCAAATCCAAATTTCAGATCGGACATATAAGACGACTTTTACCCCTTATTATGACAGTAGACCTGCCATGCTGCACGGCATGAAATTATACCCTGAATCTCTGGGGTATATCGAACCGGAAAATAACCAAGCGGTTGATGAGATTCTGGGAGCAGTTAACCATATTTCAGGATTCTCGGACAGTCATTTATCATTTTTCTATCATCCATATTTAGGGCTAGATCGTCTAAAAGAAGTAGTTGAAGAGATGAATAAGTATGAAGACTATGAGTGGTTTAGTTTAAAGGAAGAAAGTAATGAAGTTATTGTGGACGGAATTACGGTAGCTTCATTAAATGGAGAGGTCACAGTGGATCGCTCATTGGTGATGGAGCTTATTGATAAAGCAAAAAAAATGTGGTGGATCGCTTTTCCGTTGGGTATTTACGCGATAATTGTTGGCTACTCATTTAAGAATAGGAAAAATAGTGGAGAAAATAGGGCATCCTGAAAATAGTAAGAGAAGCTATAACGAAGGGTTAGAATGTGGTATAAAAAAATCTTTAGAAACAGTGCGCAGTAGAAGGGTGCAACTAAAATTGATAATCTTCGTTTTGCACGGTATGAACAGAAAGATGTAATCTAATCTTTAAAATATAAACTTCAATCAGAGAAGTTGGCCCAAATAAACAGCAATTCACTTTCGATAAATTCGGAAATGAATTGCTGTTTTTTGTATAATAAGCGCAAAACTGCGGGCGGTAAATGTATAAATTTAACTTCTTGCTGTATCAAAAATAATAACCTTCCTTTAAAGTAATTCATGTTGACTTTAATTACTTATTAGTAAATAATGGGGTTACTAATAAATAAAAAGAGGTGTTGGGTATGGATTGGAATCCTGAGAAGTTTGGGAATAGATTAAGGGCATTGCGTGAAAGGGTCGGTTTTACGATGATGGCATTTGGTAAAGAAATAGGGACATCGGCTAGCCGCATTAAAAACTGGGAAGAGGGCAAGAGTGTGCCTTCAGCAAGTTGGATTGTTGAAATTAGTAATCGATTTGATGTTTCTGTAGAAGAATTATTAAAAGGGAATATCGATAAAACATATCCCTTAGTATCAGAAGATTCCATTTCAACACTGTTTGATCAAATTGCCGAAGAGAAGCCTTACTATAATGTAGGTCATCGTGAAGAAATTGAAGAACTGGTAAAGCGAATTAGTAGTTTAAAGGATCGGAAATATGCGGGACCTGATGGGCGTGAGCAAGTTGTTTCAGAAATCACAACACATCTCGATCAGTTGAAAGACCAAGACCTTCTTGAAATTCGGACGCTTATTCAATTAAAGGTCAATCATAAATCCGGCGGGTCACGCTACAGTTTAACCTGAAAGGGGTGTGGGACATGGAAGCTAAAAAAGAGTACTGTCCACTTTGTAACATGGGTAATAACTGCTGTAACTCAAAAGAAAAAACTTTGGGTGAATGCTGGTGTACGAAAGAAGTATTTCCATCTGAAATTTTTGAGATACTTCCAGCCGAAGAAGTAAGGAAGACTTGTATTTGTAAGAGTTGTTTAGAAGAGTTTAAGGCATACTGACTGCAAATGAAGTAAAGTGCAATCGACTTCCATTAACTTTCAAGACTTTTCAGATAAAGGTCCTATGGATATGGTAGAATGGAAGTATCAATAGAAATTGGAAACATGCATCAACCAAGTGAGAGCTTTCCAAAGGGCGGCTAAAGTAATGGCCAAATCTGAGCGACAACTGGAAAACGAACTCATAAAGCATCTCGCGTGAAATGGGTACGAATGTGTGCTGATATCAAAAAAAAATTAATAAAATTAGTAAGCTCTATTTTTAACGCTTGCAAGAAAAATATGAATATATATTATCAAGAATGATTGAAGTTCAGTTACGGTTTTTCAGTTGAATATAGCTTTACTCCAAAGAAGAAATATTTTATGTATTAGCACTGTGTAACTATAATTAAAGGAGGAGAAGAGATGAACACTTTATTTTTCGTTTTATTATTTATATCTTTTTTTGCATTACTTATAGGTTTAATTAAACCGAATATTGTTTTAAGATGGCTTCCTGTAGTTAAAAAAAATAGGAAGTCAGTGGTGATTTATTTTGGGATAGCTACAGCAGTATTTTTCATTTTATTTGGAGCAACTGTACCTCCTACAAATGAAGGTGTTAATAGTGAGGTTCAAATGGTTCAAGAGCTAGAAGACGAAGAAGAAGCTAAGAAAGAGGAGGAGGCAAAGAAAGAGGAAGAGGCTAAGAAAGTAGAAGAAGCAAAGAAAGAGGAAGAGGCTAAGAAAGTAGAAGAAGCAAAGAAAGAGGAAGAGGCTAAGAAAGTAGAAGAAGCAAAGAAAGAGGAAGAGGCTAAGAAAGTAGAAGAAGCAAAGAAAGAGGAAGAGGCTAAGAAAGCAGAAGAAGCAAAGAAAGTAGAAGTAGCTAAGAAAGAGGAAGAAGCAAAGAAAGCAGAACAAGCTAAGAAAGAGTTAGAAGATGCAGAAACGAAGTCACAACAACAAGCAGTGAAGATGGCTCGAAGCTATTTAGATTATACAGCATTCTCAAAAAGTGGCTTAATAAATCAGTTAAATTTCGAAGGTTTCAATAACGAGGATGCAACCTACGCAGTAGAAAAAATCAATGTCGATTGGAAAGAGCAAGCAGTGAAAATGGCCGAAAACTACCTAGATTATACTGCATTTTCAAAGAGTGGCTTAATAGAGCAGTTAAAATTTGAAGGTTTCAATGATGAAGCTGCTACTTATGCTGTTAACCAAGTAGGCCTATAATAAAAATGACAAGCCAGTAAGCATATCCATAATATCAAAGTGTCATTAATTGAATCCATATGTAAGTATTAATTAACATTTGTCTTGCACAATAATTAAATATGAGTTGTTATATTAGGTCGATGTGCCTATATATAGAACTAACACGATTATTAAAGATACTTGATTGTTTTTTGCATTTCAACTTATGAATGTTAATCTGAAAATAAAAACAGTACGAGGAGAATAATTATGATAACTGATACAGATTTGAAGCATCTCCGACGTTGTATTGAATTAGCGAAGGTCGCACTGGAAAATGGTGACCAACCATTTGGTTCAGTTCTGGTTTCGGCCAAAGGGGACGTACTTGCGGAAGACCATAACCACGTTGCAGGTGGTGATCATACTCAACACCCGGAATTTGCTTTGGCTCGATGGGCAGCCGAGAATATGACGTTGGAAGAAAGAGAGACGGCGACAGTCTATACTTCGGGTGAACATTGCCCTATGTGCGCTGCAGCCCACGGTTGGGTAGGATTGGGTCGAATAGTTTATGTTAGTTCGTCCGAACAACTGGTGCAATGGTTGAGCGAAATCGGGGTTAACGTATCGCAATCACGTGTTCGTAATCTTCCTATCCAAGATGTAATTCGTAATACTATAGTAGACGGCCCTGTTCCTGATCTCGCGGAACAAGTTCGCGAACTCCACCGTCAGTTTTACGCGGGGAAAAGTTAGGCGGTAATAACTTAGATGTATCTATGAACCTATATCAGGCTGTGGTGTTAGGGTAACAGGAATATGTTGTTTCTGATTTTACCGTTGCCTGTACTATTCACTTTCAATATTCTAAAAACTAAACTGGTGATTGAAGACGGTGTATTGCGGTATGTGAAAATAATTGATGGCGAGGAAATTGCTTTGAAAAATGTAGCACAAATTGTAACGCGAGAAATTGAAGTAATTACTACGATTTCTCATGCTGATAACCACAACCACAACCACAACCACAACCACAACCACAACCACAATCAGAGTCAAGGGCTATCTTTTGGGAGTAATCAGCAACCTTTAAACCAGCAGCGTAGTACACAAAAAGGTATTTATGTATTGGATGATACAGGAAGAACCTTCTTTTTGTTTCCAGCCGTTTTTATAACACGAAAAGATCGTCAGCGATTTCAAGACGCAGTCACTGCTGTTAATCCAAATATACAAGTGTTTTGATGATGTTCTTTATCCTTCTTGTATATCGTTAAGAGACGATTGGACTCTAATTCCGCCTGAATTTGGTAGTCGTTTTTGGCATAAAATAAAAGGTGCCTGTGTCTGATGACATTATGACAATTCATGCCTTTTGATATTTAATCGAGAGAGTCGACATAGCGCTGAAATGATGGGGCTTCTTCTTTTGGATTGTGTAATTCTAGCGACACAGGTGCCTAAAATCTGACGCGCAATTATTTATTCCTCTCCTTCGCTGAAGTTTAGTTCGATTGGTTTTGGAGAACTGTTTTCTTGTGAATATCTAGTTCTGGATTCTAACAAATAGTTTTCAAAGTGTGTCGCATTGAACAGTGTTGAAGGTCGTAAGTATTTTTGCCAATGTAGATCATTCAGCCATTCTCTCGCTTTCAAATCAATGATCTTTTTGAAATCCCCAAGCTTGTATCCTTCATGTATACGTCCCTTCACCAATCGCTCAGTCGCTTTCGAAGACGCTTTAAATTGCTTGCTTGTTTTTTCGTTTAAATAATCAACGACAGACACAACGTCGAGATTGTTCTCGACATGTTCTTTTTTATTACTCTTAAGTTCTTTGGTTATTGCTAGGGGCAAATTGCCGTCACTAGAGGCGGCAATTTGCGTATCCTCTACAGCCGAATGTGCTAACGTCGAAGGGGCATTTTGCATTGTCAGCCCGTGAAGCTTCGAATAGTCGATTCGGTACCACTTTGTCTTGTCCATGTTCATGCGATTGTACACGGATGTCGAAATGATATACCCATTGTTTTCTAGCCTACGAATCGTTCTAATAATTGTATCGGTAGACTAGAACGGGAACTCTTGGTATTTCCACTCGTTATAGGTTTTGTAAACCCACTTATGTCCATCCCTCACATCCTTAGAGATAAGTGATCTAAAATGGAGTTGCTGAAGTAATATGGCCTCGTTTAATCCGACTTTCATCGCTAAAGATGGCTGGACCTGAAGCGGTGACTCGTTAATTAATAAATTCATTGTAAAATCCCCTTTTATTAATATAATTGTAAGCACCATAGCTTTTGCATATACCGTGGGCTTTTCATTGTCTACATAGGCATTTAATTCGCGAAAGGATACAAAGGACGTGTAATTATTTTGTTAAGTATTAAAATAGATGGAAAAATAACCACATCCGATTATTCTGCGGATGTGGTTATTTTAATTGCTATCAGTTTTTTTATTGGTGTAGTAGTCGAGAATAATTTATCTAGTCTTGGGGCCTTTGATATACGCTTGTCCGATGTAGAGCTCATGTCAGGCGTAAATTTGCTGAAGCATTGAAAGAAATTACCAGAATTATTGAAGTCAGCCTTGGTTGGGGAAGTGTAGGGAATGGATTACTATAACCAACCCTTTACCATCGATCAAGGTTTATAGGAAGTTGTAAACCGAGAACGTTATGAATCTTAGTTGAAGCGCTGTTAGCAAGTGCTGGATACTTTATTCAAATTGGTTCGACGAATAATCCCTGAAGATCTTTTCAAATCCACTTGGCTATTATATATCATCAATTCGATCAATGCTTTCCAAGAAGTGGTTGATTATTTCAAAAAACGAGTAATTTACATCGTCGATATTGTATTGAATAGATTTAGAATCGATGCTGCTAATTGTTGATACGGGCACAACGTTATTCTTTTGAATTAGTATCTTAGCTAGCTCTAATGCAGTTTCTTTGTTCTTGTCCATTAGAACACCCCCCTCATTATAGTTATTACATCCCGAGCTTTTTTATGAATGAGTATGATTTTCTGTCTAACTTATACTCTACTTTGTCTGTATCCAAGTTAGATAATTTCTACCTAGTGTGTGATCTCTCTACTACTGCTATTCTTGAACTCCGTAATAAGTCCTTATCTCAATGCATATGGTGTAAACAGTCTACTAGAGCTATATTTAGTGATGCTTAAATTCATTAAGTCGTCATAAAAACTACATAATTAAAAAGATATGGAGAAGGAAGAAAATGGGTATAAATTTATTATTAAAAGTAATTAAAGAGGATTTAAGCTTTTTTGGAAATTATGCAGGTACGTGGTTTGCAATGATTAGTCTGCACATATTAGGTATATTATACTTTGGATTTATTCATGGGTTTATTTTTAGAGAAGGTCCAAGAAGAGGGCGCATTGCTGGATTGATGAGCGTGATAGGGGTTGGATTCGGGCAAGCGTATAATCGTCAAGTTAAGAAGGCGATTGTTTATTTAAGTGTTTACCTTTTCGGTATGTTCATTCTTCAGCAGGAACTATTTGATGAAATCCTAATCGGTTTGATAATTTTAGGAATAGTTATTATTAGTATGCTTGATGCTGGATTTTGGGCTGCGAAATTGGAGGAACAAAGGCAAATTAAATCACGCTGGAACGAAATAAAGTCAAATGCTCCGCCAGATTACAGAGGAATCAATTTTGACTTAGCAATAGATACAAATATATTTATGGATGAACCGGACTAATTAGTGTATTTGTTGGAAGAAGAGACGATGGATTTGTATGTGAGTATGGTCGTTTTTAACGAACTAGAGGAGTTAAAGAATAATGAGGATCCTCATACTAGACAAAGGGCCCAAGATGCATTTGCTATCATTGAGGACTATCAGAAAGAAGAGAGTTTACATTTCCTAAAAACGCCAAACACACACGCGATTAGAACATACAAATTGGGCAGATCTGCTGAAGAGGAGAAAATTGGCTCATATATTCAGGAATTAGAAACAGCACGCAATAAATTACTCTTTTTATCAAATGATAAAAGCGCTAGAATTATTGCACGAAGTGTTGACATGCCTACTGCCGAAATGTAATTATCATCATTTCGAAATTCCAATTTGATACATGTAAACAGTTCATTACGTGTTTACTCCCTACTTGAGTAAAGCCTAATTGCATAAACCTAGGAGATATCGTCTGCATAACGCTATGCATGTCGATATCTTTTTCTGTTCTAAGTGGTGATTGTATCGCTCTATCAAACAAAGCCTGTAATTAATGGAACTGTGAAGGACAGTATTCAGACAATGCACTGAAATCGTATAAAAAAGGGATATCGACTTTGTCGGTATCCTTTTTAGTTTTTACTCCTTCGTGATGAATTATCATATCTGCGCCTTGCACAATGTACTTCAAATATTTTGTATTTTAAAGCAGGCCGGAGAAGTCTGCTCTTGTGCTCATATCCTATTCCATTCCTATGTTAATCGTCACTGACTCAATATTCGAAGAGGACATTATGAAGGCTTTTACACTTAAGAGGTATGCTTTCGATTTGGAAAGTACTGGAGTACTCTCGCTTTACTTAACAAATGAAATGCTGAAAGAATATGGGGGATTCTCAATGAAAAAATAATGAGTAGGTACTTAGATACATTTATTGGTAGGTTAATAAAAATGTGGTGTTTCGGTTCTAAAGTCACTCGCCCTAGGAATCGTAATCATGCCGGGGTTGCGTTGAATTTTCCATAAAGTGTCATAAGTCTGAGTGCCTAAATGAATAAGGGGATTTAACGGAACCTTCCTATCAATCTGGCTAATCAGGTTTTGTTTCAACATCATTCGACAACACTCTCATATCTAGTCAGCTACACTTGTACTTGATACAACGTGTGACAGAAGTTTCCATTGTTGCCTAATTATCCACACGGAGGCTTTTAGAAATGGAGGTGTCTTTTAAATATCATTGAAATCCTAAAGGAATATTTAGGATGTGCAGTCAGAAAGCAGGAAGCTGTTCGAAAAACAAGAATGGGGGGATGGAACATGAAACGTTTTAAATTATGGATAGGCGCAGGTATATTTGTCGCAGTTATGGCGCTAATACTGGTGTTAGGCAGTACATTATCCGGTTCAGCGGAATTATCGGATGATGCTAAAAATTCTTCAACTGTACAGGGTGAAACTCAAACGATTACACTGATTACCGGTGATCAATTGACTGTAGAAAAAACCGAAGACGACCGGATGTCCGTAGAAATGAAAACGGCAGATGGAAAAGATGAAAACTATGAAATTATTGAAATGGATGAAGATGTATATGTAATTCCGAGAAGCGTAAAAGAATTTATCCCCGAGAAGATTGATCGGGAGTTATTCAATATCACAACGCTCCTTGATATGGGATATGATGATGCAAATTCGGAAAGCATTCCTATTATCATAATGTTTGAAGAGACAAAATCATCGCTATCTAGCTCAACTGCTACGTTGTCTGAAACAGCATCAGATAGCCATGTGTTTGATAGTATTAACGCAATGGCAGCTGATATCGATAAAAATAACACAGACGATTTTATCAATACTTTGTTTACAAAGAAAAACAATATGTTACAAAGTCGTGCAACCCTAAAGAATACGATTAAACATATCCGACTCGATCGTAAAGTAGCGGTTAATTTGGAAGATAGTATCCCACAAATGGGTGTGCCAGAAGTCTGGGAATCCGGATATGATGGTTCAGGGATAAACATTGCCGTTATAGACACGGGAATCGACAAGGAACATCCTGATTTAAAAGGTAGAGTGGCAAAGGAAAAAAACTTTACAGAGGATGACGGGCCTAATGATTACCTTGGTCACGGCACACATGTTGCCTCGATTATTGGAGGAAGTGGAGAGGCTTCGGATGGCCTACGTAAAGGTGTCGCACCAGGATCTACTTTGATAAACGTCAAAGTGTTGGATGCATATGGATATGGCTACGAATCTGACATTATTAGAGGAATGGAATGGGCTACCGAAGAAGGGGCAGATATCCTAAACATGAGTTTGGGTTCTATCCCGACAGATGGCACCGATCCAATTAGTCAGGTTATTAATAGTCTTACTGATCAATACGGCGTGCTGTTTGTTGTATCGGCAGGTAATGATGGACCTGGTGACAGAACAATAACTGCGCCTGGAACAGCTGATTTAGCACTGACTGTTGGTGCAGTAGATAGGAATGACGAGCTTGCCAATTTTTCGAGTAGAGGACCAAGAGCCGGGGAGTATATGATTAAACCAGAAGTTACTGCTCCAGGTGTTGATATTACTGCTGCTCGGGCAGGTGGAAAGTCTTACACAACAATGTCTGGTACATCGATGGCATCGCCACATGTAGCTGCGGTTGCTGCTCTTCTTATGAATAAGTGGGAAGATGCTGGGAAGGAAAATTCGCCTGAGGATTTAAAGGCTGCTTTGATTTCATCGTCAGTATCAAATGATGCTTTTACGATTTATGAACAAGGTGCTGGACGAGTGGATGCGTTGCGCGCTGTTAATCAAGACGTATACGCAAAACCAGGTGTTCTAAACATGGGATATTTCGAATATCCGCATAACGACGTAGATCCAATTACCAAAACACTCACGTACGAAAATACGTCTGATGAAGATATCGAGCTGAATTTATCATTAGTAATGGAAATGGAAAATGGAGAGTCTGTACCAGCTGGCATGGTGCAATTATCCGAAGAGTATCTGGAAATAGCAGCTGGAGAGACTGGGCAAGTAGATGTTATTCTAGATATTGAAAATGGAAAGAATGATGTGTATGGCGGATATATCAAGGCGGAATTAGTTGACAAAGAGCAGACGATTCAAACCCCAGTAGGTTTTTATAAAGAGCCTGAAATGTACGATCTTACGATAAAGGGGATTACTCGTAATGGTAAACCAGCGAGTTACATGGACGGCGTTGATATCTCAAGTGTGAAAGATCGTTTAGATTATAGCGTAGTAGGTTTAAATAGCTGGAATGAAAAAGGAGAAATGACTGTTAGATTGCTACCTGGTACCTATAATGTCATGGGAGCTTGGGATTATGCACGTGAATTGACATTTGTCGGTAATCCAGAAGTTGAGTTGACTGAAGATACAGTAATCATTCTAGATGGCCGTAAAGCAAATAAAGTCAATGTGATTACAGAGGAAAAAGTGAAGGTAAATTCACAGGAGATGACCTATCATCGTGGAACAGAGGCGGGAAATAGTGTCAGCCACACCTATATAACTGAGTATGGAGCAGAATATTTCGCTGCCCCTACGGAACCAGTCAGTAAAGGTACCTTTGAATTTCTGACCGACTGGAGAATGACTTCTCTTCCGAACGATTCGAGCGATCTTTCTTATTACAGGTTAGTTTATCCTGAGCCAGAAGCGATTCCTTCGAACTTGAATTATACAGTAGAGAAGGAAAATCTAGCTGAAGTAAAAACGGATTATCATGAGCAAAGACCAGGAGAGTATTACTTCGTTAGAGAAACGCAATGGCGTCCGTATGAGACAGTCAGTTTTTCTTCTGTTACAGACGTATTTTATGCAGGCGTAACGCGCATGGAATACTTTACGCCTGGTGATACGATATACAGAAAAGAATTAACATCAAGTTCCGGTGTTCAATTTGTTGAGAAACAGACATTTTATGAAAAAGGGAAACAAGAATCTTCATGGTTGAAACAACCTATACATCCAAGTGTATTAGTAGGTAATCCACCATATATTAATCATGCACCGGTTACCCGCTATGGCAATACGTTAAGTGTAAGGCTGCAAAATGTAGATGCAGACAATCATTGGAGTTTTGAATCCTATGATCAAAGTTTTAAACTGTTTGAAAATGATAAAATGATTGCGGAAGCAAGTAATCCAAACAGGAGTTTCATACTCACATCGGAAGAGGCGGAATATCGCATGGAACTGAAAACCAACGTGTCGGATCGCATATCGCGATTTTCCATGGAAACCAATTCCATTTGGACTTTTCACTCGCAAAAGCCTACTGCCGATGGAGCAGTCGTTCCAATGCTGACAGTGAATTATGACTTGGCGTTGGATGTCCTAAATAAAGCTAAAGTTAAGCCTGATGGAACGATTCCATTTACCTTTACGGTGCAGCAACAGCCAGAAACAGAGAATATACCAATTGCTGATGCGAAAGTGTGGCTCTCTTACAATGATGGACAAGACTGGGTGGAAGTCGAGAATATCCAAAACTCAGGTGACGGTGTATTCACGGCAGACATTGAAGAATTGAAAGACAATCGAAATGGCAATGGCTATGTATCTTTGAAGGTCTATGCAGAAGATGAAGATGGAAACAGTATCGATCAGGAAATCATTCGCACTTACGAATGGGAATTCGATGGCGACATCAACGGTGACAATATGGTTGACATCCACGACGTCATGCGCGCTGTTACTTTCTTTGGAAAAGAAAATAAAAAAGCAGATATCAATGGCGATGGAATTGTCGATGAAAAAGATCTGCGCATTCTTGAGGCAAACTTCATGAAAGTAGGCCAAAATGCAAAAGAAAAAGCGAAACCGAGAGAGAAGCTCGGAAACAAGGGATTAGAAGATATGCTCCGTTCTGTTGGGATGGAGCCAAGAAAATAAATCGTAAATGGCAAATATCATGGAAGTGGGCAATAGAACATCTTAACGTTCTTTTGCCCAATATCTAAACTGAGAACTGGAGGGAGATCGTTGGAGAAATCAAATGCGAAGAGAATAATCCAAAAAGGACTATCCTACACGAGTATTTTATTGATAGCAATAATTGGGCTGATATTTATTTTTATTGCTTATCAATCTTTCAAACATCCGGATGAAGTCCCTTCTATGTTTGGTTATCAGTCTTATGCGGTCCTGTCCAACAGTATGAGCCCCCATTTCGACACGGGGGATATGGTGATCATTGATAAGGTTGACCCTTATGAGATCAACATCCATGACGTAATTACCTTCCACCAGGATGGTAAATTGATTACACACCGAGTTACCGATATATACGAACAGGATGGAAAGGTAAGCTTTGCAACAAAGGGAGATAACAACAATGTGGGGGATGACGAAGCGGTCTCAGGAGACCGTGTAATTGGTCAGCAGGTATTTCAAATTCCCAAGATGGGCTATCTGATGCATTTTATAAAAAGTCCAATGGGCCTGTTTAGTCTCATAGCTCTTCCATTGATAGGATATCTGTTGCTTGAGCTCTATTCCCTAATAAAAAGGTATCGGATAAATGGTGATTTGAAGAAGCAGTCGACAAAAGAATAAACATAAAGGGGATGATGATTGTGATGAAAAAGGCGAAAATGACTTTATTATCTATCGCAGTAGTTGGCTTATTAGTTGCATTTTCAGGCGGCGCAACCTATTCCTGGTTTACATCACAAACGACAGCAGTAGGAGAAATGCAAAATGGGGCACTCGAGCTGAATAACGGACAGGATATCGAGATGAGCATTTTCGAAGGGGGTAAATTTACCCCATCCCAACTGGAATATGGCAACTGGATGACCATTTCGAATACAGGTGATTTAGATACGTATTTGAAAGCAACGTATAACCATTCCGTGGACAAGGCCTCTCTTGAAGAGTATGAAGTAGGCTATATGGCCATGAAATATACGGTACAACCTGGCCAAGATACCATGGAACAAGCGGAAATTGAATTGGCTAATCTATTTAATGGAACAACGAATGAACGCCCGCAATCCGTCAACTTATCAGGTGACGTAGAAGTATTTGGTGGCATGTTAACTAATGGAACCGTTAGTTTAATGAACGTCGACAATGGTGAAATTACGATTGGCGAAGGATCAGATGAGGATTCATTTTGGAAGCTGGATGAAGGTCAATACATTGACATCATGTTCGGTTTGAAACTGGATGAGAGTGCAGGCAACGAATACCAAGGTGCGATCTATAATGCCACTTTAACAGTAGATGGTAAACAAATTGATGAAGGTGCCGAGTTCGCAAAGTAATTGATTAGCGGTGCCAATTTTAGCGTACCTGTGCAAGAAACTAACACGATTGTTTAAACATTCATGAATGTTTGGTGCGCAGGTACGATTTTTCAAGAACTCTGATCAAGAGGTGGAAGAATGAAACAGGCAAACCGCCAATATAGAGGGTCTGCCTGTTTTGTAATTTTATTTCATTGTTCCCCGGCCAAATTCTCCAACTCAGCAATTAAAAAGGTGCTGGTACTTACACAATATCGAATTGAAACAGACTGAAGTACCTTCAATCAATCGAGCCTAATGAATGACTGCAATAATACCTTCTTCATTATTGAACTGTAATTTTATACTTGCAGCGAAAGGGTCTATGTTCAAGTATTCATCAATCCAAATTCGCAAAGCTGCAATTATGTCAGCAGTAATGAGAATTTGTTGCTGCCCGTTTACAAGAGCTTCCGCAGAAAATCCTTCATCATCGTCATAAATGAGTTCCACTTCAACATCTTCAGGGGTTACATACTTTTTGCGAGAATGATAAACGCAAATAGCATTAATAATATCTTGTTCTGAAATAATTAATTTGTCCATGGATTAGTATCTTCTCTTTTCTTTTTCAACATGCCGAAAATTTTACGAATGATAACGAATAAGAAGATGATTGCTAGTGCATTGATTGCGAAGCCTAAAATGGAACCTAAAATACCCATGTTCGCAAATAGACTACCAAACAGTATTCCAGCAAGTCCGCCGATAAATAAGCCCTTCATAAGACCGCCTGACATGAAGCCACCTTTTTTATCTGGGGTCGATTTTGAAGAGTTTGTTGTTTTAGGCTCTTCCTTTTTCTTTTGGATAGTTGAATTGTTAATCTTACTATCATTATTTGTATTGAAACTTTTCTTTCCTGACTTGTAACGTTTTGCCTCAGCTGTCGTATGGTCGTTGAAAACATAGTTTCCAATCGGCGAGACTAAGAGTGTGATCACAAGTAAAGCTGCTACTAATTTTTTCATGTTTTATTCCTCCATCTATTTGGTATGAGATTTGTTCAATTACGTACATACCACCTTATATATTTTAAACTATTTACGAATTAATACAATAAATATTTTTAAACTCATGTTCATGTGCGCGGTATAACCAACCGAGCTTGATTAGCTATGAATTTTGGGTACCCGCTAGTGACAAACTAAAAAACGACCCTATAACTAATGTTATAAAGTCGCTTCCATCTGTGTGCTTTCGAGGGATGAACAAAGCCTAGATTTGCAACGAAGTAGGGTAGGGCAATCAAAGAAAGATCGTTAGTTTTATTTTACGCAAAATGTTCTTTCCTGAGATTATGAAGTTGCAGTGGATTAATTGGATAATGTCTGGAATCTAACTCTAAATATAAGAATACTATGAATCTTAACCCATTCTTAACATTCGTTTGTTATATTCTATCCAATGGGTTAATAACAATAGGAAGGATGAGATGTTTGAATCAACAAGTTTTCAAACAAAGTCTCGTTGGTGGGGTAGTGCTATCGGTCGCTATACTTGGGGTGTTTATATTTTTCTACTTTGGGCAAGGAAACATATCGCCTATGTTATTTCTAATTTTACTGCTGCCTGTACTTTTCATTTTTGGTCTTCTAAAAACTAAATTGGTTATTGAAGACGGCGTATTGCGGTATGTAAAAATAATTGGTGACGAGGAAATAGCTTTAATAAATGTAGCACAAATTGTAACGCGAGAAATTGAAGTAATTACTACGACTTCACGTGCTGATAATCATAACCAAAATCAGAATCAAGGGCTATCTTTTCGGAGTGGTCAGCAAGCTGTAAACCAGGAGCGTAGTACACAAAAAGTCATTTATGTAATGGACGATGCAGGGGGAACTTTCTTTTCTTTTCCTGCCAGTTTTATAACACGAAAAGATCGCCAGCGATTTCAAGAAGCAGTCACTGCTGTTAATCCTAATATTGAAGTGTTCTTATGATGTTCTTCATCTTTCTTGAACACCATTTCAGGGCTATTAGACTTAAATACCTCCTTGAGTTCGGTCGCTTATTTTGCATATGTGGACTTCCATAGAACTTCATTCGAAAAAATGCCCTACCGATTGCAAACTTGAAGGACATTTCACTTTTACACAAGACGCACTAAATTTGTAATGGGTTCACTTCAGAGGTGCAAAACGTAAAAACATATGAAAAAGGGAGACGAAGCCGTAATGGTTTTGGCTCCTCTTTTTGTTGTTATAACAGGGATTAAGTTGTAAATGCTCTTTTTAGGGTAAGGCTTTTAACAAGCTATTTGATGACCTTAAAATAGGTAGTGTAAGGATACTGTAATAAATTTCAGGTACGAGAGGATTTTCAGTATATTAAAGTCCGGTCGAGTGAAGCAGGAATGTAAACTGCACGCCAATTGTTAGAGATAATCTACCAATTGGCGTGCAGTTTTTTATGATGAAATCTACAAATTAAATAAATTTCGAAGCCTAACAACTAGCATTTACGAACGAAGTGTACTATTCTGAATCTTTGGACCAATTAAGGTTAAACCCTTAGACTGTTCTATAGATGTCCATTATAGACTAAGCTTTAAGAGAGAAATATTTATTAAATCAGATGGGGAGTGGGATGTATGAGTAGACTTACGGAATGGGCGTTAAAAAACCGAGCTGCTGTTATTCTCATGGTTGTTTTAACATTGGGATTAGGGACACTTAGTTATTTTATTTTACCGAAGGAGCTTTTACCAGCAGCAAATAATCCAATGATTACGGTTATTGTAATTGGGCAGGGGACAGATGCGCAGACAATAAATGAGGATGTTACAAAACCAATCGAAAAATCAATCGGTTCTGTAAAAGGAAAGAAGCATGTCTTTGCAACTTCAGCTGATGGCTATGCATCTATCGATATTTATCTTGATGAAACGGTAAATATGAAAGAAGCTAAGCTAGAGGTAGAAGAGGCGATAAATCGTTTGCAGTTACCAGAAAGTTATTCTCCGCCAATAGTTTCACAATTAAATATAGATATGATTCCGTTATGGCAAATTGGACTTTCATTTCCAAATGGCATTGAGCGGGAAGGTACGGAGAAGATTGAGAATGAAGTACTTCCGAGGTTTCAAGGGATAACGGGTATCGCAGATGTCACGGTTTATGGAAGTCAGCAAACACATGTGACAATAAAGCTCGACAATGAAAAAATGACTACGCATCAAATACCTATTCAGGCATTAATGGGAATCCTTCAAGGTGAAAATTTAGCAGTAGCCGTTGGAGAAGAAATAATAGATGAAAAGAAAACAAATATTAAAGTGATTGGCCAAGTCAAAGGTGTGGGAGAGTTAGAACAATTAGAAATTTCTCCGGGTGTTCAATTGAAAGATATTGCAACGATTAATATTAGCGATTCTAGTTCAACATTTTTTACGCGCGTTGATGGGGAAGAGGCTGTTGCCTTACTATTGTATAAAGAATCGAGCACAAATGCGGTTTCAATCGGGAAAAATGTCATTGAAACAATTGAACAATTGAATAAAGAATATAATCCGAGTATCCAAGTTTCAATGCTTATTTCCTTTTCAGATTTTATCGTTCAGTCCGTTGACAGTATGATGAAATCGGTATTACTTGGGGCATTATTTGCGACGGTTATTTTACTATTATTTTTACGTCATTTCCGAATGACTTTCATAACAGTCGTCAGTATTCCGCTATCACTCGGTTTAGCCCTGTTTTTATTATCTATATCTGGGGTCACGCTGAATTTATTAACGATTGGTGCCGTTGCAGTCGCAGTTGGACGGTTAGTAGATGACAGCATTGTCGTCATTGAAAATATTTTTCGAAAAGCGCAAAATGGCGATGTTTCTAAAGGGGTCATTATAGAAGCGACGAAAGAAGTATCCACTGCAATTACGTCGTCAACTTTAACAACAGTCGCGGTGTTTTTACCAATGGGACTTGTAAAATCTATGCAAGAGTTGCTATTACCATTTGCGTTAACGATATCGTATGCGCTTCTATCATCTCTACTTGTCGCATTAATTGTTGTGCCGCTCATGAGTTCAAAGTTGTTGCGAAAAGGTAAATTTCCTGTGTATAAAAAACCACTACGATACGTCCGAGTTTTGGACTGGTGTTTACGAAGAAAGTGGATTCCATTAAGTTTATCCATCATTATTTTTATTGGTTCAATTGTTATGTTTGCGGTTATGCCGAAAGGTGCGGAAGAGTCGGCGGATAATGATGTCGCAATCACAGTGCAGTATGCTGACGAAGTACCTTTTGACAAAGTGAAAAAAGAAGTGCTTGAATTAGAGACTTATATAGGTCAGCATGCAAGTGTCGAAAAAGTTATATTATTTTTAGGGTCAAATCCTGAAGATGCGCAGTTCAGTACAGTGAATTCCCAAAATACAGCGCAATTTCATATTGTCATGAAAGATCGTGCAAAAACGGATCAGTTCATTAAGGATGTTGAAAAGAAAGATGAAAGCTATCATGACGCGGAAATTGACATCACTACAGTATCATTTACTAATTTTAGCGATTCAACAATCACGTTAGATGTCGTTGGAAAAGACCCGGAGAAATTAATTCAAGCGTCTAATCAAGTCATTGAAAACGTAGAGAAAATTAAAGGCGTAGAACAAGTTACGAGTAATCAACAAGAACTAAAATCGGTCTATGGCATTGTCGTTGAGCAGGAGAAAGCGAATGCCGAGGAAGTAGCAAGGCAAATTCAACTGCTGTTAAACCCATTTCCGATTGGGGATATTCAAGTAGATGGGAAAGATACGATGGTTGTGCTCGACAGTTCAATTCATCCTAAATCTGAAGCGGATCTAAAAGAGATACTCGTTGCCGTGAATCAAGAAATGGTGCCACTCTCATCTATTGCAAAGCTTGAAAAGTCTACAAATCCTACGAGTGTGCTTCGAAAAGACGGCAATGAATATGTTCGAATTAGCGTTGAAGTAGACTCGAAAAATCTATCTGAGATCGCTAATGAAATATCGTTGGAAACGAAAGGCTTGGTATTACCAAAAGGGGTAGAGTTAGAAGCAGGCGGAGCAGCAGATGTGCAAGCAGATCAGTTTATGGAATTATTCCAGCTGATGGCTGTATCGATTGGTCTTGTTTACTTAATAATGGTACTGACTTTTAAAACGTTACGTGCTCCACTCGTTATTCTGTTTACGTTACCTCTCGCGATTATTGGTGCTATCCTTGGTCTTCTCATCACGGGAATGCCCATTGATATCGGTGCCATGATTGGTGCATTATTGTTAATTGGGATCGTTGTTACGAATGCGATTGTTTTATTGGATCGTGTGAGGAAAAATGAAGAAACGATGCCAATTCGGGAAGCGATACTTGAAGCCGGTGCAACCAGATTTCGTCCAATAATCATGACAGCACTCGCAACGATATTTGCAATGATTCCTCTATTAATGGGGAAAGAAGAAATGGGGAACCTTCTTGTTTCTAAAGGGTTAGCTGTAGTTGTTATCGGCGGATTATCCGTTGCAACGATACTCACATTAGTGGTTATCCCAGTTGTTTATGAATTATTTTATTTTAAAAAAGCGAAGAAACAACGATTAGAAGAGAAGACAACTATTTCATCATAAGTGATAACAAAATACGCATCGTATGGGTGTAATTACCATACGATGCGTATTTTTATTCGGAAAAGTTAGCGCATCTGTTCTAGAAACAATCACGAATGTTTGAACTTACATGTTTGTTTGATACATTGTGTTTTTGTCTGAGTGTGCATAGTAATGGTTGCGATTATTTATGTGTTAATATTAACAACAGTCAGGTAAGAGAGAGGACGATCGAGTATGATTAAGAAGAATCCAGTTAAACTTACGTCATTAACTACAAAAGGGGGTTGTGGTTGTAAAATAGGCCCATCAGATTTGGAAGCTGTTTTACGTATGTTGCCACAAACTAAGAAAGACCCCAATCTACTCGTTGGTTTAGATACAAGCGACGACGCAGGTGTCTACCGAATTAATGAAACGACAGCGATAGTTCAAACACTAGACTTTTTCACCCCAATTGTTGATGACCCATATGATTTTGGACAAATTGCCGCAACGAATGCCATTAGCGATGTATATGCAATGGGCGGAACACCGATAACTGCATTAAACATCGTCGCATTTCCAATTGCGACATTGGATAAAGAAATCCTTGCAGATATTTTACGAGGTGCTGGTGATAAGCTAATCGAGGCTGGAGTTACGCTGGTTGGTGGACATTCAATAGATGACAACGAGCCGAAATTTGGTCTTGCTGTAACGGGTGTTGTTCATCCCGATAAAATTAGAACCAATTCAGGTGCAAAACCAGGCGACAAATTAATTCTAACAAAACCGATTGGTGTAGGTATTTCTACTACATCACTTAAAAATAATTTATTAACTGAAGAAGAAGTACAACGTGTAACGAAAGTAATGACAACGCTCAATAAAACTGCTGCCGAAGTAATGGCGATGTATGAAGTTAATGCGGCTACTGATGTCACCGGTTTTGGGCTCCTTGGGCATGCCTCAGAAATGGCAAAAGGAAGCGGCGTCGGAATCCAAATTAATTACAATCAAGTCCCTGTTTTACCACGTGTGAAAGAGCTTGCTGAAGCAGGATCCGTACCTGGAGGAACGAAAAACAATTTTGCGCATATTGCGGATGTTGTCGATTACGGAGAAACATTAGACCAAATTGATAAATGGATTTTGTGTGATGCCGTCACTTCTGGAGGCTTGCTCATCTCCATTCCGAATCATGAAGCAGATGCATTCCTGAAGGAGTTGCAGGGCAAAGGTGTCGATGCACATATGATTGGTGAAGTTACCGAAGAACAAAAGGGAAGAATTCAAGTAAGATAGCCAAGACTAACCTAGAAGGTGAAAATGTGTTTCGAGATATCTCATTAACAGATTTACTGATAGCACAAACTAACGGGGAGCACACTTTTGTAGATGTGCGTTCACCTAGAGAATTTAACGAGTCAACAATTCCAGGAAGTATCAATATTCCGGTATTTAATGATGAAGAACGTGCCGAAGTGGGCACGCTTTATAAGCAAGTAGGTGCAGAGGAAGCAAAGGTAAGGGGACTAGCGATATTCTCTAAAAAGTTACCTGATTTCATAGCCACATTTAAAAACATTGAAACACCGATTACTGTTTTCTGTTGGCGCGGTGGAATGCGTAGTAAAACAGCTGCGACAGTACTCGATTTAATGGGCATTCATGCAAAACGTTTATATGGAGGAATTCGTTCTTATAGACAGTGGGTTGTTCACGAGCTTGAAGATAAGAAGTTCTTGCCTAAGTTATTTGTTTTGAATGGATTTACTGGATCAGGTAAGACATTGATTTTAAAGAAGCTTCATACAAAGGGTTATCCTGTTATAGATTTAGAAGGGATAGCTGGACATAGAGGCTCTATATTTGGTCAAATCGGTTTGGAGCCGAGCAATCAGAAAAAATTCGACTCCCTTCTATTGAAGGAAGTTTCGCATTATGAAAATGAGCCTTTTGTTTTTATTGAAGGCGAAAGTAGACGCATTGGTAAAGTAAGCTTACCAGAGTTTCTAAATGATAAGAAGGAGAAGGGGAAACAACTCTTCATTAATATCCCTATAGAAGTAAGAGTCCAAAATATATTGGACGATTATAAGCCGTGGGAGTCTTCTAAACCATTTAAAGAAGCTTTTCAACTGATAAAGAAACGTATTCACACACCTATTGCACGGCAAATCGAGTCAGATTTAGAGAATGGCGATTTTGCCTCTGCAACAAAACTATTGCTCGAGTTTTACTATGATCCGAAATATAAGCATGCTAGTGAGCAATATACGGATGAACAGAAAATCGAGATTGACGCAGTAGATGTTCAAGATGCATACGAAAAAGTGATTGACACAATCGGAAGTCTAGTTAAGAGCTAACCTATTGCTTGGTAGATAAAAACGTACCTATGTGTGAAACTATTTGTTTCACGCAAGGTACGTTTTTTATTTATCTAAAGAAATGCTTGTGTGCTTGAGGAAAGACATCAAAACGTTTTGGGAACTCATGGCAGCACCTTGTTCTTTAGTTTTAAAAATACCTACTCCGTTCAATTCCTCATTTCCAACCTCATTTATTTCAAATGTCCTTGAACTAGAACTATTTTTTATCTTCACTCAAGTTAACGACTAGAATGATTGTCAATCGCTTGGACAGCTAGTTCCAAAGCTTTAATTCTTCTTTCTAACAGTGTTCTTTGTGGACTACCTGCTTTTGACTTAGCATAACTGTTTTCAATTGTGGGCAATAAACCAGCAAGAACTTTGCGGGCTCCTACTAAATCTTCCAAGGTGTAATTATTGGTTTTTTGATTCCAAACATTATCTAACAAAGCTAAGCCAACGTAAATTGCTTTTAGTCTCTTCTTTACTAAAGTGGTATTTGCACCTTTCAGAGTCATCTGAGACAAAGCGCTTTCAAGTTTACCAATTGTGGATTGTAAGGATTTTATTGATTCTAATTTATCTTTAGTAGATACATATTCCAAGTTAGTGTGGTCCTTTCTTCGTTACTGAATTATTTAGCTTAATACCTAGGGCTAGGGCTCAATTACTCGCTTAATATGTGAATGCGACTAATCCATACTTTTGATATAAGAAGTATAACATTTTCAATTTAATAGTCGGATGATCATTTATATAAAAGATATGGGAGTGGCTATGGAGTCCGCGCTGGTCATCATTTTGAGGTGAAACTTCAGCCGTTTTTATGTCTCGAAACTTACAAACGCCAAGCAAGTATATCCAAAGAATACATCGAATGGTACGAAAGTACACTATCAGAATTACCCGAAAGTATAACGATAAAATGTTAAAAAGTACTCGTTAGAGGGGGGATGAGTTATTGGGAAATTTGTTTGTAGCTGATCGGATTGGATTGATGGTAGCTAGACATAATAGGCGGGTAAAGCTAGCCGGATGAACAATTATATATATCCCTTTAAAGTATCATCTAGTACAGTGTAAGTAATCTGTAATAGATGATACTTTTTTATTTTAATATTACCAACCATTATAAATAGCGTTGTGAACCCTCAGTTAATCTGTCCGCAGTTTTCAACTAAGCAGCTTTAATATAATCTTGTCGTGATCCTTATAATAATGAATTGTCCGACAATCGCACTAATTATATGGTAAAATTAAACTATTGAGATATTAAGAAGGCGATACTTGTTAGCTAATATTTAGTGCTATGGAAGGAGAAATTGAGAATGACATTAGATAATAGTAAACCAATAAAAACTGTTACTCACACCTGGCTACTCGTTATTATTCTTCTCATTATTTTTTGGCCGGTCGGTGTTTATTTTCTTGTAAGAAAACTAAGTGCTGATAAGAAGGCTTCACTGTCCTCAGGAAAAGGTATGATAATATGGGGATGGGTAATTGCCGGTATGGGAATAGTTTCATGGACAACTTTGATTGAAGATGGTTTTTTTAGTGGAACACTTGGAACGTTATTTTTCGTTGGAGCAGGTCTGTCTCTGGTTTATATCGGTAAAAGGACATCTCTAAATGCAGTCAAGTATAAAAAATACATTAATATGATTATCAATAAAAATATGAAGTCGATAGCAACGATTGCATCAGCAATCCCAGTATCACATGATATGGCAATTAAGGATATTCAAGAAATGATTGATAAAGGTTTTTTTGACAATGCGTATATTAATTATGATCTTGATGAAATTGCTTTATCAGATGCTGATGGATTTCATACCAAGGTTAAGAATCATAATGTGGCGATGGTAGTAGTATCTTGTAACGGTTGTGGGGCTAATAATAAAGTAGAAAAGCTGGAAATTGACAGTTGTCAATACTGTGGATCACCTATTAGCGGATGATTAAATATATGGTTGTAGATTATCGGTTTTGTTAATTGGGAGAAGGGGGTGTTCAGTATAATGTTTGACTTTTTCAGACCAAAACCAAGATGGGATATGTGTAAACGAAAAACGCGGGCCTTTCAGATGTACTTGGTGCCAACTGGTAAAAAGAAGAGATTTTGCTTGGCGTGTTCGGAATATGCTGAACGCCGTGCATACAAAAGAATATAGAGGCTACATAATTAAATTTAGTGAAGAATTTCATGACAAGATAATGCAAAGGGGAAGATTCAGTCGCGAAATCGTACGAAAAAAGAGCAAAAACTAATAGATTCGATAAACGGATTTTTATTATTAGTAGCTGGCTTGGTGGGATGGTATACGTTAGGTACGTTAAAAGGAGTCGGAATCGCGGTAGGTATTGGATTAGGTATCATTATTATATTTAGCCTACTAAGAGCTATGCGATTTAAGGAACGAATGAGGCAATCTGGCATTGCAGATGTTGATCAGATGACAGGTAGGCAATTCGAGGAGTATGTCGGAACACTTTTTGAAGGTAATGGCTACCGTGTAACATATACGCCAGCTACGGGCGACTTTGGAGCCGATTTGATATTGAAAAAAGGACGTGAAGTCGTTGTTGTTCAGGCAAAACGCTATAAGAATTCTGTTGGGGTTGCGGCTGTACAGGAAGTGATTCCAGCTATGAAAATGTATCATGCAAATGCTGCTTGGGTAGTTTCAAATAGTTATTATACAAAAGCTGCTGTGACATTAGCCAAAAGTAATCATGTTAAAATGATTGATCGTAATGAATTAATTCGAATTAGTATTAACTTGAAAAACAATGCCAATGAATCAATGTCATCTGTAGAAACTAGTGAAGAACCTATAAGGAAGCCTGTTATAAAAAGTTCGGATTTTCATGAAGAAATTCTAGTAGCGGCAACCCTTCAAGTAGATTCAATGAGTAATACCTCAAATAAACTAGAGACAATTTTAAAAGAATTTCGATTGAAAAAATCAAGACAGTCCGGAATGAAAGCATTCCATATTTTCACGAATAAAACCTTGGACGAACTTGTTGAAAAAAGGCCGATAACAATTGAAGAATTGCGAAAGGTAAAAGGAATCGGAGAGAAAAAGATTGAAGGATTTGGAGAAGAATTAGTTTGGATTATTAGAAGTTTGAAAGTTTAATGAAAGAATAAGTCTAGATTAATTCTTAAAAAAGCTATCCAGAAGTATATACCAAATTACTAAAGTTAATTTTATAATTTCCTAAATTAGTAATAGGTTAGTCAACCGATTGTAAAGTAGAAGTGACAATAAAATCATCGTTATTTTCAGTTATCATAATCGCTTCACGTTTGATTTCTCCGAAACCTTTGGCAAAGTATTTACGATTAATAAAATCATCCTCATCCATTTCATTGACAATTACATCATTAAAGGTTTTAAAAGGCGTTTCGGTTGTTGCGTCAGTCTCTATGATTGTCCACTTACCAAAGCTACTTCCTACTTCAAATGGTTTCTGCAAATATATTTCTAACGGTATCATTTTAGAAATCATATCAGACGTGGGCATTGGATCATCAAAATCAATCGGCTCGCTTGAAAGAATTGAAATCTTGTCCTCTTGAATTTGATAAATTGTTCGACTAGATACACCGCCGTTGTCTTCATCTACAACTACGTGCGACTCATCTAGGACTGTCACCTCAATATCCAGTTCCGCAAATTCATTTCCTTCCCCCTTATAGTGGGCATTTGTGCCACTAGGTAGAAAAAACTCAGACATTGGATTATCAAGTAAAGACTGTTCATCATCATACTTATTAGAGTCGGTTTCCCCTGAATCTAATACTTCTTCTGTGTTATTTTCCTTATCAACGTTGGCAGGAGAATCATCATGAAGGGTTTTTGGTGTACAGGCGAAAGCTATTAAAGTAATACCAATTAGAAATAATGATAGTTTAACCATTCGCATAAAATCACTCCTTTGTATCAATATACCACGTTATTGTAATGTTAATCAGAAACGTATTTTCCAAATAAAGGAGTCTTTTACGTTCTATGAATTAGGGGAAACGCGATGTTTAATTGCATAAAGAATGATTTTAATGTGACACAACAGTGAGAAGAGAAGCATCACAACGATGTTCTTATCTAATGTATCAACTATATCAGATGAGCAACGCGAAATTCGAAGCGTAGCGATTCATGAAAAAACTTTTATACTATAGGCAAGTTAATTGAATGTCAAAATAGATCAGTATACAATAAGGTTATAGGTCAAACATGGTCAAGGTCGGAATTGATAAAGATATATAACTTTCGAGGAGGAAACATATATGAAATGTCAACATTGTGGTAAAAACGAAGCAACGATGAATTTAAGATTTCGAATGAATAAGCAAAATGTGCAAGTGAATATGTGTCATACGTGTTTTCAGGAAATCCAAGGACAATTGAATGCTGGAAATATACCTTCATTTAACAATGCTGTTAATCAATTTTTCCAAGCAGGCGGAGGAAATCAAGCGCAAGCGCAAACGATACAACGTCAAGAAGATAGTGGAAATGGTTTATTAGACCAGCTGGGGACAAACCTATCAAAAGATGCCAAAGAAGGGCTCATTGATCCAGTTATCGGACGCGATCAAGAAGTGAGACGTGTCATTGAAACATTAAATAGAAGAAATAAAAACAATCCGGTGCTTATCGGTGAACCTGGTGTCGGTAAAACGGCAATCGCTGAAGGGCTCGCAGTAAAAATTCACGATGGTGACGTACCAGTGAAACTAATGAATAAACAAGTCTATTTGTTAGATGTCGCTTCACTTGTTACGAATACGGGTATTCGTGGTCAATTTGAAGAACGGATGCAACAGTTAATTGATGAACTTCAAGAGCGAAAAGATGTCATTTTATTCATCGATGAAATTCACATGATTGTTGGTGCAGGGAAGACTGAAGGATCGCAAATGGACGCTGGAAATATACTAAAACCGGCTTTAGCGAGAGGGAACTTACAACTCATCGGGGCAACGACACTAAAGGAATATCGTCAAATTGAAAAAGACGCTGCACTTGAACGTCGTTTCCAACCAATTATTGTTAAGGAACCTTCCGCAGAAGATACGGTTAAAATATTGAACGGAATTAAAGATCGTTACGAAAACTTCCATGAAGTGAGCTATTCAGATGAGGCGATACAAGCTTTTGTAACCTTGTCCGGGCGCTATATTCAAGACCGTTATTTACCAGACAAAGCAATTGATTTGATGGATGAAGTGGGATCACGATTAAATCTGATCCATGCCACAGCAGATCCGGATTCAATCGAAACTCGTCTGGCAGAAGTTGTTCAAGAAAAAGAACAAGCGGCAGAAGAGGAAGAGTATGAAAAAGCGGCAAACTTACGCCACGAGGAAATTAAATTACGTAAACAATTAGAAGAAGCGCAACATAGCGTGGAAACCGAAAGTGTAGAAGTGTCAATTGCAGATATTGAGTTAATTGTAGAAGAGAAAACAGGAATACCTGTAACTAAGTTGCAGGCAGCTGAACAAGTGAAGATGAAAGGCCTTCAGGAAAGTCTAGGGCAAAAAATCATTGGTCAGGAAGAAGCAGTCGATAAAATTGCAAAAGCAATTCGTCGAAGCCGTGCGGGACTCAAATCCAAAAATCGTCCAATCGGATCCTTCTTGTTTGTTGGTCCAACAGGTGTCGGTAAAACGGAAATAACAAAAGTCCTAGCCGAGGAATTATTCGGTTCACGCGATACGCTAGTTCGTCTAGACATGAGTGAATATATGGAGAAACATGCGGTGTCGAAAATTATCGGTTCACCTCCAGGTTATGTAGGTCATGAGGAAGCCGGTCAATTAACAGAACAAATTCGTCGTAATCCGTATTCAATCTTACTGCTTGACGAAATTGAAAAAGCGCATCCAGATGTTCAAAATATGTTCCTTCAAATTATGGATGATGGTATTTTAACAGATTCACATGGTCGTACAGTTAGTTTTAAAGACACAGTCATCATTATGACTAGTAACGCTGGTACGGGCGTAAAAGATATAACTGTAGGTTTCAACCAAACAGTACATGAATCTGTAACAATGCTGGATACATTAGGGGACTATTTCAAGCCTGAATTTCTCAATCGATTCGATTCGATTATGTCATTTAATGAACTGACAGAAGAAAATCTACTTGAAATTGTAGACTTGATGCTGGTAGATTTACAAGCTACAATTGAAGAAAATGAGATTGAAATCACGATATCCGAAGAAGCAAAACAAGCATTGGTCAAACTAGGCTACGATAAACGATTCGGAGCAAGACCACTTCGCAGAGTAATTCAAGAACAAATCGAAGATCCATTAACAGATCTTATTCTAGACGAAGAAAACATTGAAAAGGTCCATGTCAGTGTCGTTGATGAAGTAATTGTTGTTGAAAAAGTGTAATGAGATCTAACCAGTAAGTTTATAAAATATTTAAAAGGAGACAATTCGTTGAATTTAAACGAATTGTCTCCTTTTTTTTCATAGGTACGATCTTTTGGGCTTCAACAGATACGGGGGGAGTCCACTGAAAAAAATCCCTTTATATAACGATACCTAGTTGATTGAAAGAAATCCGACTTTTTCAGAGTGCTTTACAAAGCAATCGATGAGCCCCGTTGGTTCAAGGACCTTTTTAGAACGATAAATTCATACGGATAAATGCTTGCAAATTCTCCATCTATTTCTGTTTTATTGGGAAAGTAATTAGTTGCAATAATGTCCCACTTTGCAGATGAAGGTAAGTGAAGCTTGGCATATGTGCCAGTAGGATTGATATAAATAGCAAAATCTTCATCGTCCCCAAGAAGTGTAAAACCAAAAACCGGTGAGGGTGCATCTAAGATATGCAATCGCTTTTTAATCTCCAATTTAGTCGGAAGGCGAAATACATCATACTTCTTTCTTAAAGCAATGAGCGTTTTGGTAAATTGAATATGCTCATCCTCCGCTTCCCTTATCTTCCAGTCCAGTTGGTTGATTTTGTCGCCGGAAATATAGCTATTTTCGTCCCCTTGTTTGCTCCTAAACCATTCCTGACCTGCATGAAGAAATGGAACACCTTGGCTCAATAGGGTGATACCTGTAGCAAGTTGATGCATTTTCTTTCGATTCTCTACACTATCCAGGGAATTTGTGAGCTCTAGGCGATCCCAAAGAGTATGGTTATCGTGACATTCCACGAAATTAATCGTCTGGTTTACCTCGGAAACAAAAGGCGTGCCAAGATTGTCTAAAACAGAACCAGAAACAAGATGCGGCAGTCGTTCAATAAACCGACCTCTTCCATTTATATAACCTGTACCACCAGTATCAAATAAATTACCTTTCAGCGAATCTCGGAAATAATCATTGAAAAACCGAATATCTGTTAGTTGAGCTGAGTTAAAGGAAGTAGCCTTCTTTTCGTTAGCCAAAGCAGTAGGTAGTTCCCATCCCTCTCCCAGTAACATTATAGGCGTTGCTTCTTTTGCACAACGGTCACGAATTTTCCTCATGGTTTCAATGTCAATAGCACCCATTAGGTCAAAGCGAAAACCATCTAATTGATATGTCGTAAGCCACAAATCAATTGAATCCAAAATAAATTTCTGCATCATCTTGCGTTCCGTTGCCAAATCATTGCCGACACCGGTACCGTTACTGAGGTGCCCATCGGTATGATAGCGAAAATAATAGCCAGGCACTAAGTACTCAAAAGGAGATTCTTCCATCACGAACACATGATTATAAACGACATCCTGGATAACGGAAATCCCTGAATTATGAAAAGCCTGTATCATTTTCTTGCATTCTATTATTCTGGAAATGGGTTCTTCAGGGGCAGTAGAATAACTTCCTTCAGGCGCCTGAAAAAATAAAGGATCATAACCCCAATTATAATCTTCTTCTGGAGATATTTCGTTAACACGTGCGTAATCGTTAATAGGCAAAAGCTGCACATGAGTACAACCTAATTCTTTAATATAAGAAATCCCGGTCGAGTAGCCATTTTCAGTGGTTGTATCTGTTTCCGTCAAACCTAAAAATTTACCTTTGGTGAAAACGCCGCTTTCTTTATGAATTGTTGCATCTCTGACATGTAGTTCATAAATAATTGCGTCTTGCAAAGGATGTTGTGGTCTTATGGTTTCTGCATAGCCCTCGGGATTTGTCTTGGAAAGGTCAACAACAACACTTTTCTCACTATTGGCTAGTAATGCCTTTGAATATGGGTCATTGACAAGATTAGATTGTCCATTTACTGTAACTTCGTATTGATAAGGAACACCATGTAAGTCACCAACAATATCAGTCGACCAAACGCCGAAATCCCCACGGTTAAGTGCATGGATCTGTCCGTTAAGCACAAGGTTTACACATGTAGCAGTGGGAGCCCATACGGAAAAAGTAGTTGCAGCTGATTCATACTTGGCTCCTAATTCTATGTCAATGTGAGAATAATGCTCATCAAACCAATCTGTGCGAACGATTGCACCAGGGTAGACGGGTAACCTCTGCTCCCCCCAATGCAGAATTAAGTCCTCTCCCATTGGTAGTTCGTCGGTAAAGGTCATGCGGACAGTCGCATGATCAATGGCATGATCCAGCTTTACAGGAAAATATCTATCCATTGACTTCCAATAAATAACGGGTGAGTTTGCTACAGTCATCAATTCAGATCCATTTAGAACTTTTACAGTTAAAGTAAAAACATCATCTATCCAAGCTGCCTGATTTTTCACGACATAACCCCTTGTCTATTGATTTCTATTACTCAGTATATGGTAACTTCGTACATAGGGATAGTTGTCAGACTTGATATCTATTATTTGTGACATAATTCGACAATGTTTTCGACTATTGTCGGAAAAACACTTGATTTGTTTGAAAGATTCTGAAGATTTATTGGTTCAAGTGTTGTACAATATAGGTATATATATAGAATAAATGAATAGATTTTTACCAGTAACTTTAGAATACTTATGACCCAACTATCCTTTTAGGGTATTCCTTATCACTATACCCACTTAAAGTGGATTAAAGTCTTTATTCAAACTTACATAAAGCTAATACTTATTATATTTTCTTGGGCGAAAGGTATTAAAGGTAACTGGTTTCAACATAATGGGGGGCAAAATCAGTGGATTATTATTTATCTGAAGCAGACATATACTTATTTCATCAAGGAACGAATTATAAAAGCCAAAAATTTTTAGGGTGCCACGCTATTGAATGGGAAGGTACCAGCGGATTTCGCTTTGTAGTTTGGGCACCGAATGCGGAGGCGATTCAGGTTGTCGGAGACTTTAATGAGTGGGAAGGGAAGAAACACGGATTACAGAGAATAACAGAAGCCGGACTATGGGTCGGTTTTTTCACAGATATTAGTGACAGCATTGCTTATAAATACGAGATTCATGCACGTGACGGTACATTACTAATGAAAGCAGATCCTTATGCCTTTGCATCTGAGATTAGGCCGGCAACAGCATCATTAACCCCTACAGATTCAAACTTTGTATGGATGGATCAGGAATGGAAGGCGGCAAGAAAGACAATTGATCCTTTTACAACCCCGATATCTATCTACGAAGTACATTTAGGTTCATGGAAGACCAAACGAAATGAGAAGCTAGAAGATTGGGAAACAAAAGACGCAAACGATTTTTACACTTACCGTGAACTAGCTAAAACTCTAATCCCTTATGTCAAATCACTAGGATATACACATATAGAGCTTATGCCACTCGCTGAACATCCATTCGACCCTTCATGGGGATATCAAATAACTGGTTACTTTTCTGTAACTTCTCGGTACGGATCACCGGATGACTTTAAATACTTTGTTGATCAGTGCCACCAGCAGGGGTTGGGTGTGATTATGGACTGGGTGCCCGGGCATTTTTGTAAGGATGAATTTGCTCTTCGCCAGTTTGATGGGCAAGCATTATATGAATACAGTGACCCCCGTAAAGCAGAAAAAAGATTGTGGGGGACTTTAACCTTTGATTTCGGACGACCCGAAGTGCAAAGTTTTTTAATTTCTAACGCTCTTTTCTGGGCGGAGGAATACCATATCGATGGAATTCGTGTTGATGCAGTAGCCAGTATGCTTTACCTGAACTTCGACAAAGCAGACGGGGAAGATAAAATATATAACACTTATGGTGAAGAGGAAAACCTAGAAGCGTTCGCGTTTATCCGTAAATTAAATGAAGTCGTAGATACCTATGATCCAAGTGTGCTTATGATGGCTGAAGATAGCACCGATTTACCCTTAGTTACAGCACCGACACATAGTGGGGGGCTAGGTTTCGACTTTAAATGGAATATGGGTTGGATGAACGACATGTTGAAGTATATGGAGCTCGATCCCATTAGTCGGAAATGGCATCATAACTTACTCACGTTTTCATTTATGTACATTCATTCAGAGAAGTTTCTTCTACCTCTTTCACATGATGAGGTGGTCCATGGTAAAAAGTCATTGCTAAATAAAATGCCTGGGGATCAGTGGCAGAAATTCGCCAATTTAAGATTACTCTATGGCTATATGATGACGCACCCCGGTAAAAAGTTATTATTTATGGGGGGCGAACTAGGACAATACGCGGAATGGAAGGACCAGGAGGAAATCGACTGGCACTTATTGGAATATCCGCTTCACCGAGGAATAAATACGTATGTTGAAGTACTAAATCACTTTTACCAGGCATATCCTGAGCTTTATGAGCTAGACCACAATCCGGAAGGTTTTAAATGGATTGACCCTAACAATATGGAGCAGAGTATCATCGCGTTTGAAAGACGTGGATCGAGTGTTGAGGATTCATTAATTATCGTCTGTAATTTCACACCAATTGTCTATTATGATTATAAAATTGGAGTGCCAGAACCCGGAACTTATAAAGAAGTATTCAATTCAGACGCAGCAGATTTTGGGGGATCTAATCAGTTAAATGAGAAGCAACACTTCACGTTTCCAGATAAATGGCATCATGCAGACCAACATATCAAAATCAAAGTACCCCCTTTAGCAATTACTATTTTCAAGCGTGAGAAATCTATTATATCTAAGGAGGATGCTATTAAATGAAAAATTGTGTAGGTATGTTATTAGCGGGCGGAGAAGGCAAGAGGCTTGGTTTGTTAACAAAGGATTCAGCTAAACCAGCGGTGCCCTTTGGCGGAAAATATCGGATTATTGATTTTGCATTAAGTAATTGCGCCAATTCAAGCTTACAGACATTAGGCGTAATGACACAATATTCACCACTCGAATTAAATAAGCATCTTGGTAATGGAGCACCGTGGGGGATGAACAGACAAAATGGCGGGATGACAGTTCTTTCACCATATATAGCAAAGGGTGGTGGGGATTGGTATACCGGCACCGCAGATGCTATCTATCAAAACATTCATTATATTGATAGCTATGACCCAGAATATGTACTTGTAATTTCAGGAGATCATATTTATCAAATGGATTATACAAAGCTTCTAAAGCATCATAAGGAAACAGGGGCAGATGCGACGATTTCTGTTAAGCCAGTATCGTGGGAAGAAGCACCACGGTTTGGAATTCTTAATACAACAGAGGATATGAAAATCTATGAATTTGATGAAAAACCAGAAAACCCAAAAAGTAATTTAGCATCTATGGGAATTTATATTTTTAATTGGTCATCTTTAAAATCCTATTTATTGGCTGATGCGGCGAATAAGGATTCGAGTCATGATTTTGGAAATGATATTATTCCCGCTATGGTAAATGACGACCTAAAACTGTACGCCTATCGTTTTGAAGGATACTGGAAAGACGTAGGAACGACTCTGAGTTACTGGGAATCGAATATGGATTTGCTTGACGAGAATTTAGAGTTTTCGTTAAACAACAAAGACTGGAGAATTTATTCTAGCGAGTCGAACTTCCCACCGCAATATATAGGAGATACGGCAGCTGTGAAAAATTCACTTATTAATTCTGGCTGTTGGATCAGCGGAACAGTCGAAAATACAATCGTATTTGAAAATGTAGAAATTGAAGAAGGCAGTATTGTTTACCAGTCTATTTTACACCCAGGTGTAAAAGTGGGCCGAGACGCAGTGTTAGAACGAGTCATTGTGATGGAAAATACTCAAATACCAGATGGAATTCGTATCCGGATTGAAGCGGAAAAGGAACCACTTGTTATCGACCAAGAAACATTGTCAGAATTACTACTTACAGAGAAAGTTTAAGGGGGTCTACAGATGGAAACAATGATGGGTTTGATAAATTTAGAGCATGAACATCATTACTTTCACGAATTAACTTATTTTCGTAATGGTGCTTCTATCCCGTTTGCAGGTAGGTACCGATTAATAGATTTCCCTCTTTCTAATATGGGAAACTCGGGCGTTGAAGAAATAGCTATTTTCACATCTAGCAAATATCGTTCTTTGATGGATCATTTGGAGACAGGGGAAAACTGGGGGATGGGCAGACTAAATGGCGGCTTGTTTATTTTGCCACCGGACTGGAATGATCCGTCTGATATTTCAAAAGGGGACTTACGATTTTTTCATAATAACCGTGATTATTTTAATCGTGGAAAATCGTCCCATGTTCTAGTTAGCGGTGGACAGTTTATTTCCAATACCGATTATCAAGATGCTTTTAAGTTTCATCTTGAACGGGAAGCAGACGTCACGCTATTGTCGTCACGACAGGAGTCCCTATGTGCAGAACACGAATCATGCCTTCGTATTGGGAAGGACGAATCAGGCTGGGTCACGCAAATAACTAATGATTTAAACAACCCTGAACTTTTTACAGGTGTTTATATAATAAAAAAAGAATTATTAATGAGGCTTGTTGACGACTGTATTGCTCACAATAAAGAACACTTTTTCGTCAATGGGATTAAGGAAAACCTTTCCGATTTAAAAGTACAAACGTATGAGAATAAGGAGTACGGCGTCTTTATAAATTCAATTGAAAGTTATTATAAGCACAATATGAATCTACTAAATGAAGATAATTACCGGGCAATGTTTTATAAACGACCGTTCGTTCGGACGAAAATTGGTAGTCAGCCACCAGCTAAATACCTTGCTAATGCAAGTGTGAAGCAATCTATACTTGCAAATGGCTGTCTGATTGATGGAAATGTAGAAGGTAGTGTGCTATTTCGAGGGGTATCAGTAGCAGCGGGTGCTACTGTTAAAAACTCTATAATCATGCAGCGTTGTACAATTGAAGAAGGCGTTCACCTTGAAAATGTTATCTTGGATAAAGATGTGCATGTAAAAGCGAATCAGAATTTAATCGGGTCCCCGGAAAAGCCATATATCGTCGCAAAAAGGAATGTCTTGTGATTGATGATTGGGACATAGATAAAGGAGTAATCTTCCATGGAAAATATATTATTTGTAGCATCAGAATGTACGCCGTTTGTTAAAACGGGCGGACTTGCAGATGTAATCGGGTCTCTTCCTCAGGCATTGCAAACGAATGAGAAGGTCGATGTGCGTGTGATCTTGCCGCTATATGACGAAATAGGTGAAGAGTGGCAGAATCAAATGACGTACTACACTTCTTTTAACGTGGAATTTGGGTGGCGTAATCACGAAGTAAGCATCTATACATTAACTCGTCAAAGTATCGAATATTATTTTATCTCCAACGAGTATTATTTCACGCGAAAAGGGATATACGGATACTATGATGACGGAGAACGCTTTGTCTTTTTCAGTCATGCAGTTATCGAGGCATTACAGCATCTCGACTTTGTTCCAGATATCTTGCATGCGCATGACTGGCAGGCTGGGATTGCTGTGGCACTTGCCAAAATTAAACAACCTATTGCACATATGAAAACGGTATTTACCATCCACAATATCAGGTACCAAGGCGTCATGCCGTTAGATACCTTCGCCAACTTCTTCCAGCTACCAGATGAACACATTGCTGGTATGGAATGGGGTGGGATGCTAAATTGTCTGAAAAGCGGTCTGTTTCATGCAGATAAAATTACGACTGTCAGCCCTGGTTATGCAGAGGAAATTAAACATCCTCACTATAGTGAAGGGCTTGAATCCCTCCTTATAGAACGAGATGATGACTTGGTTGGAGTACTGAATGGGATTGATATAAGGGACTACAATCCTTTAACGGACCCTGCTATACCTGTGCACTATCGATCTTCAAGAGTTAAGAAAAGAGAGAACAAGGTTTTATTGCAGGAGAAAGTTGGATTGCCAATTGATGCGGACAAGCCATTATATACAATCATCACACGGCTTGTTGAACAAAAAGGATTACATCTAGTGCAACATATTATACATTCGTTTCTCGAAGAAGATGTTCAATTAATTATTTTGGGTACCGGTGATCCCGAATTTGAACATTTCTTTGCAGAAGCGGCCCGTATCCATCCGAATAAATTAGTAACAATGCTGACATTTGATGAGGATTTGGCCCGTCAATTATATGCGGCGGCTGACTTTTTCATTATGCCTTCACAGTTTGAACCTTGCGGATTAGCACAGCTTATTGCGCTACAGTATAAAACGGTACCGATTGTTCGTGAAACCGGGGGATTAAAAGATACGGTCCAGGCTTTCAACGAAGTAACAGGGGAAGGAAATGGATTTAGTTTTACGAATTATAATGCACACGATTTACTGACAGTTTTAGATTACTCGTTAACAATTTATCGACAACGAGAGCATTGGTTGAAGCTTAGTCAGAATGTAAATAAAAGTCGATTTAGCTGGGATGACTCAGCACATGAATACGCGACGCTATATCGCGAATTAGCAGAGAGTAATTTAACTACGGAGCACGTATAAGGGAGAGAAATATTTGTCTCAGTTTACAGTTGATTCGTTTATCGGAAAAATAGAACATGTGTTAAAAAAGGAAACAGGAAAAGACATACAAGACGCCCATAGTAATGATATCTATTACGTAATTGCTGCGATTGTCAATGAAGAATTGATTCCGCAATGGGAAGAGACGAAAAAGAAGTATGAGGAAAAAATGTGTAAACAGGTTTACTATTTATCAATGGAATTTTTAATAGGCAGTTTACTCGAAAGCAATCTACTTAACTGTGGGATGCTGGATATTTCAAATCAAGCGCTTGAAAAGCTGGGTTTCAAAGCGGAGGAAGTATACGGACAGGAACATGATGCAGGATTAGGAAATGGTGGATTAGGCCGTTTAGCAGCATGTTTCCTTGATTCGTTGGCTTCCCTTAAATATGCAGGACATGGCTTCGGTATAAGATACCGATATGGTTTATTTGAGCAGCGAATTATCCATGGGAATCAAATAGAACTGCCAGATAATTGGTTGAAGGACCCTTATCCATGGGAAACTAGGCGCGCGGACGAAGCCGTGAGTATTGATTTCCGCGGGGAAGTTAACATGTTTAAGAAACAGGATGGTAATCTTGAATTTAAACATGAAAACACAGACAAAGTAATGGCAGTTCCGTATGATATCCCTATTGTTGGTTACCAAAATGGGGTAACAAACACACTAAGGCTTTGGAGCGCAGAGCCGGTAACAACACATGAGGACTTCGCGGAAGAGGATACCAACTATTACCATGAACTAGATCATCAGCATTCGATTGAACAAATATCAGGTTTCCTCTATCCAGATGACTCCCAATATGAAGGGAAAGAGTTGCGCTTAAAGCAACAATACTTCCTAGTTTCTGCCAGTTTGCAGCAAATCATCAAAACCTACCAGCAAAATAACCAAAAATCGCTGAAGCATTTAGCGGAAAAGGTTGTTATCCAAATTAATGACACACACCCGACCTTGGCAATCCCAGAACTCATGAGAATTCTGCTTGATGAAGAGAAGTTCAGCTGGGATAATGCCTGGGAAGTAACAACAAAAGTAATTGCTTATACGAATCATACAACGTTAAGTGAAGCGTTTGAAACATGGCCTGTCGAGATGATGAAGCAGCAGTTACCAAGAATATATATGATTATCGATGAAATAAATGAACGGTTTTGTAAAGGAATTTGGTTTGATCATGAAGCACTACGGGATGATATTCCCGAGTTAGCCGTTATAGCCGATGGACAAATTCATATGGCGCGAATGGCGATTGTAGGTAGTTTTAGTGTAAATGGTGTAGCCAAGCTTCATACAGAAATATTAAAAAAACAGGAAATGAAGCATTTTTATGCACTTTTCCCTGAACGTTTTAATAATAAGACGAACGGGATCACCCATAGACGCTGGCTGTTGCAGGCAAACCCGAAATTATCCGCACTAATTACAGAATCCATTGGTCCCTCGTGGATTCAGCGACCTAACCAGCTCATCAATCTATTAAAGTATTCAAGTGATCAGCCATTTTTAGAAAAGGTTGATCAAGTGAAGCTTGAAAATAAGCAGGCGTTGGCTAAGCACATACATGAACGTACGGGTATTCTAGTGGACGATCAATCGATTTTTGATGTGCAGGTCAAGCGATTGCATGAGTATAAGCGGCAATTGCTGAAAGTTTTCCACATTATGTATTTATATGATCAGTTGAAAGTGAATCCAAATATGGATATCACACCCCGGACGTTTATCTTCGGTGCAAAGGCAGCACCCAGTTATCATTTGGCAAAAGAGGTCATTAAGTTAATTCATAAGGTCGCCTCGATTGTGAATAATGATCCGGTTATCCAGGACAAACTGAAAGTCGTTTTTATAGAGAATTACAATGTGAGCCTGGCGGAACGTATAATACCTGCTGCCGATATTAGTGAACAAATTTCAACGGCGGGTAAAGAGGCTTCAGGTACAGGGAATATGAAACTTATGATGAATGGCGCTTTAACTGTCGGTACATTGGATGGTGCGAATGTTGAAATTAAAAAAGAAGTTGGGGATCAAAATATTTTTATCTTTGGTCTAACAGCGGATGAAGTCATTGAGTATAATAACCATGGTGGCTACCGTGCCATGGATTTATATAATAGCGATGATCGTATAAGCAGGATTCTTGATCAATTGAATCAAGGATTTGGCTCGGATGAAATTGAATTTAAGGATATTTATTATAATATATTATATAATAATGATCCTTACTTTGTGTTAAAGGACTTCGAACCGTATCTGGAAACACAGGAGCATGTCGAACAAGTCTACAGAGATAAATTAAAGTGGCTTTCAATGAGTGTGACGAATATCGCTTATTCAGGAAAGTTTTCTAGCGATCGCACAATTAAGGAATATGCAACGGAGATATGGAAGATAAAGCCTGTTTAATGGAATCCATACAAGCAATCTAAGGATAAGGATTACTGGAGCCTATTATCGATTCCTGTCATGGGTTTTCACTAATTTCTAGGGAGCATATTGCTACCGTGATTTGTTTCGTAACAGGGAAGTTTACAATTTTATTCTAGATTATTTTAACCTATCTATTATAATATTGACCATCGATTTTGTATATCGGTGGTCTTTTTATTGTGATTAAAGCGCTGTATCTAATTGCAGTGGCGGATTATTATGGTAAATTTGTGTAAGGGGTATTTAAATGTTTCTATAATGAAATCGGAGGTCTTGTGTATTGAAGATTGACTATAGTTTAACTGAAGAAGATTATTTGGAATTTAATTTATTTCACGCAAAAAATTCTGAAGCTGTATCTAAATCTTTGATGTTGCAACGGTTTTTATCACCAATTGTCTTTATCATTGCTGCGTTTACTTTTTCATGGGTCGGAGATATTTCACTTCTAGCATCATTGATTGGGTTTTCGTTTATTTCCATTCTTTGGATAGTGTATTATCCTAAGTATTTTTATTATCTTTTGATGAAAAACTCAAAGAAGTTGCTAAAAGAGGGGAAAAATGATGGCTTAATAGGTGAACGATATATGACTTTATCGGAACAGGGAATAATTGATGTTAGTTCTAATGGTGAAACGAAAGTAAACTGGGCGGGCATTAAAAGTATCCAAGAGGATACCAACCATTATTACCTTTACAATAGCGCTGTAAGTGCCTACATAATTCCGAAAAGAGCACTACAAAACCTTGAAGAAACTAGGAGTTATTTAAAAAGCAAACAGGTAAACTATTTTTGATGAAATATTATTAATACTAAAAAAAAGTAAATGACCCACCCTAAAAGGGTTAGGTCATTTACTTGTACTTCACAAAATAAACTGTGATTGTTTTGCAATAAATCATTGTGCTTTAGGATTTTGACGATCTATTATTCTTCTGGTGAGAATACGCGCTGACCTAGTTCCTTCTCATAAAGAAACAGGGCGTTTTTGTCTTCTCCGATTCGTCTCAAATACTGGATATGCGTATCAAAAGTTGCTTCTTCTTCGACTTGTTCATCTAAAAACCATTTCAAAAATGAAATAGTTGCGTGTTCTTTTTCTTCTAAGGCCAAGTCAGCGAGTTCATAGAAGTTTCTTGTGACCGATTTTTCTTGTTCTAAAGCGACTTCAAACGTATCTAAGACTGATTCGAAATGAATCTGTGGCTCAGAGGTTGGCGTAAATTTTGCGTGAAAACCACGGTCGTTCAAATAGTTGTAAATTTTCATCCCGTGAAATCGTTCTTCTTCCACTTGTTGAAGATAAAAGTTTGCAAATCCACCGTAATTCTCATGTTCACAGTGCGCTGCCATAGCCATATAGGCTTGTGCTGCATCGAATTCATTATTCATTTGTCGGTTTAGTGCTTCAGCAAGATTATTACTAATCATGTTAGAATCCCCCTCTAATTACAATCGTTCTACCTCTATTATAGCGTAACAAGTTTGCGGAATCCCGTGAAGTGAATTACTTATGGTATTCAAACTTGAAGAAAAGCCACAATCCTCGCCAGGGTGATTAAATTGTAAGACTACACAAGCATCTCGTTTGGTAATTGAAAGTATTTCTTTATGTGATAACAAAGCTACTTTGTGCTACTTGAAGTGTTTGAACTGGCACCACTTCTAAAGAATGCGAAAGTGTTAGATTATCGGTATCACCAGTGCAACCAGGGGTTTGTATTAATTGGTCTATCTCCAGGGCCCTCACAATCGATCACAGGGCTTGCGAGTTATGTATTCGAGCTGATGTTGCAGACTCCACCGTATAGCGTCTGCAAGGTGGACACGCTATTCTCATTCGCTTCATTTATAGCCCTAAGCAATGTGTACTAAACTTTTTTCTATTAGCCAGCTCTTCTTGCTATCGACTAATTACCGCTGTTGATTATTATAAATATAAATACTAAGGATAAGAGAATCGTGATAGATTTCGTCAATCGGATTTGTTTCCATTGGAAGAACTAAAAAAACAACCGTGAACAGTTTAAACTGTCCACGGTTGTTTTGATTGCAGCATCAATTACCTATTAAAGAAATGTTTTCAGATAAGGTTTTTGGAATAATTATTTCATTTAAAAATGAAATAAAATTAAGCGTAGTAGGTGAATCCTCGGTTTTGTTCCAAGCGATTCCTGTTCTATAGCTTGAAGTATTGTTTTCTAATGGGAGATATACAATATCATCATTTTTAAAAAATTGAATTGATGAAGGTAAGATTGCAATTCCCATGCCAGATGCAACAAAGGAGACAACGTTATGCAATTCATCAGCTTCTTGTGTTTTCGTAGGGCTGAACCCTGCAGAATTACAAAGGCTAATGATTGAATCATAATAACCTTGACCAGAATCCCTTGATGTCATAATGAATTCTTCATTAACAAGACTAGCGATATTTATCGTTTCCCTGTCCTGGGCTAGGTGATGCTCTCTTGGTAATGCAACAATATATGGCTCTTCATGTAATAATTCGATATTTAAAGACTCACTAAGAACTGGCAAAACTATTAATCCAACATCAATCTCATTATTCCGAAAAGACACGATTTGGTCAGAAGTTGTCATTTGTTTTAGGATGATATTTACATCTGGATATTTATCATGATAGGCTCTTAAGATTGTAGGAAGAAGTTCAAATCCAATTGCCCCTGTAAAAGCTAATATTAATTGACCAGATTCACCACGACCTACACTTTTGGATTCCTCGCAAGCCTTCTCAATAAACCTAATTATTTTGTAGCTGTTCTTTAGAAAAGATTCACCGGCCGAAGTTAGTTCTACGCGTTGTCTCGTTCGTGAAAAAAGTGATACGCCCAAATTTGTCTCAAGTTGTTTAATCTGAAGACTTAATGGAGGTTGTGATATTTGTAGCCGTTCAGCCGCTCTTCCGAAGTGTAGTTCCTCTGCGACAGCAATAAAGTATCTTAAATGGCGTAATTCCATAAGGTTATTTTCCCCCTAGTTATTATCTTTATAATAATACTTCTTCGATTAGCCATAAATTCATCATGATCACTTGCACAAACAAAGTCTAACAAACACTGGAATGTTATTTAATAAAGTAAGTTAGAAGTCTTTGATACTTTTAAAGTATCAAGGTCTATTGAAACAAGTATTAGACTTATTTGAAACGAGGAGATATGCTTACCATACCAAATATTCAGAATACATTGTATGTTGAGTTGTGACAAATACATGACATCTGATATTGTTATATAAAATAATGGGGGGAATGTTAAAATGACAACAGCCGTATCTAGTAATGTAAAAGAAAAAGTTAGTGCTTATTTAAAGGAAAATCGAGAAAAACTTGTGAAAGATCTACAAGCTTTAATCCAAATTCCAAGTGAGTCAGGATATGAAGGTCCTGTTCAGGAACATATTCGAAAAAAAATGGTTTCACTAGGACTTGATGTTGATACATTTGAAGCAGACGATTCGGTTCGATCTCACCCAGAATATACAGAGTCGATAGTAGAGCGAGAGGTAGGCTTTAAAGGTCGACCAAACGTAGTTGGTAAGTGGGCTGGAGCTGGCGGTAAAGGTAAATCTTTATTAATGTTTACCCACGTAGATACAGTTCCAGTAGGTGATCTCGTTCATTGGACATATCCGCCACTTGAAGGTGTAATCGAAGGCGATATTATGTACGGTAGAGGAACTGCTGATAATAAGGGCGGGTTTGGATCTATACTTGCTGCATTAGAAATTATTCGTGAAATGGGTTTACAGCCGAAAGCAGACATCACAGCAATCTCAGTTGTTGATGAGGAAGTTGGCGGCGCTGCAGGTGCAGTCGCAATGACCCAACGCTTACAACAGGAAGGTTTTAAAGCGGATGCTTGTATTTATCCACATCCACTAACTCCAGGGTTAGCACCACAGATTGCCTGTGCAGGTGGACTTATATTTAAAGTAAAAGTAAAAGGACTAGCAGCACATAACTTAAACGCACAGGTTGGTGTTAACGCGATAGGAAAGGCTATCAAAATTTATGAAGCATTAATAGAGTTAGATGAAGAACGTGCTAAAACAATTAGCTATGCACCTTTTGAAAGATACTTTAAACAATCAAACATGCCAGTTCGGTCTACCAATTTAACTCCAGCAATTATGGACGCAGGAGATTGGGCATATAAAGTTCCAGCTGAATGTGAGCTAACAGGAACAGTTGGTTATCCACCAAATGAAAAACTAGAAGATGTAAAAGCACAAATTGTCGCAGCAATTAATAAAGTTGCAAGCGCGGACGAGTGGTTAACAGAACATCCGCCTGAAATTACTTGGGAATGGCAAACAAGTGCAGCTGAAATTAGTCCAGATCATCCACTAGTAACATTATCGAAGTCAAATATCGACAACGTTACTGGAAAAGACACTGAAATCCTAGGAATGCCTACATTTAGTGATATCCGTCTATCAATTTTGCACTTGGATATCCCAACAATTATTTATGGACCGACTGGTGGCAATCTACACGGTGCTGATGAGTGGGTTAACGTGGAAGAATGGCTACAATGTGTTGAGATCAACGTTCTAAATATTCTTGAATGGTGTGGCTTTGAAGAGGTAGGTTAATCTATTCATACGAATAAATTGTACAAAATAATGTGTCTTTATCCTAAACAAGTGCACCCTTCTAGTCTGTGAAAAGCCGAGAAATAATTCTCATTAATACGGATTTGAAAAGGTGCACTTTTCTTATGTAGAGGTAACTGATTATTGGGATTTGTGTCTCAAGTTGAAGACTTACAGGGTGTTATAAAAATAATTATGCAGGACTTTGTCTAGAAGTAGCGAATAGGAGTAATGGAACATATTGTAAGCGCTTGCAATATGGGTGGGAGAAAGTTTGATTTATGGGGGAAAGTCTCCACCCTACTAACGAATGATTTGGTATAACTTTAACTTACTTAAATTCTAAGGGGAGTGTGTATAATGGCCAAAGCTAAACTTGCAGTTGATGTTGGAGGTACATTTACGGATTTAATATTGATAAGTGAGGAAACTAATACATTCACGATTCATAAAGTGCCCAGTACAATCGAAGATCAATCGATTGGCGTAGTTAGGGGCATCGAGGAGATATGTGAAAATGCAAATGTTCCACTTATTGATGTAGATTATATTCTTCATGGAACGACAGTTGCAACCAATATCACAATTGAACGAGATGGTGCAACTGTTGGAATGTTAACGACAAAAAACTACAGGGACATTTTACACATTGCCCGTCACAAAAAGGTTGAAAACTTTTCGATCCAACAAGATATTCCGTGGCAATCACAGCCGTTAGTAAAACGTCGTCATAGATTGCCAATCACAGAGAAACTAGCTGCTCCTAGTGGAGAAGTTGCTATTCCTTTAGATGAAGGTGAAGTTAGAGAAGCTGTACAAAGGCTAAAGGATTCAGGTGTTGACGTTGTAATTGTTTGCTTCATGTTCTCGTTTCTAAATGATAGTCATGAACGTAGAGCAAAAGAAATTGTTAATGAATTGTGGCCAGAAGTACTATGCTTCACATCAAGTGAAGTCGTTCCACAAATTAGAGAATACGAACGGTTTAGTACGACAGCAATGAATGCTTATGTAGCGCCTAAGGTTAAACGTTACGTGGATCATTTAGTTAGTGCACTGGAACGAATAGGCAGTAAGGGGCAGCTTCACATCATGCAGTCATCAGGAGGAATGGCTTCTGTTGAGATGGCCACTGCAACACCAGTCACTTTACTAAAATCAGGACCAGCTGGGGGCGTCTTGGCCGCGGCTAGATGGGGAGAACTAGAAGACATCGAGAACTTGATTAGTGTCGATATCGGGGGCACTTCTGCAGACATCTCAGTAATTCCAAATAGGACGGCTAAACTTGTCAATTCACTTGATGCTACGGTTAATAGCTCACCAGTCCTAACGCCAATGGTAGATGTAGAAACGATTGGTGCTGGAGGTGGATCGGTTGCTTACGTAGATCCAGGTGGCGCTTTCAGAGTAGGGCCGAAAAGTGCAGGCGCTAATCCAGGACCAGCTTGTTACAACCAAGGTGGCAAAGATCCTTGCGTAACCGATGCGAATATTGTATTAGGTAGACTTGACCAAGAGCAGTTTCTTGGAGGGGATCTTAATATAGATCCAGCGTTAAGTTTTGAAGCAATGCGTAGACTTGCCAAACAATTAAATATGACGACCGAAGAGGCGGCTTTAGGAATACTCAAGATAATCAATAACCATATGGCATTATCAATCCGTGCAAGCTCTGTTAAAAAAGGGACAGATCCAAGAGAGTTTTCATTATTTGCTGCTGGTGGGGCTGGTCCATTACACGCTGTAGATTTGGCCGACACAGTTGACTCTCAGTCAGTAGTCGTTCCAACATATCCTGGAGTTGCTGCAGCAATTGGACTTTTAGTAGGAGACCTTAAATATGATTATATTAAATCACGTGTTGCGAGTTCAGAAGATATAACTAGTGAAGTTATTTCAACGATTAATAAAGATTTTGAATCTCTGATTGAACAAGCCGAAACTCAATTGATTAAAGACGGTATTGAATCAGAATGTATTGTAATCGAAAAAATTGCAGAATGCCGTTATGTTGGCCAGGGAATAGAATTGCGTGTACCACTGCCAGAAGGTGAACTTGGAGAAGAATCAATGAACGAGATTCGCGAAAACTTCCATAAGGTTCATAAACAAGAATATGGACACCATTTCCCAGATACACATGTACAGATTATCACTTTACGAGTTATAGGAACTGGAGAAATTCCAGCAATGAATCTACCAACATTAGAAAATGGAAATAGAGATAATCCAGAGGAAGCAATTGTGTATGTAAGAGATACTGTCTTTGAAATAGATGGAGAAATTAAGAGTTTACCAACACCACGATTCAAACGTGATAAATTACTTGCCCACGACATAGTAAGTGGACCAGCAATTGTCGTGCAACGTGATTCTACAACATTGATCCCACCTAACTGGGAAGGAACAGTTTCAATTTACGGAACACTATTGGTATCTGCTAAAAAAGTAACTCAAGATATTAAACGTAAGTTAGAAAAAACTAGTGTCTAAAGGGGGAAGTAACTATCATGGTCGTTAAAAGTGAAATCAAAGAGAAAATTGATCCAGTTACACTACAAATTATTGGTGGTGCGCTTCATACAATCGCTAAAGAAATGGCTCATGTCATTGAACGAATGTCGTACTCTTCGCTTATTCGAGAATCGGAAGACCTTGGAGCGGGTGTGTTTAACAAGTTTGGCCATACGTTAGCTGAGGCCGATTCAACACCAATGCAACTTGGATGTTTACCGGGCTATATTGCAGGATTTCAGAGCGTTCTGGGAGATAATCAGCATGAAGGTGATATTATTTGGAACAACGATCCATATGCAGGGGCTTCACACTCTCCGGATATAGCGCTCTGTCAACCAATCTTTTATGAAGGCGAATTAGTTGGATATGCAGGGACCGCGGCACATCACCTTGATATAGGTGGATCCCAGCCAGGATTAATTGTAGATGCCCCGGATATATATGCTGAAGGATTAATAATGAATGGCATCAAGTTTTATGATAAAGGCGTGCGAAATGAGACCGTTGTTGAGATTATTCGTCAAAATGTACGCACACCACGTGAAGTAATAGGTGACTTGGAAGCACAAGTAGCTGGCTGCCGTCTTGGTGTTAAACGTTTTGTAGAATTGATGGATAAATACGGAAAAGATACGGTGCTACAGGCGTCTGAAGAATTGATGGATTACTCAGAACGTGTCATGAGGCAAGAAATTGCAAAAGTTCCAGATGGGACATACGAAGCCGAATCTTGGTTAGACGATGATGGCCGTAATTTAGGGAAACGACTCAGAGTACATGTACAGATTAATGTTGAAGGAGACGAAATAGAGGTAGATGTATCCGGCTCAGCCGATCAGACACCTACGGCATTCAATGCGGCGTACTCAGGGGCACTTTGTGTAAGTGTTTATAGTGTATTACGTTCCATATTCTTGGACACTGCCGTACATGAAGAATTCATACCGCCAAACCACGGAACTTTCCGACCGATTACAGTAACAGCTCGAAAAGGTTGTATATTTAATCCAAATAAACCGGCTGCAACATTCAGTCGGGCTAACCAAGTAAATACAGCTGCTGACCTAATCATCAAAGCTTTGGCGCCGGTACTCCCGAACCAAACTTGTGCAGGTAGCTCTGCTAATATCCAATTTGCTTCATATGCAGGCTTGGATGAGAATAGCGATTACTGGGTCTATATTGAAGTTAATGAAGGTTCTTATGGAGGTCGACCGGGTCAAGACGGGATGGATGCGATGGACTTTAGTTCATGGAACACCCGTAATAATCCGATTGAAGATCTTGATATGCATAAGCCGATGGTCTGTGACAGATATGAGCTACGTGAAGATACAGGAGGTGCGGGTCGCTGGCGTGGAGGGCTTGGAATTGTTCGTCAGAACCGCATGTTAACAGATGGATTTATGACGATGGAGGGAGACAAACATACAGTACGTCCGTGGGGATTCAAAGGCGGATTACCGGGTACTCCTGCAAGTCTTATCAAGAATCCTGACACAAACCCAGAAGAGCTTAGTTCAAAATTAAATGGATACACACTTAAAGCTGGGGAATCAATTAAAGTTATGGTACCTTCGTCTGGTGGCTATGGTGATCCATTAGAAAGACCAGCAGAGCAAGTATATGAAGATGTATTAGATGATTATGTATCTAAAGAAACTGCACTTAGAGATTATGGAGTCGTCATAGAAAATGGAAAACTTGATGCACAGGCTTCTGAAAAAACTAGAGAGAAGATGCGTAATGAACGTGGCCCAGTAGAGTTATATTCACAATAATCTGGGTTGAATGAAAGAGTTATATCAAAAATGATCTGTTTCAATGACTGGTCTTCATGGGGTGAATACTCATCAATTATTCATCCTTTGAAGATCGTTTTTTTATTCTCAAAAATAGAGGAAATAGTTGATTCGAACTGTAATATAAAGATGAAAAGTGATAGTGAAAAGATTATTCTGAACTATTATAGCGCCTTGTATCGTTTACGGAAGACACCAAAATGTAAAGCATTCAACAAAATGGTGACAATGAAATTTACAGATGACCAAAACTTACTGTTTCAAAGTTACCTTTTCAAAAAAAGTAATTTACAGGAGGCTGAAGGGTTAATGACAGTGGAAAGTGATAATAATAATTTAATAGAAGAATCAATTCTGCCGATAACAAATAAAAATCGCACAGTTGGCATGTTTGGTTACTTTTCGATATGGGTCGGAATCGTTGTCATGATAGTTGCTTATCAATTTGGGGGGAATGCTGTTGCTTCTCATTCGCTAGCAGTAAGTATGGTCATAATACTGCTAGCCTATTTTACAATTGGTGTTGTCATGTTGATGTCAGCGGATATTGGAACTGAACATGGACTTTCATTTGCGGTCTATCTTCGGGCCCCTTTTGGAATAAATGGAACCCATTTACCAGTGGTATCTCGAGGAATTGTTGCGGCTGCATGGTTTGGAATTCAAACCTACTTAGGCGCACTTGCTCTAAATGGGATCTTCGAGTACTTATCTGGGTATAGTAATTGGTTTCTATGGTATATTCTGTTTGCCGCAGTACAGATAATTAACACGATGTTAGGTATTAAGGCAGTAGAGAGATTTGCGAACTTGGCTGCTCCAATACTAATTGGTATATCGGTTTGGATGTATTTTTATTTGGATGGACTTGCACAATTGGGTGGTCATAATATATGGACATTTGTTGGTACTGAAAATACTCCATTACTATTAATATTCATGGCTAATTTATCACTTTGGGCAGCATTAGCGGTTGATGTCCCAAACATTTCCCGATATATAAAAGTTACGTCAGGTAACAAAAAGTTTTTCAAGCGCAATAAGAATATATTTGCTGCTCAAATTATTGCACTGCCTGTACTTTCAGCGTTCATGGCGTTTATTGGAGCAATTGCATTTATAGCAACCGGAAATTGGAACCCAATTACCATAATTCAAGAAAATCAAGGTGGATTAGTTCTAATTGGGCTATTAGCTTTAGTTACAATCGCACAGTGGTCAACGAATACTGCTGCAAATTTAATACCGGCTACTCTTGCCTTTGTAAATGCACTTGCACCTAGAATGAGTTATAAAATGGGTGTTATTTTAGCAGGAGTTGTGGGTACGGCAACCATGCCATGGCTAATCCTAGATCACTTATTTACATTTCTTGGTTTCTATGGTGGGGCACTGTCGGCTGTAGCAGGGATAATGATTTGTGATTACTTCCTGATCAGGCGAAGAAGAATCAACATTCCAGAATTATTTCAACGGGATGGACAATATAGGTATATGAAGGGATATAATCCTGCTGGGCTAATCGCTTGGGTAGTGGCTGGTGCAATTGCAATTAAATTTTTATCGATTGCGTACCTGGTCGGACTTCCATTAGGTTTTATCATCTATTACCTCTTAATGAAGTTCTGGATTATTCCGAAATATCCTCAAGCAGAAATCGACTCAAACTATGATGATAGATATCTATCAACAAGTGTAAATCAAGATTGGGTATATACAGATAATGGATTTGTACGAGAAAAGTATGACCAGAAGGTTAAGGAAACTGATGAAGCATTAGCTCCCAATCCGGTTCAAATAGACTGAATTTTGGATACATTGATAAACCCCTCTTACTAACGAATTTATAGTCGTTAGTAAGAGGGGTTTTTTATTTGGAAAAGTAATGTTATCTTTTAGCGTTTACTGTAAGATGCTCTATTAAAATCAAACTAAGTTATTACTAATTTTGTCAGCAACCCTTTCTTGGTGTTACAATTATTTATAGCATTAAACAGTACAATGATTACTCTTGTATTGACAATCATAGGTTTTTTATTGCGAATAAAGAATGGGGTGAAATCATGATTCGTACAATTGGATTTACGAAAAAAAAAGAATTGGTTTTTGATTTTCCTTTGAGTGATATCAATGCCCAGAACTTCCTTTGGTATTGGATCGATTTTGATGACCCAAGCGAAGTGGAAGTGTCTTTACTGCATTCATTCTTTCATTTTCACCCCCTGGCAATTGAAGATTGCTTGCAAGGGCTACAACGCCCAAAGATCAATTACTATGAGGATTATGCCTTTTTTGTCCTCCACGCTATTTGTCATGAAAGTTTGCGCGCTGAAGAGCTTAATATGTTTTTTGGAGGAAATTATGTTGTAACTTTTCATTTCAACAAGCTAAGGGAATTGGACGTTGTACGGGAAAATATTATTAAGAATCCGACGCAATGGGATGGCGGTCATATCTTAATCGCATACCACTTAATGGATGAGATTGTGAGTAATTTATTTCCGATACTATATAAGATAGAAGATCATTTAAATGATATTGAAGAGAGGCTATTACCGACGACTGTTCACTTATCAAAGGATTTAGTATTTGATGTCCGTCGTGATTTACTACGATTAAGACGTAGCTTTATACCGATGCAAGAATTGGTAAATCAAATGCTTAACTCAGAACAATTGGGGTTACAAGCAAATGAACGTGCTTATTTTATAGATATCCATGATGATTTGTTGCGTTTAACAGATACGTTGGAATTAAATCGTGATTTAACCGCAGATATTCGAGATGTTCAGGCGGCTGTAAACTCTAATCAGATGAACCGGATTATGATGACACTTACAATAATTTCGTCGGTCTTTATCCCGCTCACATTTATTGCAGGAATTTATGGCATGAATTTTAAGCACATGCCTGAACTATATTGGCGTTTTGGTTATTTGGCAGTGCTAGGTATTATGATGATTATAGGGGTTGCTATGCTTCTTCTGTTTAGGCATAAAGGTTGGCTACGCATATTTAAGTCATAAAAAGATGAGTTATTTGGAATTGGTTATTCAGTAAAAAATTGGGGTCCTTGATAATGTCTTAAATGCTTACTGCCGTTTAATATGTTAAATTGTGATAGCATTTACGAATGGTAACCGTAATATATTAATGGGTTCATCTTTAAGGAGGGAAATTTTATGATCTATGCAAGTGGGGTTGTCTCTTTCCTGTTAAGGCCAAAGCCAAAAATAAAAATGAAGAGAAAATACATCACTTTAGAAGCCATAGAAGGATACTATTCCGAAGATAATGGCGATTCTGCTAGGAAAGTCGCATGCAAATTTACTGTGATACTTCCGAGAAATTTTGATTGTAGATCATTGGAAGATTACACGGGGCGAATTAAACCATTTATAGAAAAAGAAACAAATAATGTTATTGTACTTGTAGAAGTTTCACATTTAAACTACTTGAGCAACCGGGCAATGGATTCGCTAAATCGTAAACGATAAGTACTATGAATATCATTTATATGTAAGCTGAACATCCGTCCTTAAAGAGTGTTATGATTAAGGAGCAGTTTAAAATATCTCTAAAAAGGGGATTATTAAATGGGAACTTGTCAACTTGACCATTCACCAGAGGATGTTAAGAAGAAGTTAACGGAACAAAAACCATTTCTTCCTAGGGAATTATATGATGGAGGAATTCGGTTTTTGAAAAGTGAGCCTAGTCAACTTATTTTAAATGAACTGTTCCATGTACTAAAAAAATATGATTTGGCTTCAGAAGCGGAAAAGTTAGAACGCAATGAAAGTCTTAACAATTTAATAAAGTAAAAAGAAGACCTTCGATAGGTCTTCTTTTTGTTAGGTAATTCTTATGTCAACACCAATCCGTCTTTCATGGTGATAACATGATCGGCATAGGAAAGCATTTCTTCATCGTGAGTGACCATCAATGTTGTAATGTTTAACGTTTTCGTTAACTCACGAATTAAAGCCATGACGTCTTTTGATCTTTTTGAGTCTAAACTAGCAGTAGGTTCATCTGCGAACAGCATTTTGGGTTTGTGAATGATAGCGCGGGCAATTGCGACCCGCTGCTTTTCCCCACCAGACAAGGAAGCAGGATAGGCATCCTTGCGATGGTACATGTCTATTTGTTTTAAGATTTTGTCAGTTTCTTCTTTTTGTTCACGTTTACTCATTTTAGATTCTGAGACATCTAACATAAGTATCAATTGTTCTTCTACCGTTAGAAAGGGGACGAGGTGAGCGGATTGGAAAACAAACCCAAAGTCGGTAGCACGTATCTTTCTAATATCTTCCTGCTTCATAGAAGTCATGTTGTTTCCTTCAAATACTACTTGACCGTCCGATGCGGGTTGAAGTCCAGCTGCTATTGTTAGGATTGTACTTTTACCGGATCCGGAGGCTCCTACTAAAGCAGTAATCTCTCCTTCTTTTAGCGTAATATTAACTCCCTTTAAGACTTGTTCATCTACTTCTCCATTTGTAAAAGTTTTAGTAACTTCATCAATTGTAAAAATTGTCATATTAAACCTCTCCTTGTTGAATCGCTTGTAGTGGTTCGACTTTTTTGATTTGAATACCTGAAAGTGTTGCACCAATAAATCCGATTACGAGAAATACGATAGACAATTGAATCGTGGTTTCTGCAGTTAAGCTGAACGGCATTCCTTCGGGTGCAATCAGTGTGAAGACTTGACTCAACGCAACGGAAAAGCCGAGCGCGATAACCGTAATGAACAACATTTGCGTCCACATCATTTTGAACAGCGAACTTGTTTTTACACCTATGGCTTTTAAGATTCCGTACAATCCAATTTTTTGAACGTTCATCATATAGAAGAATATCGCAAACAGCATTCCACTAATGACGACTAAAAACCAAACAATCATATTTAGAGACATCTGTTCCGCACTATAACTCGGAATCGTGTTTAGAAAGTTTTTATTTGTAAAAGATTGTAATCCAGAAATAGTTTGTTCATTATCGTTTCCAGGAATGAACACCAATTGCATTTCCATTACACGATAAATTTCTTGGTAGTTTTCCATATTGATAAAACCGACTGCCGCATGACTATATTTAGCTTGATCAACAAAGCCTTTTACTTTGAATTCGCCGCTGAATTGATTATTAGTTAATATATCTCCGACTTTAATGCCGTCTTTTTCTAATGAACGGTCTAATACGATTTCACCTTTTCCGACGTTTTCAAATAAATTCGAATCAGTCGAAGTGACAAATGCGAGACTATGTTGTTTGTCGTCTGCATCGTTTACAAAGCCCATTTGAATAGAGAGTGCAACTGCGTCTTTTTCTTTAGTTAATAGTTTATCCTGTACGTTTTCATCTATTCTAGAAAGGTTGTAGGTTTCATTGGCCTCGGCTTCCATATAAAAATGACCATCCGGAAGATCTTTTATTAGCGCCGCATTATCTTGGGATAATCCATTTGCTAACCCAGAAATAATAAATGTTAGAAAACTGACTAAGAAGATGATTGAGCCTAAAATGATAAATCGTACTTTGTTTTTCTTTATTTCTTTCCACGCGATATTCATAATGATTCCTCCGTATTCTTTGATAACTTAAGTATAAACTTCGTATGTGAACGGAAGATTAACTTATGATTACATTTTTCGGTTGGAACCTTGAATAATAATATTATTTAATCTTGAACAGATTTCTTTTCTTTAATGTCTTGTAAAAAGGTAGGAATTAGGTGGATTAGTTTGTTATAATAGATTTAATATACAAAAGAGAAGGATGATTAAAATGAGAGTTGTAAATAACATCGCAGAACTAATCGGGAATACACCTTTAGTCCGACTGAATCGACTTCCCAATCCAGAAGGTGCGGCGGTCTTTGTGAAACTTGAATCTTTCAATCCCAGCGGTAGTGTCAAGGACAGGGCAGCATATAACATGATTATTGAAGCTGAGAAAAGTGGACTGCTAGTGCCTGGAGCAACAATTATTGAACCGACATCGGGAAATACGGGCATTGGATTGGCCATGAATGCCGCGGCCAGAGATTATCGATCAATATTTATTATGCCAGACAACGCAACAATCGAACGTATTAACTTAATGAAAGCATATGGTGCAGAAGTTGTTCTTACACCGAGTGAAGAGAGAATGCCGGGTGCGATTGCGAAGGCAAATGAATTGGCTGCACAAATTGAGAACAGTTTTATACCAATGCAATTTGAAAACATGGCGAATCCCGATATTCACCGAACAACAACCGCAGTAGAAATTATAGATGCATTGGACTCGATTGATCGAAAGCTGACTGCTTTTGTTTGTACTTCAGGCACAGGTGGAACGGTAACGGGGACTGGGGAAGCGCTTAAGGAATATGATGATACGGTTACTGTTCATGTCGTTGAGCCAGCGGGATCACCTGTTTTATCCGGAGGAAAACCTGGGAAACATAAACTCGTAGGGACAAGTCCAGGCTTTATTCCGCCGGTGTTAAATACGAATGTGTACGATGAAATATTTAGAATCAAAGACGAAGAAGCTTATGACACTGTACGAAGCATTGCGGCGAATGAAGGGATTTTAGTTGGTCCATCGGGAGGTGCGTCAATTTTTGCCGCATTGGAAGTAGCCAGCCGGTTGACGCCGAATGATACAGTCGTGTGTATTGCGCCCGATTCGGGTGAGCGATACTTATCAAGTGACTTGTTTACCATATAAAAACATTAATCTTTTGCCTAGTTTAAAATGGGCAAGAGATTTTTTTATGGCCAGTTATCATTACTTAGATTATTGAAACTATCATTAAGGATGCCTTGACAATCCTATTGATATGGTAGATTATATACTAACGCCACAAAGCTTATTGGTTTAGTCGGAATTAGATGTAAGGAGGGGATGAATTTGTATTTAACGATTGATAGAATTCAAAAAAGCTTTCCTAATAAGGAAAAAGGGCAAGTTAAAGTACTAGATAATATTTCTTTGGAAATTGACAAAGGTCAGTTTGTTTCAATTGTTGGCCCATCTGGTTGTGGTAAATCTACCTTGCTCTATCTGATTGCCGGACTCGATAAAGCTGATAAGGGCGAAATTCGAATCGCAGGAAAAACAGTAAATGGACCGGGTCCTGATCGTGTTGTCGTTTTTCAAGAAGACGGATTGTTTCCTTGGTTAACGGTTCTTGATAACGTTATGTATGGTCTGCTATTGAAAAAGATGGAGAAAAAGGAGGCCAAGATAAAAGCTTTGGAAATGTTGCGAATGGTGCATTTAAGCAATTATATTGATGCTTATCCTCACCAGTTATCAGGTGGTATGAAACAGCGCGTTGCCATCGCCCGAGCACTAGTAATGGAACCAGACATCTTATTAATGGATGAACCATTTGCTGCGCTAGATGAACAAACGAGAATGGTACTGCACAATGAACTACTGGATATTTGGAAGAAAACGAAAGTGACCATTCTTTTTATCACACATAACATCCGTGAAGCGGTAACTTTATCTGAAAAAATTGTAGTTTTTGAAACACGCCCGGGTAAAATAAAAACAATCTTTTTGGCAAATACAATGAAAGACGGCATTATGCCAAACGATCTTACATTTCAATTGGAAAAGAAGATAATGGAAGCCCTACAAGGTGAAATGGAAAAAGTGTTAAAGGAGGAAATGGGCGATGACTATATTTTTAAGGCGAACCATCTTCATCGGGATTCTAGCGGTGATATGGGAAGTCACATCTAGATTATCAAGTCTACCCGATTTTATGTTTCCTAGTTTAATACAAATATTTAGTACGCTATACTCTGGCATAGTGAACGGGCAAATCATAACTGCAATTATTGAAAGTATGAGTCGTCTATTAATTGGATTCACGGCCGCGACTGTACTTGGCCTCTTTTTAGGATATCTAATTTGGCGTTTTAAATATATGGAGGACACATTAGGATTTTTAGTTACTGCATTACAGTCGATTCCAAGCATTGTTTGGTTTCCGCTCGCAATTATTTGGTTTGGATTGAACGACTTTTCCATTTTGTTTATCGTTACGATTGGGGCAACTTGGACAATGACAATTAGTGCGACTAGTGGATTTAAAAATGTCCCTAAGCTTTATCAACAAGTTGCTAAAACCTTAGGCTCTAGCGGTTTCCATTTTTTAAGGACAGTTATCTTGCCGGCTTCTGTTCCACAAATTATATCTGGACTGCGAATCGCCTGGGCATTTTCATGGCGCGCATTAATGGCTGGAGAATTACTCGGTGCTGGAGGGGGTCTTGGACATCTTCTGGAAATGGGAAGGTCTCTTGGGCAAATGGATCTGGTCATATCCGTGATGATTATCATTGGTGTAATTGGAACAATTATGGATAACTTAGTCTTCTTACGACTAGAGCGCGGTGTACAGAAAAAGTGGGGAATTAGTTAATAAACTAAAAAATGGGTAGTGAGCGTAATGAAACGTAAATTATATGTATTCGCACTTATTTCTATGTTTGTACTTAGCATTTTGACGGCTTGTGCTAGTGGGGAGGAGGAAGCAAAAGGAAATAAAGAAGTGAATATCGGGTATTTTCCAAACCTAACACATATTGCGACAATCGTCGCATTGGAAAATGATTACTTCACGGAAGCTTTTGGTACAGATGTAAAAGTAAATACGAAAACGGTCAATAACGGAGGACTGTTTATGGAAGCAATGGCGACTAAGGCGATTGATGTTGGAACAGTTGGTCCTGGTCCATTATTGAATTTTTACGTGAAAGATCCTAACTATCATATTATTTCAGGAGCAGTAAATGGTGGGGCGGTACTCGTTGCAAGTGAGCATAGTGAGATTACAGACCTTGCTGATTTAGATGGGAAAAAAGTTGCCATACCTGTAATCGGTAGCACCCAAGACGTGATGTTGCGTAAAGCACTTCAAGATGTAGGTCTGAAACCGACGATCAATGGTGGTACAGTTGAATTAGTTGCTGCCGCACCAGCTGATACGACAACGCTCTTTATCCAGAAGTCTGTGGATGCATCGGCAACTCAAGAACCTTGGGGATATATTTTAGAAACACAGGCTAAGGGAAAGCTGTTACTTGATTGGGAAACATTTGCATGGGGGAAAGAATCGACCAACACGGTTGTTGCCGCAAGTAAGCAGTTTTTAGAGGATGAAGACTTATCAAAAGCTTATTTAACTGCCCACGTAAAAGCAGTCGACTTTATTAAAGAAAATCCAAATGAAAGTCAGGAACTGGTAATTAAGCACATCAAAGGGTTAACTGGAAAAGAAATTAATAAAGAAGAGTTACAAGTCGCTTTTGAGCGTCTTGAAGTGACAACAGAGGTAAATGAAGGAGTCATACAAGAGATGGCTGACATAAGTAAAGAAGCGGGTTATGTTACGAGTAATGATATTAATGGAATGGTACAACTCGAGAAGTTAAATTCGTTAGAAGGAAAGTAAATAAAGCTAAACTATATTAACTCCCCTTAGGTTCTTTGTGGACTTTAGGAGAGTTTTTTTAGTTAGTGAACTAATGAAAGCTATTATGAGAGACTGTGATTATTCAGGGGCATGTGGGTTAATCCCAAGTTAGAGAAGTTCAATATCTTCCAGGTGTGTCGAGTATGTCGTAATCTAACAGAGGGCAAGAAAAGTCGGGAGACCTAACTATTCTTGCCTTAGAATCCTAAAATCAGTGAACTTTCCTCATAATATAACTCAGATGTCTTCCGCTTTTATTGTCTTCTCGATGAGAAAAACCGTCGGGACTTACAAAGGTACAAGTCTGGTCAATCGTAATTTGTTCGCTAGGAATGCCAGCGATTTCACATTGTTTTTTTACTGTTTGTTGATTGTCAATGTGATACTTGTTTGTTTGGTTGTTGTAATAAATAAAGTTATCAGCATAGCCAAACGCTTTAAACTTTAAATAGACATCCTCATCGACTTCAAATTTTTCTTGGCTTAGAGCCGCACCAATTTGTATATGTAGATCAGTCGGATTACACTGTTCGACTTCTATTAAATGCTTAAAAACTTTCAAGGTAATCTCTTTGACTGTACCTTGCCATCCCGAGTGGATGACACCAACGAGACCATCCGCCTCATTATAAAAAATCACCGGCACGCAATCTGCAGTAAAGGTGCATAATAACAGATTAGGCTCATATGTATACAGGGCATCTGTATCCGAAATGGCGGTATCCAATTGATCAGCGCCACGCCCTCTATCATGAAGTGTGACTTTGTGCATATTAGCGCTATGAGTCTGATTGGCACAAACGAAATCGTCTATCGTACAATTCAAAGAAGTTGCTAGTTTTTTTCGATTTACGATTATACTTTCAGGGGCATCACAGGTATGGAGAGCCATGTTACCGTTCTCAAGTTCAGCTCCATCTTTCATAGTCATCCCAGTGATGAACTTTTCATTATTCATGTATTTTTTTGTTTTCATGCTTTCACCTCTTATATATATATTGTGATTAGCCGTGTTCGAACGACAAATCCGTGATATGCAAAATGTACTTAATTTTCGAGTAAATAATGCGATTTCATTGAAGTAGACGGTATAACAATAAGGGGCATTTTAATGTAGTGCACCTAGAGAATACCATAAAAAACTATAAACATATACATCTATTGGTGTTCCAAATGCGCTTATCCGATAAGCTAATTAGGGATTGAAAAGTTGGATTCCACATAACAGACTACCTCTAAAATATATATATGAAATTAAATAAGTGAGAGTATCTTTAAAAGACATATGAAAAAACTAACTATACTCAATGAGTGTAGTTAGTTTTTTTGCTTCAATTTACTTCTCGAAAACCTGATGGATGACATCGTTCGTCTTGCTTTTATTTAGGTTTTTGTAAATGCAACTTGCCGGTTTCTCCCGCATAGTTTCAGCAAAGGCATTGGCTAAATCAATTTCACCTGAAATATGGATTTCGTGCCAGCCGCGTTCCTTCTTTAACTTTTCAACGACATTTCCCATACCTTTGTAAAAAGTTTTTATATTCGTTCTTGGCCGCGGCTCTAAGGCGGGTTTGGTTGTTTTTTCCGTTCCGCGATCATGATTTGCGGATTCTATTTTACGAATTCTCCAGCCGTCCACGTTTGAGTCAAATTCATAAGATAGTTCTTCTTTAACCGCCCCCATTGCGGTATCCAAAATACGTACTTCTCCGAAGCTAGGTAAGATAATTCCAGCTTCGGGATATGCTTTGTACATATACTCCATCTCTTCCGTCATTGGTTGGTTTTCCCAGTGGAAACTTGTTTTTACGGGGACTTGTACATAGTTGACGGACCATAATTCAGGGTCTACAGCTGCAAATATGACGACGCTTTTACTTAAGTTATTTAAATTACTTTCTACTTCATTTGTTATCTTATCCTTGAGTATAGTGAATGCTTTTAGTTCTTTTTCATCTTTAGAAGCGTCGATATACTCAAGGATCCGTTTAAATCCACTTTTCAAATGAATTTTCCATCCGCCGTTTAATTGTTGGGGATCACCAGGATTGGTATTTAGGTAGACGCTTAGTACGCAACGATCCTCACAGTAAAACTCCTTTAAAGTCTTAATTTCATCGCTTAATGACATAAAAAAATTAACCTCCTTTAGATACGGTTCACTAGTAGCATGCCCATGCAAACCTATTCGTATGTGAGGGAACCGACTTTTGTTTAAATGCTTGTAAATATTAGAGTGTAGCTACAGAATCATTTATTCTTTGGCCTATGATTAGTGTTCTCTTCATTCTTTACGATGTTATCCGCTCGCTTAAATTGGTCGTTGTACAAAACTTCCTGTGCAGAACTTAATCCATTATTTTTTTTGGTCATTGGATTGTGCGGTGCTTTCTTTTCACTCATCATTAAAGTCTCCCTTCTTGATAAATATGGTCATTGACTAGTCTTTCCATATTCCTAGTTATTACCCTTAAATATTGGCTTTAATTTCGGGGAAGCTTACAAACTAAAAAAATCCTAGGTATCGTTAACCTAGGATTTTTTCTTCATTTCTTCAGTACTGTAATTGACCAAGCTGCGTCATCCGTTTGCTCGAAATTAGTGATTGTGTGACCAGCTTCGGCGGCCCAACGTGGAAGACTTTCTGTTGCTTGGGTGCAATCGAATTGGATAATCAGTTCATCTCCTGAATTTAATTCCTCAATTTCCACTTTAGCTTCTACCAATGGGAAAGGACAAACTTTTCCCATTACTTCTAATGTTTTTTGCATGTTTTATTCCTTCTTAGATGTGGTAACTGCTGAACTAACAGCAGCTTGTTTTAGCTTGTTCGGTCGTACGAACACAAAATAAGATGCGGTCCAAGTTCCTAGAACAATGAAAAGTAATGATGTCCAACCTTGCCAAGTCATCATAGCAGTATAACCATACAAAACTGATAGGTGTTAAGTGGATGGTGTGATGAATATCTTATATTGTCAACAGGTCAATCTGTGTTTGTTTATTTGGAATATGGTAATGTGACAGTAGTATCGAGATAAAATATGGCTTATTCAATAGTTTCTAAAAAATATTATAAGGTGATTGATTTATGAATATAAAAAACTTTGAAACTGGAATGACAAATGTTATTTTATAGCGCGGTCGAGATTATTTTCGACGTGGGCATGTTGTAAATCTGTACGAAAAAACGGATATGAATTGGCGAGCTGAAGTGGAAGGAACATACAAGTATACCGTGGTTATTGAACTGAATGAAAACGAAGAAGTTATGGATTCTTCATGTGATTGTCCCTATGATTGGGAAAAATATTGCAAACATGAAGCAGCGGTATTCTTTGCTTTACAAGAGGTTTTAAATGGTCAGAGAAAAACTGTGAAAAAGGAAACCGCAACATTACAGCAACTTTTACAAACGAAAAATAAAGAAGAACTAATACAACTAATCTTGGATTTATCATCAAATAATAGTCGTATTTACAACGAACTTCTTCGCGAAGAAAATCAACCGAAAAATGATGTTAAGTCTGTAGAAAAGCTAATTCTTTATCACATGGATAAAGCAAAGGACGACGGATCTATTAATTATAGTAAAGTTTTAGAAGCGCTAGAAGGTGTGTATTTGGCTTTGGATCAAGCGAAAGAGATGTTAGTAGCTTCGCAGTATGAATCGGCGATAGAACTAAGCCTAGTCAGCTTAAAACATACAGTGGGCTTACTTAGTTATGCGGATGATTCGTCTGGCGATATTGGGGGCGTAATTGAAAACAGTCTTTCATACATTGAAGAGGCAGCGAAAAAGGGTGTAAGGAATTGGAGCCTGAACGAAAAAAATGCTGTTTTTTCCAAGGTTATTAATGAAGCAACTGATAACCAACTTGATGGTTGGACAGATTGGCGTTATCGCTTGTTAACTACTGGTGTTCATTTTTGTACAGAACCCAGAATAAAAACCCAACTTAATAAAGTGTTAGAATCTTTGCTGGGACAAATAAAAAATGAGTCTTGGGAAGATAAATACAATAGAGGGAAAGTGAAATCTATACAATTTAAAGTAATCAGTCAAAGTAAAGATACAGAGGCCATTGAAAAATTTCTGTTAGCCAATCTAGCGGATAGTAATGTGAGAAACCAAGCGATTTTATATTCGCTGGATAAAAGAGAATTTCAGCAAGTGTTGCAGCTGGAAATTGAAAGAGAAATTTAGAATCTGCGAGAAATACTATATAGATGCTCAAGGAAGGGGAAGGTGATGAATATGAAAAACGAAGCTAGGCGTTCTAGGAGTGAATCATTCATATCAACTTGTCTCGGAGGAATGGCAACCGGCTGTCTATACTGTAGATTAAGCAGTTAGAAGTACATTTGGATGAATATTTACATTGAAGTTTATAACGTTTAGAAATTGTGCCAGGCCTATTTACGATGAAAAATTTTTTAATAATAGAATCGACTAAGAAGACCCTGGATTTACTTCAATAGTAAATCCAGGGTCTTCTTGACGTTACTTACTGATTTGCTCATGCTGTTTTAAGGCCAAATAAAGAAGCGTACATTGTTTGAACGATTGGAGATTGATATTCAATAATTGTTGCAATTGTTGAATGCGATATAAGAGAGTATTGCGATGAATATAAAGCTTTCTTGCGGCTTGGCTCATATTCAATTGTTCTTCACAATAGACAAGAAAGTTCTCAATAAGCGCTTGACCATTCGGGTGATTTCTGACCTTTTCAATATGATATTCAAGTGCTTTTTTAGAAGGAAGTTCTATTTCCTCGATTTAGGCAAGCGATAATAACGTCCAATCATTGATGGAGACGATTGTCTGTTTAAAGTTGTTCCGTCTTGCAATATCCAAGGCCTTTCTAGACTGTTCATAGGACTGAATCAGGCCTGCAATTGTAGAGAAAGAGTCCCCGCTAGAAATCTAAAAATCACTATTTAAACTTCTTCTCGTTAAAAAGGTTTGCAATGAATCGGATGCATAGTCTAAAATATTTTTTGTTAAAATTAAATCATCTGAATGGATATGGGTGACAATTAGCCATTGACCAGAATTTAAAGGAGCCACGATATCTTGTTCGTTTTTCACAAATATATTGGTCAAACACAAGAATAAATCTTGTTCTGTTGAAGTAAATGCTTGTAGAAGTTGTGTCGTAGAGTTTTGATCTTTTGTCATTGGCATATCGATTAAAATACACCGCCTTAATAATTTTAGTGAGTAACCGTGCATTTCGCTATAGTTTTGAATCTTTTTTGAATCGGTATTTTCTTGATAGCTAAGAAGGTGCTGAACGAAACCCTGCAACATTTCCATTTGCGAGATGACTGTTTTGGAGCGAAAGTTTTCGACCAAAAGCATTTCTATATGAGTTTGAACGAATTTTAGGTAGCGTTCAACTGTGTCTGGATCTCCTATAAGACCGAGAACCCCGATAGTTTGTTCTTGGAAATTTAGCGGCGCCGCTATTCCTGGGAAAACGTTTACAAGTCCAGCTGTATTCTCTTTTGAAAAGAACATTGCCTTTCCGGATTCTGCTATTTCTGCGGTAAGGATATGATGGGACCCAAGTCTTTTATTGTCGGTACTCCCTATAATCATTCCGCTGTTATCTGTAATACTAATTGGAATATCTAAAACTGAAGCGAACTGTTCGACAACTGATTGTGCAAAGTGCCCTAAGACCTGCAATCCCTTCATCTCCCGTCTTTTTGTTGCCTTTCCGGTTAACTGAGTGTTCCGAATTCCTGGTTCTGTTAATTGTAACAGAACCTTGTGCACAATGGATATATTCATTAAAAAATAGCATAGTATAATAGAGATAAATGTTATTAAATTGGTAAGTCTAGTATGAGCAGATATTGTATTTGCAAAAAGTAAACGGGATTAAAGAAAGTTATGGACAAGGTATACTACTTTTATCAAGGGAGGGAAATGATGTGGAAAGGGCAGATATCATCATAGTTGGCGGGGGAGTAATGGGTTCAAGTACGGCTTATTCATTACGGAAAACCGGTTTTGAGGGAAGTATTCTAGTTTTTGAAAAAGACCCAACGTATGAATATTCCTCGACGGCAAGAAGCGCTGGCGGTTTTCGACAATTGTATTCTACGTCAATCAATATTCAACTTAGTAGGTTTAGTTTGGGCGTGTATAAAAAGTTTACTGAAGAGATGTCGATAGGTGGTGATAAGGCTGAAATTGATTTCAAACAGCGGGGCTATTTGTTTTTGGCGACAGACCAGATGTTGCCGGCTTTTGCAAAACAACTTGTTACCCAAAATGCGCTTGGTGTTCCATCTGAACTACTTTCTGTAAATGAATTGTTGAATATTATTCCAGAATTAGAAACGAGTGACTTGGCCGGAGGGTTGTTCTGCAAAGAAGATGGTTATCTAGATCCTTATTCTGTCATGAAAGCTTATCGTAAAAATGCACAAGCAATGGGTGTGGAATACATTTCAGCAGAGGTTGCTTCACTTATAACGAATAAAGGCCAGATGGCGGGAGTTCGTTTAGTAGATGGAACGGTTTATTCTTCTTCGATAGTCATTAATTGTGCAGGGGCTTGGGGTGCCAAATTAAGCGAAGACATGGGATTGCCATTACCCGTAGTTCCTTTGAAGCGTCAAATGTATATCGTCGACACTGCTAAAAAATTAGAGAGAATGTTGCCGCTTACAATTGATCCGACAGGTGTCTATTTTCGACATGAAGGAGATAAAGTGGTTGTTGGATTTTCAGAGGATGTAAAACCAGGGATCGATTTTAATTGGAGACGTTCGTCATTTGATAATCTGTGGCCGATATTGGCACACCGTATCCCTAATTTCGAAAGTCTAAAACTAAAATCCGGTTGGGCTGGCATGTATGACCATAATACAGTCGACCAAAATGCAATTATTGGTGAGCACCCATTGATGAGGGGGTACTTCGTTGCAATCGGATTTAGTGGTCATGGTATGCAACAAGCGCCTGGGGTGGGACTTGGGTTAGCCGAGTTGATCTGTAAAGGGAAATATGAAACGCTAGACCTTACGCCGCTGAGGGTGGAGCGATTTGCGGAAGATGATTTAGTTTTGGAAGATGCAATTGTCTAACTAAAAAACATAGAGACTTTGATAATAGGATTGAAAGGGGATGGGGCCATTGCAATCGATTATTATAATAGAGTTTATACTGTATTTAGTGTTAATGATCATTGTTGGATATCTTGTCAGTCGGCGTTCGAAAAGTCATGCGGATTTTTTATTAGGCGGAAAGCAATTACCGGGATGGGCGTTGGCATTTTCTGAGCGCGCCACGGGAGAGTCTGCTTGGTTACTATTGGGGTACACTGGGTTTGTCTTTGCTACTGGACTGTCGGGTGTATGGGTAGCGGTAGGCATTGCTTCAGGTATTATTTTTGCTTGGTTATTCTTAGCGAAACGATTTATGAAAGAAGCAAAGGATACAGGAGCACTGACGCTACCTGGCTACTTGGCATACCGTTTCGGAAAACATGGTAAAATCATTCTTTGGCTTTCTACGATTCTTATTTTTAGTTTCATGATGTTTTATTTCGGGGCTCAAATCGCAGGAGCGGGCAAAACATTATTTGCAGTCTTTAATATTCCAACTAAGATTGGTGCTGTTCTAAGCGTCATCGTCGTTATCATCCTCGCTTACATTGGTGGGTTTGTAACGGTGGTTTGGACAGATATGATTCAATCGGTTATGATGCTAGTGACGTTAGTGGCACTACCAATTATAGCCCTTGTGAAAATTTCTGAAGCAGATTTATCGATTAGTGAAGCCCTCGTTGTGGCTGGTCCTTCGATGGATTCGTGGACTGGGGGAGCCATAGGATTTTCACTAGGATTATTACTTTTTAATAACTTCGCTTGGTTTTTTGGTTTCCTTGGTGGACAACCACAGCTGAGTGCCCGGTTTATGGCATTAAGAAGCAAGAAAGAAGCCAATCAGGGAGCTTTTGTTGCAATTACTTGGACATTATTGGCATATAGTGGGGCATTCATGATAGGGATTACTGCACTTACTTTGTATCAAGGCCAAATTTTCGATGATGTTGAAATGATTTTGCCTTTCATGATCCTTGATTTATTCCCTCCGTGGATTGCAGGTATTTTACTTGCTGGTATACTTGCTGCGATTATTTCCACAGCAGATTCCCAGCTGCTTGTCATAACGAGTTCGGTCAGTGAAGATATTATACGACATGCCATGAAGAAAGAATTATCCGAGAAGAGACTTATTGCAATTTCTAGACTTACGATTGTTGGGGCAGGAATCGTTGGTTTAATCATTGCCTTAACATCCAAGTCCCTGGTTTTTCTCGTGGTCAGTTGGGCATGGGCAGGAGTTGGGGGGACATTATCACCCGCCGTTATTTTAACGTTCTTCTGGAAACGATATTCGGGTGTCGGGGTCATTGCAACAATCATTTCTGGCCTAGTCAGTACAATTGTTTGGATCTCAACGCCACTCGATGCAATCGCGACTTCCCGTTTCACAACTTTCTTTATCGCCGCAGCATTTGGTATCGTCTTCAGTTTACTGTTTCCTAATAAAAAAGAAAAGACGTCGGAAACAGTGGGAACAGATTGAAGGTATTTTCGAATAGTTGATAACGCAGCAGACACGAATTTATATGTTCGTGTCTTTTTGTTTTCATAGAACTCGGAAAACCATCATGGGGTATGTTTCGAAATTGAATTATAGGGAAAAGTACTAGTGCAAGTTAATCATGTAAATACGAATAAGTAGAAGGAATCATTAGGAGGAAGAATTGTATGACAGAAAGAATATTCGTGAGCCCGGCAAAATATGTTCAAGGTAAAAATGTTATTGAAAAGATATCGGAATATATTGATGGAATGGGAACGAATGCGCTAGTAATTGCTGATGAAAATGTGTGGGATATCGTTGGTCACTCGATCGTAAAGGAATTAAAAAATAGTGATATAACAGTCGAAGAAGTTGTTTTTAACGGAGAAGCTTCGAAAGGTGAGGTTCAAAGAATTACAGATATTGCAAAAGAATCTGGATCGACACTGGTGATTGGTGTTGGCGGTGGTAAGACCTTAGATACGATTAAAGCAGTCGGGGACGAGGTAGAGGCGAAAATCGTAATAGTCCCAACTACAGCTTCAACAGATGCACCGACAAGTGCCCTTTCTGTTATGTATTCAGATGAGGGTGTTTTTGAGGGATACCGATTTTATAAGAAAAATCCAGACTTAGTTCTTGTTGACACGAAAGTTATTGCAAATGCACCTGCTCGTTTCATGTCATCAGGAATCGCTGATGCACTTGCTACATGGGTAGAAGCCCGCAGTGTTATTAAATTTGGTGGAACAACAATGGCTGGCGGAACAACGACAATTGCAGCAGAGGCTATTGCTGAAAAATGTGAACAAATCCTGTTTTCTTACGGAAAACTCGCATACGACTCGGTTAAGGCTAAAGTAGTTACCCCCGCGTTAGAAGCTGTAATTGAAGCAAACACGTTGCTAAGTGGATTAGGATTTGAAAGTGGTGGGTTAGCGGCTGCACATGCCATCCATAATGGATTTACAGCGTTAGACGGAGATATTCATCATATGACTCACGGTGAAAAAGTTGCGTTCGGTACACTCGTTCAATTAGCTCTTGAAGATAATTCAAAAGAAGAAATCGAGCGTTATATTGAGTTTTATATGAGTTTAGATCTACCGGTTACTTTGGAAGATATCAAATTAAAAGATGTTTCAAGAGAAGATATTATGAAGGTGGCTAAAGCAGCAACTCAAGAAGGCGAAACGATACATGCTGGATTTACAGTCACTGCAGATGATGTGGCTGATGCGATTTTCGCAGCTGACCAATATGCTAAATCATATAAAGAAAGTAAGTAATTTGACCTAACAGATTTACGAATTCTAAAGGGGTTGTCCGACGTATATGGACAGCCTTTATTTGCTGATTAATAGCTAAAGTCTTACCGGAATTACCTTTTTTTGATAATTTAGTGAAAACTTCATACGAATGAATCTTACGATAAACCATTCAAGGTGTTAGAATAGTTAGAACAAGTGGAGTGCAGAGAGTATCACAACTAAAGGAGGAGAGTAAAATGGCTAGTCGACAAATGGAAAAGTATCAAGATTACAATAAAAATCTAGTAGAGTTGCAACAACAGCAAGCATTAAAGCGCTATTTGTCCCGTTCTAGTGAGCGTAACCGAATTGCCAAGGAACTCCAAGATGAAAAACCTGTAAAAGTAGGCACACCTAAACAGGTAACATTTCGTAAAGAGGTGACACTTCCACGGGATGGAGCTGTATTTGAACGGATAATTGGTCAAAATGATTTGTTTCCAGTTTCGTATCTTGAAGCGGGAACACAAGCAGCCAAGCCTGTTTGCAGAATAGAAATAAAGAACCAAAAAGGCACTATTCTAGGCTATGGGACGGGATTTCTAGTTACCCCTAGCTTACTATTAACAAATAATCACGTATTGGAGAATTATGATACGGCTAAGTTTAGCATCGCTCAATTTAATTACGAAATTGATCTTGATAAAAATGAACGCCCAATGAAAAGTTTTAATCTACAACCCGAGCGTTTCTTTTTGACAAATGAAGCGCTAGATTTTACTTTGGTTGCAGTTGAGGAAGTATCTGCCGACGGAACGGAAATAAGTAATTTTGGGTTTTTATCCTTGATTCCCCAAACGGGCAAAGGGATGGTAGGTGAATATGTATCAATCATTCAGCATCCATCGGGTGAACCGAAAGCTGTAGCAATTAGAGAAAATCAGATACTCGATGTATTTGATGATTATATTCACTATTCAACGGATACTATGCCTGGATCCTCCGGTTCGCCAGTCTATAATGATGAGTGGATCGTAATTTCGCTACACCATGCAGGTGTGCCTAATCCAAAGGATCAAGCGGAATTCATAGCCAATGAAGGGATTCGGATAAGCAGTATTATTGGGTTTGTTGAAGAGGAAAGTGCTAATATGAATGAAAATCAGAAGCTGCTAATCAATGACCTTACGAAAGCTAGGCAAGCAGTGGGTTACGAACACGTTTCTGCAATAAATATCTAATTGACTTTATTACAAGTCGGTAGCAACACGTTCATTGGCCATGCTAAGGACATGCTAAAATCCAATAATATCAATTTGAGGAGTGATTATTATGGGGACTAGTAAATTTAATGACCTAAATAACATCTCTTTTGAATTAGCAAAAAATAAAATTAGAACTGGTGATATTCTTTTTTGCAGTGGTAATTATTTGGTTAGTCAGCTTATTAGGAAGCTTTCCGGCTCTTTGTTCAGCCATGTCGGGCTGTTAGTTCATTGGAACGAACATATACTCTTAGTAGAAAGCGTGGAGGATGATGGAGTCAGAGTGGTTCCGTTAACGCATTATCTGTATAATTATGAAAATAGTAATAAGAAATATCAAGGGAATATGTATATAGCACGCCATGAAGTGATTGCCAGCCCAGATTTTGATAAAGAGAAAATAAAGGCGATGTGTGAAAGAGTAATCGGTTTACTCAATCGAAACTATGACAGAGAAGAAATCGGCAAAATTGTAGCTCGCATTGGTTTAGGTATCGGTAGACATCAAGCAGATGATGAGTATATGTGTTCTGAATTTGTTGATGAATGCTTCAAAGAATTGGGAATTGAGCTATCACGCGATTCAAAGGGGTTTATTTTCCCTGAGCATATTGCCTCAGATATAAATATCAAAGCTCTGTTCGAGATATCACCGTGAAAAAATATACTTTTTAAAGAAGAAATTTAGTGTCGAGGATTGAAATTATAATTTGGATTGTATATAATTAGCGCAGAGCAATAATTTGAGGAAAGGCTGGATCCGATTCAGTCAAATCATTTTTTGTGAAAAAATAATAGAAACACGTTTAAAAGAAGATTGGTAATCCGATCTTCTTTTTAGCGTGAAAAATGATAAAGTGAAACATGAAGGGGCTAATTATTATAAAAAAGACATTTGCTTATGAAAACGAATTACCAGAATTACCGGTACCCCCATTAATGAGTACAAAAGCCAAGCTTCTCGAGTGGGTTGAACCTCTTTTATCTGATACGCAATTTCAGGAAACAACAGAAGTAGTTAATCGTTTTTTTGAAGAAGACGGGGAAGCAGAAATGCTTCAGGAAAAACTACATGAATGGGACGATAAATTAGAAGGTAGTTGGCTTAAACCTTTGTGGGATGATTTATATTTAAAGTACCGCAATCCTTTACCGACAGGAATGCATTTCAATATATTATTAGACAATAAAAAACATGAAAATCAATATACACACTCGGAATTGGTTGGTAAAGTAAGTTATTTAGTAACAGAATTGTATCATACAATAATTGATGGAAAGGTAGTGCCCGTAACGCTTAACGGCATACCTTTAGATATGAGTCAATACAAAAAGTTTTTCCGGTCTGTTCGAATACCCCGATTGGAACGGGATGATTTTAGAGTAGCGGAATTTGATAAAAGTAATAATCATGTAATCCTTCTATATAAAAATAATGTTTACAAAGTAAATGTAACCAATAGTGAAGGTGAAATTTATCAAAGTAAAGAAATCGCAGCAGCGATTGAGACTATTTTCCAAACAGAAATAAATGAGGGTGCCAACGTTGGAATATTTACAACTGCGACAAGGGATGAGGCTGCGAAAGTTTATGAACAGCTTATCGTTTCGAAGGTAAACGCAGATATTCTACAAACGATTGCGGATTCACTTATTGTCATTTCAATGGACGAGGAAAGCGACAACTCCGAGGATGCCATTGAAAATCTAATGTTAAGTGGCACGAACAAATACTACGATAAGACAATCCAAGTCGTTATTACTAAAAAAGGCGAACTTGGCTATAGTATTGAGCATTCGGCGGTTGACGGAACAACAATATTTGCGGTCATTAGTCATGTAAATGACGGGCTTGCAAATGAAGAGTCAGAAATTGTTTATACGACAGAAAAAACATTCGGGGAAAAACAGGAATGGGAAATTTCAAAAGAAATTCAGGAATCATTGACGAATTTCCAAAAATATAATGAACAAACTAAATATGCATTACACGTAAAATCGAGAACATTTGAAGGTTTTGGTTCAAACGAAATAAAGAATATGAATATTAGTCCGGACGCTTTTTTTCATATGGCTTTGCAAGTTGCCCAGTATCGAACATTTGGTACGCTTAGAAGTGTTTATGAACCTGTTTCGGTGCGGGTATTCCATGAAGGAAGAACAGAATGTGCAAGAGCGACAAGTATGGAAAAACTAAACTTAGTGCACGCATTAGAAAATGGGGAAGCGGATAATGAAACCTTATATTCTTTAATGCAAAAAGCTGGTGCGGCTCATTCAAATCGCATAATCGAATGCCGAAAAGGATATGGTGTTGAAAGACATATGTACGGTCTTGAGCAAATGTATTATTTACATGGAGCGCAATCTGGAATGAAAGAATTACCGGAGATATTTAGAGATAAAGGGTACCTAACGATGCGCCATGATTTTATATCAACAAGTGGTATGGCATATGATAATGTAAAGTACCGGATTTTCGGTCCTGTCGTTGAGGGAGGATTTGGATTAGCCTATATTTTATTAGATCAGTCGATTTCAATCAACCTTTCCTGCAACATCTCTGAACAAGAAAATGCGGGAAAATTGTCAAATCACTTGGTGGATGCTTTAGTTGAATTAAGGGAAATAGCAAACAGCTGTGTATGAACGTTCTGTTACTGGAGTAACGAGTGTTATTTGTTTAGCAATGAAAGGTTTTAACAGGCACCTGCATATTCCAAGCAGGTGCCTTTCATATTTTATTAGTAGAAAATCCAGTGGATATTAAAATATGGGCTTAACATTCGTCAAAAAGGGTAAAGTATTAGAAGAAAGAATCAATTGGAGGTTGAATACCATGAAGCTGGAAAGAGTTAAAAAAGACAAAGTCCTAATAGAAATGAATGAAGAAGAACTCTCAATTATTACAGAAGGGTTAGAAGAGATTGCGAATTTAAAAATGCTTTCAGATATGGACACGATTGTATTTGATTACTGCAGGGAATTAGAAATAATGGAATCCCAATAACAGTTTTCCCAAGAGATAGATTATATACAGGGAAACCATATTGATAACGATGTTAGAAGTGGTAGCAAATATAAAAGTTCAATATAAATTCCCAAAAATACTAATCGCATTGATTGAACCGTATTTTGTGAATTCAATATAAAAAAGCCCCTCAATTTTTTCTCCCATATGGAATATCTGGCCAATACCGTACCATATTTCCACCATATTACAGAATTGCCAAGTGATCTATTATTTAATAGCCTTATAATATTCATCTATTGGGACAAATAGCCCAAACTTGCCGTTTTCATCGTGGTTTAACGTCGCGAAAACAACTCCGATGACTAGGCCATCACGATTTAGTACAGGACTTCCACTATTACCACGATAAACCGGAGCCTCTATCATTACGACAGGGACATCCCAATCCATTAACTGGGTATAATCAATAATCGTTCCTTCATTTGCAATCCCTTTAAAGTTCAGCGGATTTCCGATAAAGTAGATTGGTTCGTTATCAAGAAAAGTCGTTTTATCTGCAAGCTGCAGATAAGGTAAATCCTTACCATCAGCCTTAAGTACAGCAAGGTCCACGGCTGGATATGTATCCACGACTGTAGCGGTGAAACGCCCTTCGTCTGGGAAAACGACGGTAACCGTATCGCTTCCTTCAACGACGTGATTATTTGTTAGAATGGTGCCATCACTTGATATAGAAAAACCAGTACCTTTCCCGTCATCTGTCACAACAACGACAACGGATTTTTTAAAGGCGGCAATATCTTCCTGCGAAGATAATTTCGCGGAGGCCTTTAAGAAATCAATAGCCGGGATCGAATAAACTTCAAAAATAGCCGCAAATGTGCTGACGACCATCATGATAGACATGAGCCAAAACATCCATCTTGGGAAAGGTCGTTTAGATTTAATATTTGATTTATCAATGGCGTGTTTTAACAGAATTTCGCGTTGTGCTTCCAATACAAGATCCTGTAGTTCATCATCATCAATTTCTTCGGCATTAAAATCATCCTTAGAAGGCATTTTATACACCTCAATCCTAAAAAATACTATTCTACTTATTATACACAACAATAATTGGTTAGTAGCAATTATTGATTTGGAAGTAGTAAAGGAATTATAAGGACTATAAAAGGAAGCCTAGCAAATTGATTTAAATAACTTGGTTAAGTTTCCATGCTTTATTCCCTGGAAAATATCGCATATAGAAGCTATTTAGCAATATGGAATTGAAGTATCATAGTGAACTAAAGATTTTCGAGGCAGTAGTAATTACGATGTGGTATTTATTGGTCAAGCATATGTAGTATAATAAGTGGAACTGATTGAATAGAAAATGAGTATTAAATTAATAGAAGGGTAGTAGTTAAGTGAATTTTATCGCAATAGATTTTGAAACTGCAAATAGTTCAAGGGCGAGTATTTGTTCAATTGGGATTGTCATCGTCGAAAATGGCTTGATTAAAGAAGAGATTCATACATACATAGATCCAGAAGACGAATTCACCTACTTTAATACTGTCATTCATGGAATTACGGAGGACATGGTTCAAGGTGCGCCAACTTTTGAGGAATATTGGCCGATATTTAAGCTGCTGATTGAAGGCCGAATGTTGATAGCACATAATGCGAGTTTTGATATGAGTGCGATGCGTTATGCTTTGGATCTTTACAATGAACCTTATGCAGAATTTACTTATGGGTGCTCCTATGTATTTTCAAAAAAGGTTTGGCCGACTCTTTTCGATCATAAACTTTCAACTGTTGCCGATCATTTGGGCATCAGCTTTAAGCATCATGATGCATTGGAAGATGCGAGGGCTGCCGCGCTTGTGACTTTAGCGGCATTAGAAAATAGTAAGACAGAGTCGCTTGAGGAATTATCATCTAGGAATAATTTGCAATTAGGCATTCATCATACTAATCGTTATTCGCCTGCTGGGGACAAGAAGGGTAAAAAAACGATAAAAGTACCAACACGTAAAGCGGTAAAGTCGCATCCGTTATTCAATGCTGATGTCGTATTCACGGGGAAATTACAATCAATGACGAGGGGAGAAGCATCTCAACTAGTCATGAATTGCGGCGGGAATTGCAAAAATAACATAACGAGGCATACCGGTTATTTGGTAATTGGTGATTATGATTTAACAAGTTTTACGGAGGTGTTTAATAGTATAAAGATGCAAAAAGTTGAGGAGTTAATCAATAAAGGACATCCTATTAAAATATTGGGTGAAAAGGAATTTTTGCGCCTAGTTAATTAAATAAAGTATAGTCGCCTCCAGAAAACGGTTGAAGCAAAATGCTTCAACCGTTCTGTAGTATCCAACCGAATAAGATTGTTTCAATTTAGAAACAATTATCTCGAGGATCTAGCGTGTAATTCCTTCGCAGTTTGTCCTTGTTGGTTTGTTCTTTTAACTTATCAACATCAAGTTCAGAACCAAACTCCTCAGGCCTGTCATTCTTGTTCGTGTTTGGTTTTTGGTTAAGCTTTGAATTCCTGTCATTGTTGTTTGTCATGGATACTCACCTCCGTACTTTTATTAATATGTGACCGACATCATTTTTATAGACGTAGGGAAGTAATTTCACTTACTTAATAAAATAGAGGGGTTTTTGAAACCGACCTTTTAGGCACAACTGGAATATGACTAACATAGTATGGGCAGATGTAACTTATATCAAGAAGGGATGAGGGTTTGTCTTATACTGACAATTATGACCGAGACACCTATGGGATAATTGATTTTTGGGTGCGGAATAACTTTGAACACGGAGAGTTTTTCGATAGAGAAATTAGTCATCACGAGTTGGAGTTAGCGCGTGCAAACCAGAAAATGGTTGATCGTATGGGAACCATTTTCAAAAAAACCGAATCCAAAAAGGGGGATATTGGTTTAATATTAGAGGAAGCAAAAAGTTCCACGAATGAATTTCATGATTTACTCGTCCATACAATGGATAAGGCATTGCATTGTGAGGTTATTATTTCAACACCTACGTCGCTACTCGACCACATGATACGTGAAGCTGAAGAGGCACAAACTGTATTCAAATTAATAGAAACCGGTGCGTATGTGACACCTGCGGACGCAACCATTCATGAAAATAACTTTTGGTTAAGACAAATGTTGGATCATCTCATTTTTATAAGTCATTATGTAGACGCATCCAATTATGAACTTCATGATCAGGTACGCGCTATGACGAGGAAGTTCGAGAATCTGTATCTGCAAGCAGTGTCATTGAAGACGATGATTCGTCGACCGCGTAATGAGATTTCACCAATATTAAACACCTTTAATCAGATGGTTATTAAAGAAGCAAAAGCACTCGAAGCATTTAAATTGGAATTAAACACGCTAATTAATGCCTGTGCTGCTGTTACCACAGCACCGCCTAATTTATTGGAACATATTGCGAGAGAAGCGCATCACCTTTGGAGGAATCTGGAGGATAAAATTGTAACTTAATCTTAAAGCATCTGGTTTTTACAATTTGTTGTGGATAAACCAATCGTATCGTCTTTACTCGATGCAATATTAAATGGTTTATCCGCGGCATTTTCTTTTCAAACAGTGACATTATACTAATAACAGAAAAAATGGAAACATCATATTACATAGTCGATGTATTGACATTTATTACGGAAAGACTTAAATTGGTATTGAGAATCATTTTCAATTATTTGAAAAACTATGTCTGGAGTTGGGGATTTATGAAGAAGAACTTATTGCTGATTGTTATCGCTGCGATGTTAACGCTATCCGCATGTGGTAATGGATCAAAAGACGAAAAAAGTACCGATCCAGGTGCAAAGAGTAATGAAAAATCAGAAGTGAATTTATATACGAGCCGTCATTATGACGTCGATGATGAATTATATAAGTCGTTTGAACAACAAACCGGTATCAAAGTTAACATTATCAAGGACGAAGCAGATGTACTAATCGAACGAATTAAACGTGAAGGAAGCGCAACCAAAGCGGATTTATTACTAACAGCTGATGTTGGAAGATTGTATCGAGCAAAAGAAGAGGGTCTTTTACAACCAGTGTCAAGTGACAAATTAGCGAACCAAATACCATCAAAATTCCGTGATACAGATGATATGTGGGTTGGTTTAACGAAGCGTGCGCGCATTTTGGTGTATAATAAAGATAAGGTTAAACCTGAAGAGCTATCCACTTACGAAGCACTAACAGAAGACAAGTGGAAAGGCCGTGTTCTTGTGCGCTCATCTGAAAGTGTCTATAACCAGTCACTTCTTGCTTCATTCATTGAAATTAATGGAGAAGAGAAAGCGAAAGAGTGGGCGCAAGGAATTGTTGATAACATGGCACGTAATCCTGAAGGTGGAGACCGTGATCAGGCAAAAGGAATCGCAGCAGGTTCGGGCGACATAGCTATCATGAACTCTTATTATTTTGGTCAAATGCTAAATTCAGTCGATAATGAAGAAGTCAAAATAGCTGAGAGCCTTGGCGTATTCTTCCCAAACCAAGAAACTACTGGGGCACATGTGAACATAAGCGGTGCGGGAGTCGTTAAGGATTCAAAAAATGCGGAGAACGCATTAAAATTACTTGAATTCCTTACAGGGGATGAAGCGCAAGTGAAGTTTGCTTCTGCGAATTATGAATTCCCTGTAAATCCGGGAGTAGAACCATCAGAGCTCTTGAAATCTTGGGGTGACTTTAAGGAACAGGATATACCATTGTCAGTGCTTGGTGAAAATAACGCAAAAGCGATCATCACTTTGAACGAAGTTGGCTGGAAGTAAATGTCGATCCCTTTCGTAGTTTCGATAGGGGTGTTGCGGAAAAGGTAAAGGGTGGGTTTTGTCATGAATAAGCGTCTTGCAAATGTTAACGGGTGGACAATCGGGGCAATTGTAATAATAATTTTGCTGTTTTTACCGAACGTGTCGATTGTAGCGGGTATCTTTTCTCCAGCTAGTGAAAATTGGGCGCATATAAAGGAATACATGCTCCTTAATTATATTAAATCGTCGCTAACACTCGTTTTCTTTACGGCGTTATTCACGATTGCAATCGGACTCAGCCTAGCCTGGTTAATTGCCCAATATAGTTTTCCACTTAGGAACTTCATGAAGTGGGCGCTTATTCTACCATTATCGATTCCGCCATTTATCGGCGCTTATACGTATCACGGGATTATTAATTACACTGGCGTTATTCAAAAAACGCTTCGTAACCATCTAGATATCTCAGTGAATCCTGCTTTTTTTGATATTATGAATGTCCCAGGCGCGATTTTCATATATACACTGTTTCTTTATCCTTATGTTTATATGATTACAAGAATCTTTCTTTCCCACCAAGCGGCTTCCCTAATTGAAAGTGCGCGAACACTCGGGAAAGGACCATGGGAAATATTCTTCAAAGTGGTCATTCCTATTTCCCGCGTATCTATAATTGGTGGTGTAAGTTTAGTCATATTAGAAGTGTTAAACGATTACGGTGTCGTAAAATATTTTGGAATACAGACGTTTAGTACAGCAATCTTCCAAACTTGGTTTGGGCTTGGCGACTTAGAATCATCTATTAAACTTGCAGCATCACTCATGGGTGTCGTAATATTTATATTAATGATAGAACGACTACTACGTGGTAGGAAGCAATACAGTTACTCAACGACTAAAGTTAGGCCGCTTCCTTTAGTTAAATTAAAAGGGAGAAAGGCATTTTTTGCGACACTGTACACCCTTGTAATATTTAGTGTGGCATTCCTAATCCCAATCATTCAATTGATTGACTGGGTAATCCTTACATTTGGAAAGGTACCGATGGAGGATGTGTTGCTTTACACGAAAAACTCAGTCATAGTCGCGGGTTTAGGAGCTTCTCTTATTATCGTGTTTTCATTGATTGTCGGTAATTACAGCCGAATCGTTCACCATAAAATTGCAAAACTTTTACCGAAGTTGACAATTCTGGGATATTCAATCCCCGGAGCCGTTATTGCGGTAGCGGTAATTACGACATTCATTACGCTTGATGGTTTATTGGATCCCGTTTATCAATACTTTGGGACGGAATCCTCACTTGTCCTCAGTGTAAGTTTAATTATGTTAATTACCGCATATGTCATCCGGTTCTTTGCAATTGGTTACAATTCAATTGAATCAGGATTCGATAAAATCGGAACGGATTTCCGAGACGCGTCACGCATGCTGGGATCAAGAAGTCTACGAACATTTTTCAAAATCGATATACCGATGATGAAGGGTGCTATCATTAGTGGTTTTATCTTAGTATTTGTTGATATTCTGAAGGAAATCCCCTTAACCCTTATTTTACGGCCGTTTAACTACGATACGCTCGCAACAAAAGCGTTTCAATATGCAAGTGATGAAAGAATTATGGAAGCATCGCAAGCTTCATTGCTAATTGTTGGTGTGAGCACTATAGCTATCTTTGTATTCCATAAGTTACTCAGAGAGGAGCCGGATTGATATGTTCATGGACATTAGAAATTTACAGTTCTCGTATCCTAAATCTACTATGAAGACGGTAGAAGATTTTTCGTTCGAAGTGGAAAAAGGCGAAGTCATTTCGATACTTGGACGAAGTGGCAGTGGTAAAAGTACAATACTAAGATTGATTGCTGGCTTAGAAATGCCTGCGAGCGGTTCTTTTAGCCTGAATAACAAAAAGATGTTTTGCAACCAGACGTTTACGCAACCAGAAAAACGTGGAATCGGTATGGTATTTCAAGATTATGCGTTATTTCCACATATGACTGTCGAAGAGAACATACTGTTCGGGCTCTCCAAAATGAGTCGGAAAGACAAGAAGACACGTGGGCAAGAAGTGCTTGAACTCGTCGAACTGGAAGGCTTTGAAAAGCGTTATCCCCATCAATTGAGTGGTGGCCAGCAGCAACGGGTTGCACTAGCACGGGCAATTGCCCCAGAACCCGAACTTATCCTGCTTGATGAGCCTTTTAGTAACCTGGATACAGACTTGCAAGTCAAAATCCGAGGCGACCTACGCCGTATTTTGAAGAAGGCAAAAACAACTGCAATATTTGTCACACATAATCAAAACGACGCGCATGCACTCGCAGACCGCATCGTTAAAATTAAGGATGGCAAGATCGAGAAAATCGGACGCCCTTGTGATTTATTAGGTGTATCACCTACTGAAATTCCAGGTATGATTGAAATCACTTACGAAGAATTAATTGGCGTTTAAACAATTTAATTAATCTAGAAGACCACCAAGCTTCGTCCAATAAATATGGATGGGGTTTTTTTGTTGTGAAAACCATTATTTTGTATAGGTCGATGTGATATGGGAAACCTAAAACTATCTGAGTTCTGAATGGAGGATATTTTTTGACCCATAATAATCATGCTAATGAAAAGTTGCCCGAATACACTGAATCCTATTGGAGAACCGGTATTGAATTTCCCGAGTACCCGAGTTTAGAGGAAGATTTAAATGTTGATGTAGTAATTGTAGGAGGGGGGATCGCCGGAATTACTTCCGCCTACCTCTTAGTAAATGAAGGTTTTAAGGTTGCTGTGTTAGATGCAGGGAAATTAATGAATGGAACAACAGGGCATACGACAGCAAAAATTACAGCCCAACATGATTTAATATATGATGAATTTATTCATAATTTGGGTAGAAGTAAGGCGAGATTATATTATGAAGCAAATAAAGAAGCGTTAGACTTTATCAAAAAGACCGTGAATGAGCAAAGCATTGATTGCGATTTTAGCAATCAAGACGCATACTTGTATGCAACAACAGAAGAATATGCGAAAAAGGTTGTAAAGGAAGCAGAGGCCTATGAGAAACTAGGAATTGATGGGGGACTAGTGGATACGATACCTTTTGATATTGCCATAGAAAAAGCACTTGTAATGAAAGGGCAGGCTCAGTTTCATCCGACTAAATACTTGGTTCATCTTATCAAGCTTATCAAGGGCAAGGGAGGGCTCATTTTTGAGAATACAGTTGCGGTAAATATTGAGACTGGGGAGAATCCAACTGTTTTAACAAAGGAGGGTCCAAGAGTCACTGCTAAGCATGTGCTTGTTTGTTCGCATTTTCCGTTTTATGAGGGGCTAGGTCTTTATTCTACAAGAATGCATGCAGACCGTTCCTATGCACTTGCTGTTAAAACCAAGAAAAAGTTCCCGGGTGGAATTTATATTAGTGCCGATGAGCCAAACCGTTCACTTCGCGCTGTCGAAGTAGACGGTGAGGAATTGGTTTTAATTGTCGGTGAGAGTCACAAGACTGGTCAAGGTATAGAAACGATGGAACATTATAAGGCATTGGAAAGCTTCGGAGAAGAAGTATTTGGGCTTGAGGAGATTGTTTACCGCTGGTCCGCACAGGATTTAGTCACACTGGATAAGCTTCCTTATATCGGGGAAATTACTTCGGGACAACCCAATATATTAATTGCGACAGGTTTTCGAAAATGGGGAATGTCCAATGGAACCGCTGCTGCGATGTTATTTAAAGATATGATAGTAGGCAAAGAGAACAATTATCAAGAATTATATAAACCTGCCCGATTCTATGCACATCCGAGTTTGAAAAATTTCTTCAAAGAGAATGCAAATGTCGTTGGCCAATTAATAAAAGGAAAGCTTGATTCACCTAAAACAAGCCCTGAGAGTTTAGAAAATGGTGAAGGGGCAGTTATTATGTTGGACGGGCACAGAAAAGGTGCCTATAAAGATGACGACGGGGAACTTCATATTGTCGATACCACCTGCACACATATAGGTTGTGAGGTTGAATGGAATAACGGTGATCGTACTTGGGACTGTCCGTGTCACGGTTCTAGATTCAAACACACGGGTGAGGTGATTGAAGGCCCAGCCGAAAAACCACTTCAGAAGTATGACTACAAGATGATTGATAATTTAACATCAGATGACTCTGGTTATTAACGTCTAAAAATCAACAGCAGTGAACTTCTACTGCTGTTTTTTTGATGTTTAGTTAAAGCCAATTATTATTGATTATGCATCCAATCTTCAACAACCTCTTCACCAAAATTGTGAATAATAAACCATCTTTCTTCTTCTGGTGTCATAATACCTTGTGCCTTTCCGATTGATCCACCTTGAAGTGTCCAAATGATATTATGATCATTATCTACACTTGTAAAATCCCCATTTATCCATCGTTTAGTAATTTTTAACAGTTCATTTTTATTAGGATAGTTGCTTAGTTCAATAATTTCATGAACAGTAACTATATTTTCTTGAGTCATAAGTAGAGCCCCCCATTTATCATTGGCTATAATTTTCTGGTGGGTCATCTTATGCATGACGGCTATTACCTCATCTTGAGATGAGCTGCTATTAATATCAAGGGTGGGAAGAGCACCTGGTACTTCTTTAGACTGAGGAGACTTACCCGCGGCAATTTCTTCAGCACTTGCAGTGGTGATTTCTTCTTCTTTATTTTTATTTAATAGCCATTGACTACCAAAGACAATGGCTACCAAACAGGCAATAGCTAGTAAAGATAGTACAACTTTTTTCATAATTATTAAACACCTCCTATCCCATATTCTAGTATAACTTATTTAAGTAATTATGTTTGGTAGATTCATTCATTGCTATCAAATATTTAATTTCTATATTAAGGAAAAATAAAAGAATAGGCCTAATTATCAGAAGGTGTTGACAATTAAACCTGGTGTGTTGTATGATAACTGCTAATCAATAATATTACTAGTAACTAGCACATTTAAAATTAAATAATACTCTTATCAAGAGCGGCGGAGGGGATAGGCCCAATGAAGCCCGGCAACCAACAGGTATTTATATCTGAAAAGGTGCTACATCCTACAGATTCGATTGAATCTGGAAGATAAGAGGAGGAATCTTTAAGCCCTCTTCTTATTAGAAGGGGGCTTTTTATCGTTCTCTTTTATGTTAGCGGGTAATCCTCATATTTATAAACCTAGTATTCTTATAGGTTAAGTATATTTTTATTGTGGAAGCTGTTTAGAAATACAAAACAATTAAAGGGGAGATTACAATGAAGAAAATTATTGCATTTATTCTAGTAGCGGTTGGTGCGTCATTAATCCTCACAGGTTGTTCATCAGCAAAAGGGGAAGAAAAGAAAAAGCTTGAAAAAGTTGTATTGGATTATGCGTACTATTCACCAACTAGTTTGGCGCTTAAGGAATTTGGATGGGCAGAAGAGGTATTTGCAAGTGAAGGAATTGAAGTTGAATGGGTTCTTAGCCAAGGAAGTAATAAGGCACTAGAATTTTTAAACTCTAAAAGTGTTGATTTTGGATCTACGGCAGGTGCCGCAGCATTGATTGCCAAATCGAATGGTTCACCAATAGAGTCAGTTTATATTTATTCGAAACCTGAATGGACTGCACTTGTAACGACCGAAGATTCTTCGATAAAAACAGTGGAAGATTTGAAAGGAAAGAAAGTTGCTGCAACTTTAGGTACAGACCCTTATATTTTCCTTCTCCGTTCTTTACAAGAAGTGGGACTGTCATCAAAGGATGTAGAAATAGTTAACTTACAGCATTCAGACGGGGCGAACGCACTTCTAACGGGTCAGGTAGATGCATGGGCAGGCCTTGATCCACATATGGCTAGTGCTGAAGTTGATTCCGGAGCGAATTTATTTTACCGAGATCATGACAAAAATACTTATGGAACACTAAATGTACGAACAGATTTTGCTGAGGAGCATCCGGATATTGTTGAAAAAGTAATCGAAGTGTATGAGAAATCGCGAATATGGGTTGAAGAAAATCCTTCTGAAGCAGCAGAAATACTGGCTAGAGAATCAGGTATGAAATTGGAAGTCGCTGAAAAAAGTATTGAGCGAAATGATTTTTCCGATCCTTTGCCTGGTGAAAAACAAATTCAAGCATTAGAAGAAGCAGGTGCTGTATTGGTTTCTGAAAAAGTAATAACAAAAGATGTAAATATTGAAAAAGTAGTAAGTGAATTAATAAATGAAGAATTTGCGGAAAAGGTCTTAAATTCAAAATAGGAGGGTTGCCGTATGACAGTCAATACTGAAGCGAAGGATTTTTTGAAAGTGAAAGCCAAAAAGTCGATTAAAGTTAAGGTGAGTGCAAAAAAGATTCGGGGATACACACTAGGTTGGCTATTGCCAATAATTCTATTAGTCGTATGGGAAGCAACTGCTCGCTTAAATTTAATTGATACGTATGTATTTCCCGCTCCTACAACTATATTCAGCAAAATTATCGAGATGGGAAATGAAGGTGTGCTTTGGGGTCATATAGGGATTACTTTATTCCGTGTATTTGTCGGCTTTTTTGCAGGAACGATTGCAGCACTTGTCTTGGGGTCAATCGTTGGCTATTTCAAATGGTTTGAAGAGCTTCTTGATCCATTAATCCAAGCATTCCGATCAATCCCATCATTAGCCTGGGTGCCATTATTTATATTGTGGATGGGGATTGGCGAATCTTCTAAAGTTGTACTAATTGCTGTGGGTGTTTTCTTTCCGGTGTATTTAAATATTGTCTCTGGAATACAGGGCGTAGACCGTAAGCTAATAGAGGTTGGAAGGATTTATCACTTTACTTCATTACAGATTGTACGCCGAATCATTTTACCCGCATCACTCCCGTCTTTCTTCGTGGGATTACGTAGCGGCGTTGGTTTAGGATGGATGTTCGTTGTAGCTGCTGAATTGATGGGCGCTAGCAAGGGACTTGGCTATCTACTTGTGGTAGGTCAGAATACTTATTCACCCGAACTAATTATGGCTAGTATTATATTATTCGCAGTACTTGGGAAGATAACGGATAGTTTATTAAAAGGATGGGAAGCACGTGCTTTGAAATGGCAAGATAATTTGGAAAATCAACTTTAAGGGGAGTGGGAAATATGTTGAAAGTGAGAGAGGCTTCAAGAACATTCAATGATGGGCTTGCTGGCTTTGAAGATATATCTTTTTCTATTCAAGAAGGAGAGACTGTTGGCATTTTGGGAACGAGTGGCTGCGGGAAGAGCACACTTCTTCGCGTATTGTCGGGACTCGATAAGGATTATGAAGGTGAAATCAAAATTGCTAAGGCTGGTAGACAGCCTGTAGGCATGATTTTTCAAGAGCCTAGACTTATGCCTTGGCTAAGTGTCGAAGAAAATATTTTATTTGGAAGTAAAGATGTGCAAAATGAAAAAAAGGAAGTGCTAGATTATTTAGAACTGGTTGGACTAACTGACTTTAAGGGACATTATCCGAAAGACTTATCGGGCGGCATGGCACAAAGAACTGCGATTGCTCGTGCGTTAATCGGTCAACCAGATGTACTCCTTCTTGATGAACCTTTTAGCGCATTAGATGCATTTACAAAAATGCAATTACAAGATTTACTATTGAAAATCCAAAAGAAGCGTTTATCAACGATGGTAATCGTTACACATGACATAGACGAGGCACTATATTTATGCGATCGGATCCTCATTCTCGGCGGTCAACCCGGAACATTGCAGGCTGAGTTATCAGTCGAAGTAAAGAGGCCAAGGGATCGCGGAAGTTCATTTCTGGCTGGGAAAAAGTCGGAGATTCTTGATTTGTTACAATTAGGAAAGGTGGTCGAGTAAAATGGGAAACCAAACAGTGATTTATCCGAATAAAGGACATTATAATATTACTGATGATTTACCAAATAGAAGTGACTTTTCCTGGGAGGAAATAGAGTCGAACTTTAGTTGGTCTTCTACAGGAAAAGTGAATATGGCGTATGAATGCGTTGACCGCCACGTAGATGAAGGGTTCGGCGAACAGGTTGCACTTCATTATATTGGAGAAAATGAAGAATTTAAACTAACTTATAGTGAATTGAAAGAAAAAACGGATCATTGGGCGACAGTATTAAAAAAACACGGTGTTAAAAAGGGGGATTTCGTATTCGTATTTTTACCGAAACATCCGGATTGTCATATTGCTATGCTTGCCGCAATTAAACTCGGTGCTATTGTGGGACCGCTTTTCGAAGCATTCATGGAAGACGCGGTTAAAGAGCGGATTTATGATTGTGAAGCGACATTTTTAATTGCATCGCCAGAACTTTTAAAGCGGGTTCCACGGAAAGAATTACCATCCTTGACGACGGTATTTATCGCTGCGGAATTGGAAGAATGCATTGATGATGAAGTTTCTTTATTTGCCGAGGTTAGAAACATAGAAATAGAAGACGATATAATCGAGTGGGTGGATCTTGATCACGGATTAAATATCCACTATACAAGCGGTTCGACAGGGAAGCCTAAAGGAATCATTCATGCACATCGGGCAATGATTCAACAGTATATTACTGGGAGATGGGTGTTGGATTTAAAGGAAGATGATATATATTGGTGCACGGCACATCCGGGCTGGGTGACAGGGACTGTTTATGGTGTATTTGCTCCATTGCTTAATCGGACAACGACGGTCATTCACGGAGGTAGATTCAGTGCAGAAGAATGGTACGACGTATTAGAACGCACGGGTGTAAACGTTTGGTATAGTGCTCCGACTGCATTTAGAATGCTTATGGCGGAAGGAGACGAATTGACGTCAAATTATGACCTCTCAAAAATACGGCATATTTTAAGTGTTGGGGAACCACTAAATCCCGAAGTCATCAGGTGGGGAATTAAAGTACTTTCCAATCGAATTCATGATACGTGGTGGATGACGGAAACCGGTGCCCAGTTAATCGTTAATTTACCTTCTGATGTGATTAAGCCTGGATCGATGGGAAAACCATTTCCAGGAATAGAAGCAGCTATTTTAGGTGATGAGGGCGAGATCTTGGAAAATGGAGCAGTCGGTCAATTGGCATTGAGAGCAAACTGGCCAGCAATCATGCGTGAAGTATGGAAGGATTCAGCCAAATATACTACTTATTTTCCTTTCGAAGGTTGGTATTTATCTGGAGATTTGGCAACGCTAGACGATGAGGGATATGTCTTTTTCCAAGGGAGAAGTGACGATATGATAAATTCTTCAGGTGAACGTATTGGCCCATTCGAAGTGGAAAGTAAGCTAATTGAACATCCCGCAGTTGCTGAAGTAGGTGTTATTGGAAAGCCAGATGAAATAAGGGGAGAAATTGTTAAAGCCTTTATCGTATTATCGAAGGAATATAAAGAAAGTGAAGAGCTACTAGAGGAGTTGCGACTATTTGTTCGCAGAGGACTCGCGGCGCATGCATCTCCAAGGGAAATTGAATTTATTAAAGAGCTTCCCAAAACACCAATTAGCGGAAAGATTCTTCGCCGTGAATTAAAAGCGAGAGAAGCCAAAACACTAGACGCTAGACGAGTTGAAAAGGTAGGAATTTAATCTGGTTTTTAACTTTTTTTACTATTCATGACCGCAACTGTTTAAAAGAGTTGATATTAGATAGAATATAGGCGTCTAACCTACTCAAGAATAGGTTAGACGCCCACTTTTTAATTTGATTTATTTTTCTGCTAATAGATCAGCAAAAGCTTTTACATAAGGTGGTAAATCGGGTGGACGTTGGCTTGATACGATATGACCATCAACTACAACGGCTTCATCGCTCCAAATTCCCCCAGCGTTTATCATATCGTGTTTAATTCCAGGTGTACTTGTCACTTTTTTACCTTTTAAGATGTCAGCAGAAATCAGAACCCACCCGGCATGACAAATTTGTCCAATAGGTTTTTTGGCATTATCCATTACTCGAACAAATTCAAGGACCTCATCGTATCTTCTTAGTTTGTCTGGTGCCCAGCCGCCTGGTACAAGAATCGCATCATAATCTTCAGCACGGATCTGCGAAAAGTCATAATCAGAAACTGCAGGGACACCATATTTTCCAATATAAGTTTTATCTTTTTCTTTTCCAACTAAATGAACCACTGCACCTTCTTCGCGAAGGCGGTAGATTGGATACCAAAGTTCCAAGTCCTCAAAATCATCATCAACGAGAGCAATTACTTTTTTATCATTTAATCGCATTATGATTCCCTCCAATGTATGTTTTCTCTACCATACCATTTGGGATGAAGGTATTTGAAATGGAAAGCCTTGGAATACTGAATAGTAGGGAAATAAGACAAGCCTAAGGCACCAAGAAAAATGGGTTTTGTACATGAAGTTTTTTGAATGAAAAAATATTACTGGGTCATATTAATGAAAAGGAGGTTTTATTATGGAGAAAGATAATCATAAAGGAATTAACGATACTTCGAATTCAAGACTACGAACGCCGTCAAAACGAAAAGCAGGTGATATGAAAGAAGAAATATCACTTGAGCTAGCCGAGTTTGGAAATTTAAATCCGAAACATGAGCCAATGACTCCCAATAATCGGCAAAAAAGCGAGTCGGAAAAAACGTATAAATGAAACTATAGACAATTAATGAGCAGAAACAATGGAGACATCTAATTAATTGATTGTCTATAAGTTCTACAGACCAGCATGAGTAAAAATGTTCGAGGGTACTGAAATCCGAAAAAGCAGTAAACAAAACAACGATTCATTTTTGCTTAATTTCAAAATGAATCGTTGTTTTTTGTTAAACGCTATTTATAAAAATAAACTTTTAATGCATGTGTGTTGTAGTAATCGAAAAAAACTAAAATGATGCTCGTGGATGTATTGCGTACTAATGTTCAAAGTAGAAGAAAAATGATGTTAAGAATTTAAATGAATATAATGTAAATGTGAAAGAATTCATACATACAAGCAATTCTTACTACCTAGTTATTAGCCTTGTACCCCTAAAAGTGCCTATGAAATATGTAATGTTAAAGAAACGCATAATGGAACTAGCAAGTAGGATTAGATGGTTTGGACTGGTATTTAGCTAGTGACACCCATATCTTTAAATGGCGAGTGCTCTGTCTATAAAAGACTAATTTATTAGTCTAGTAAATAGGAACCAAGAAAAAAGATTGACAGTCAATGTGTCATTTGTGTTACAATTATTTCTGAGACTAACTATTTGAAAAGGGAGGCTACGTAAATGAGTAAAAAAGCATTGCGTTTGCTAGCATTTATGACGATGATTGCACTATTAGTGCTCGCGGCATGTGGTTCGGATGATAGCAAGAAAGATGGTTCAACTGAAACAGATAAGAAAGAAGATACTGCGAAGACTGGTGAAGATCACGGTTACGATTTTTTAAGTATTTTAACAGGGGGAGTACAGGGTACGTATTATCCACTAGGAGGATCGTTCGCTGACTTTATTACAAACGACACTGGTGTCAAAACAACAGCAGAGGTTTCTCAAGCATCAGCTGCCAATATGACAGCACTTAAAGATGGTTCAGCAGAAATTGCGTTCGTTCAAACAGACATCGCATTCTACGCTTCTAAAGGAGAGTATATGTTTGAAGGAGAAGTTATCGATGAAGTTTCTGCAATCGGTTCACTATACCCTGAAACAATTCAACTCGTAACATTGGAGAAGAACGGCATTAAAACGTTTGAAGATCTTAAAGGGAAAAATGTTTCTGTAGGCGCACCTGGTTCAGGTACGTATGCGAACGCTGAACAGCTTCTTGAAATCCACGGTTTATCTATGGATGATATTAAGCCACAAATGCTTGATTTTGGAGAGTCACAAGAAAGTTTACAGTCAGGACAAATCGAAGCTGCATTCATTACAGCAGGAACTCCAACAGGAGCTGTTGAAGGTCTGAATGCTGTTGCAAGCGTATTCATTGTTCCGATTGAAGATAAGAAGGCTGATGAGTTAATTGAAAAGTATGCATACTATGCGAAGGAAGTAATTCCGGCAGGTACATACGGTTCTGAAAGTGAAACGAACGCTGTATCTGTAGGTGCTATGCTCGTTATTCAAAATGACGTACCAGAGCAACTTGCATATGAAATCACAAAAGCGATTTATGATAATGCATCAACTCTTCAACACGACAAAGGAAAATATATTAAAGCTGAAAATGGTCTTGACGGAATCGGTATTCCAGTTCACCCAGGTGCACAAAAATACTTTGACGAAGTTAATAAGTAATAGTTTTCAAGCTAAGTCTAAGTATGTTTTAAGTTTAAATTTACTTGTAAGTAAATAATCAGGTAATAAATAAAGATATAGGGGAGGTTGAGCATTTATGCTTCAGCCGTCCTCTATTTTATTCTAAATGAGGTTGTCACACAAGGAAGGATGATGTGGTTGAATAATAGTAAGATTACTCTCTTTATTCTTCTCTTCATTGTCTTTCTTTTTTTGTTATTATTTATACCTTTTCGAGAAGTGATATTGTTCACAGAGCAACGAACGGAAAAACCAAAAGAGCATTACGTTCCATTAAAAGGCGAAATGAAATTTGGAATTAGGTATGTACATTCAATTCATTTAACAGACGTTATTGAGACATACGAAGTGACCGAAGATAGTAAAATTCGGTTCTTATCAATGTCCTATGAGAGTTTAGGAATTGGACTACCCGGTTATGCAGCTGACGGAGAAACATTTTTAGCCGAAAACGGGATGTATACACTTACATATAACGACCATGTAATAGATTCATTTGTGTTATTTATCGCTGCCATTGATGAAGATTTGGCTTTACGGTATAAAGAGAATGAATTAAACTTAAAAGAAAAGTTGGAAAAAGGGAAATCATATAAAGTAAATGTAGTAAGAAAATCCCTCTACCAATTGTCGAAAGGAGTAGACATTAATGAAGCAGAAGAATAATAAAAAAGACGAGCATATAGTGGATCTTGAAGGAGAAGAATTTGCAATGCTTTCGGAGGAAGAACAGCAGGAAATATTGCAAAAATACGACCCTGAATCAAATACACGAGAAGTAAAAGGAAATATGAAAAAGATTGTATTTATTGGGTTGCTCGCATTCTCCTTGTTCCAACTATATACAGCAATATTTGGGCAATATACGGCATATGTTCAACGCTCGATTCACTTAGGATTTGCGTTATCCCTTATATTCATATTATTTCCAGCCAGGAAAAAAATTCGTTTGCAACGTAATAAAGTACCATTTTATGATATTATATTAGCCCTACTTTCTGTTGGCGTTGGACTCTATTGGCCAATATATATTAATGAACTTGTATTTCGTATTGGCCGTGTTTCTGATATTGACTTGGTTGTTGGGGCGCTTGCAATACTGCTTACATTGGAAGCGGCAAGAAGGGCAGTTGGTTTTCCAATCACATTAATTTCTACAATATTTTTGATCTACGCATTTTTTGGCCAGTATTTCCCAGGATTCTTAGGTCATCGGGGGCAAGATCTCAAGAGTATTGTGCAACTAATGTTTTACACGACAGATGGAATATTAGGAACACCGATTAGTGTTTCCGCAACATTTATATTCGTCTTCTTATTATTTGGGGCATTCCTTGTTAAGACTGGCGTAGGTGCTTATTTCAATGATCTCGCTGTCGTTTTAGCAGGACGTTTAGTCGGGGGGCCTGCTAAAGTAGCTATTTTCTCAAGTGCTTTGCAAGGTACGATATCGGGAAGTTCAGTTGCTAACGTTGTTACTTCGGGCTCCTATACAATTCCGATGATGAAAAAGTTAGGGTATAAAAAAGAATTTGCAGGAGGCGTTGAAGCGGCTGCTTCAACAGGTGGTCAAATTATGCCGCCAATAATGGGTGCAGCGGCTTTCCTAATGGTTGAATTTATCGGTGGTGTGACGTATTGGCAAATTGCGAAAGCAGCTGCAATACCAGCACTTCTTTATTTCACAGGAATTTGGATTATGACGCATTTTGAAGCAAAGCGAGTCGGACTTAAAGGAATGACGCCGGATCAAATGCCAGATCGTAAAGAAGTTTTGAAGAAAATTTATCTGCTCGCACCAATCTTTGGGATTATTATCTTTTTACTCATCGGTATCCCAACAATGCAAGCGGCTTTATATGGAATACTTTTGACGATTGTTGTAAGTTCTATTGATAAATCAACGCGTCTTAATTTGAAAGATATGATTAATGCACTAGTTGATGGTGCACGTACAGCACTAGCTGTTGCAGCGGCAACAGCATGTGCCGGGATTATTGTAGGTGTTGTTGTAAAGACAGGGCTTGGTTTAAGTTTAGCAACTGGACTTATTTCAGCTTCTGGCGGGAATGTCTTCCTTACATTGTTCTTTACGATGATTGCAGCGATAGTGCTTGGAATGGGTTCACCGACAACGGCAAACTATGTTATTACTTCAACGATTGCAGCACCAGCGATAATCACATTGCTTATGCTGGATAGTCCTGAAGGTGCGGTTGTTCCTCTTGTCGTAGCAATTTCTGCGCATCTATTCGTATTCTATTTCGGAATAATCGCAGATATTACACCACCAGTAGCACTGGCAGCATTCGCGGCATCTGGTGTCTCAGGTGGAGACCCAATCAAAACAGGGGTTGTTGCAGCAAAACTGGCGATTGCGGCATTTATTATACCGTACATGTTTGTCTTTAATCCGGCACTCCTGATGATGGATGCTTCGATATTTGAAATCGTCTGGGTTACAACAACCGCCATTGTTGGAATGATTGCAATTGGTGCAGGAATTATTGGCTATTGGTATACTAGCTTGCGATGGTTTGAGCGGATTTTAACAATTGCTACGGGAATGTCACTTATTTACCCGGAAACAATTACCGATATTATTGGATTTGCAGCGTTCATTGTACTATTCATGCTCCAATGGTTTTCACGGAATAAAAATAATGATGATACAGAGAAAGCGGTAGTTGCTTAATTTTACTATACATTAAATCCTCTCCAGGTTTATCTATGGAGAGGAATTTTAATGTCTAAGTCAAATGTGTCCTCGGCATGATTTAAACGCAGTTTTTTATTACAGTTCAGTCAATAAATATAGTTGAAATGCACTTCAATCAAAGTAATAATCACGAAAAAATAGCGATACATTCCTAATTTAAATATAGGAATGCATCGCTACTTTATTATATTTTGTAAGTGTAGTCACCTATACTCGGGACTCTTTTGATTTATTGATTTAATAAAACTTAGGTGGTGACTTGACAACTATTCATATAAGCATTATTTATTGTTTTTCTTCTTAATAAGAGCTTTAGCCCTTTCACTTTCAGCGTCTGCTTCAGCCTGATCATCCTGAGCGACAGGACCACCTTCAGCGACCATTTTCTTTGCATTAACAACGTCTTTGTCTTGTCTCAATTCCATTTCATCGGGATCAACAATTTTTTTATTCAATTTTATATCCTCCTTATATCGAACGAGTGAAGTATACCATACTGTTCCCTGATATCGGAAAGATTAAACTTAGTTCAAATGAACTGGGAATTTAGAGCCGTTAATAAAAAAATGAAGTTATGCAAAATATCAGACTTAAAATGGTGAGACGATGAAAATGTATGGTATAATAATGGTAATTAAACTGTGTAAAGGGGTATGGATATGTCATTGGTAAGAGATTTCTTTATTGGGTTGTCAGAAAATAAGCTCCTAAATAGTGCTGCTAAAAAGTACGGTTTAAAATTAGGTGCACAGCTCGTCGTTGCGGGGACAAATGTAGATGAGACAATTGAAAGCATTAAGAAACTAAACGCACAAGGAATCTCTTGTACCGTTGATAATTTAGGAGAATTTGTGTTTGATAAAAGTGAGGCAATAGAAGCAAAAGAAAAAATCCTTTCTGTGGTTGAAGCTATCCATACACATGAAGTCGATGCACACATTTCATTAAAGCCGTCCCAATTAGGTTTAGATATTGACTATGACTTCTGTTTTGATAATCTTAAAGAAATTGTGGCTAAAGCGAATCAGTACGGTATCTTCGTTAACTTTGATATGGAAGATTATGATCGTCTACAACCTTCATTTGACATACTGGAATCACTCTCAAAAGAGTATGATAATATTGGAACGGTAATCCAGTCTTATTTCTACAGAGCTGAAGAAGATATAAAAAAATATAAAGATTTCCGTCTACGTATTGTAAAAGGTGCTTATAAAGAACCTGAAGAATATGCTTATCAAGATAAAAAAGACATAGATGACAACTATATTAAACTTATTGAATACCATCTATTACATGGCAAATTTACTTCGATCGCAACACACGATCATAATGTGATCGACCATGTAAAAGAGTTTGTTAAAGTAAATAATATATCAAATGATAAATTTGAATTCCAAATGCTTTATGGATTTAGATATGATCTTCAGCTTGAGTTAGTACGTCAAGGATACAATGAATGTACATATGTTCCTTTCGGTAATGATTGGTATGGTTATTTCATGCGCCGACTTGCAGAGAGACCACAAAATTTAAATTTGGTTGCTAAACAAGTGTTCAACAAGAAAACCAACACATTTATTGGCCTAGCAGCAGGAGCATTTTTGTTGGGAAGACTCACTAAGAAAAAATAGATACATATCTTTTGCCGCTCCTGTTTATTTAGGCTGGAGCGGCTTTCTTTATTCATCTCGCCTCAACCATATATTTTCCGTGGTTGGGAAAATAATAGCCGAAACCTCATCCCATTTTAAAGGGAGTGGTTTCGGCTAATTTTATTTAATGCTTTCAATGGCTGGTAATACAACATCAATAGTCTGTTTAGTAGGATGCTCACCTGACGTTTTAACTTTCTTAATATCCAGCTGAATTAATATAGAAATAATGAATGCTATGACAAACATGCCGGCGAAGAAAAGTAGACTGCTTTCGTAGCTACCTGTAGTATCTTTCATCCAGGCGGCAAACATTGGACCTGCAAGACCGGCAGCAGACCAAGCGGTTAATATATACCCATGTATGGCGCCAAGTTGCTTCGTCCCGAAAATGTCAGCAATATATGCAGGTATCGTTGAAAAGCCGCCACCGTAGCACGTATAAATAACTGCGAGCATTATCTGAAAGATGATTACATTTGAAGTAAATGGAAGCAAGGCGAACAAACAAATTTGGATAACGAAAAATGTTGTGTATGTCTTTTGTCTGCCCAAGTAGTCAGAGATAAAGGCCCAACCAAATCGACCAGCGCCATTAAATATGCCTAGCACCCCGACAAGTGCCGCTGCCTGTATCGTTGTCATTCCAATACTGTCTATAGCGAGCGGTTTTGCTGCAGATAAAATTGCGATTCCGCATGTCACGTTTATAAACAGCATCAACCATAAATAGTAAAATCGTTTTGTTTTGACAGCTTCATTTGCTGTTAACTGAGAGAGATCGAGTTTCTTTTCTACTTTTCCGGATTTAACTTTATCTTCAAAGCCTGCTGGAGACCAGTTCTCCGGTGGCTTTTCAAGGTATAATGATGATAAAATCATAATCAATAAATACGAAGTACCTAAAATGTAAAAAGTGTTCTGTAGTCCAACTGATGTAATGAGTAATTCCATAATTGGGCTACTGATAGCTGCGGCAAAGCCGAAACCCATAATTGCAAGTCCGGTTGCAAGACCGCGGTGGTCCGGAAACCATTTAACGAGTGTCGATACTGGAGCAATGTAGCCGACACCAAGACCGATACCTCCGATTACACCATAAAATAAATAAAGCAATGGTAAGGAAGAAGCGCCTACAGCAAATCCTGATCCAATTACACCAGTACCAAAAAATAATGCAGCAAGTAGTCCTGCTTTTTTAGGACCATATTTTTCGACAAAATGTCCAAGAAATGCAGCAGATAAACCTAAAAATAAAATAGCAATACTGAATGTGAGCTGTACTTGGCTTGTTGACCAGCCAAACTGTTCAATGAGTGGATTAGTAAAATTACTCCAAGCGTATACGGATCCAATGGAAATGTGGATTCCGACTGCAGATGCAGCAATAAGCCATCTATTTTTCGTTTTCTTCACTCTCATGATCTCCTTCATCTCCTTTGAGGTATCAATAGTGTTTTGAAAAATGGAACAATAAACAACGGACTAATTTGTTTGACTGTGTAATGCGGTAGCTAAGCGGAATTGTATTGGACAATAGAATCGGCCTGGTATCCTAAGTCAGATAATGGTGTATGTTCGCCACTTTATTATTTTTGAATTGGCAGGAATAACAGTATTTTCGTAAATCACACCATATGCAGGGTCGTCAAGTGAAAATCTCTAGTAATGTCAAATATATTTATTTATAACCCCCTTTGAAGTATGCTACTAGTATACTTCAATTTGAAAAAATAACCACATAGATTGTTGAAGAATCGCGAAGGTGATTAACTATTCTGTCGGTTATTAAAGTTGTTGAAGAGCGGGGATACGCAGTTTGGATAGTGGTTAAAGGAAGTTCTCCATTTAAAATAGGTGTCTATATGTGTATGTTTTAATTGCTTAAGGAATCGTCATGAGCATAAAATAGCCAAACATTTGGAAATGAATACGCTATATATGGAGGTTTATTGAATGTTCTGACTACCTAACTTGGATGGGGCGTGGGCAAGGAGGATACGCCGGATTAATTCAATAAAATTATAATTTTCCTTGAAATTAGTATCGTGATTAATATACTTAAGGCAAGACGGTTAACGGGGGCGGATGAGTATAGTATACTGTTATAGAATACATGAAAAAAAGCCATTTAAAAGTCGCGTAGTTTTTATGACTCTTCGGTTTGTGGGAAATCCGTAGTTAATGCCTTAGTTACATAAATATATAATGTTAGGGGAAAATTCATTGAAAAAGATATTAATACTTTTTCTTGTACCGCTGTTTATTTTATCAGCTTGTGGAAATGATGATGAAAGTAACCAAAAAGAAGACGTGTCAAAAAATGATGGAGAAAATCAATCAATTGAAGTCGATAAAGGACTTTTAAATGTTGAAGTTACTTTACCAGCTTCGTTCATTGATACAGAAGAAGAAAATCATGAACAAATGATTGCTGATGCTAAAGCAGATGGGGTCAAAGATGTTGTTGTAAATGACGATGGTTCTTTCACTTATAAAATGTCTAAAGCAAAGCATAAAGAAATGTTAGCGGAAATGAAAAAAGGATTACTTGAGACGATTGATGAGATTAAAAACAGTGAAGATTATGTTTCAATTATAGACGTCAAACATAACAAGTCTTTCACTGAATTTACGTTAATGGTCGATCAGGATTTGTTTGAAAATAGCTTTGATAGTTTTGCCACAATGGGCATCGGTATGTCTGCTATGTTCTATCAACTATTTACTGGGGCAAGTGTAGATGATTATAAGGTGTCAATTGATATAGTAAATGAAGAATCTGGTGCGGTAATTGATACAGTTGTTTATCCAGATGCGTTTGAAGAATAAGTTGTGCGATGGGCTGAAGTCTTCGGACATCAGCTCATTTTTAACAAAGTAGTCTCTTAACTAACGTATGAGCGCGGTTTATGAGATAATATAGTAAGAATGAGAGGCGGATTACGATGGGATTTCAAGATTATAACTTAAGTGGCGAGATACAACGGGCACTAAAAGGGCTCGGTTACACAGCACCGACAGAAGTGCAGGAGAAGGTAATTCCAGCAGTACTAAATAAAATGGACTTGGTCGTTAAATCACAAACGGGGAGCGGGAAGACGGCAGCATTTGGTATTCCGATTTGTGAAATGGTGGACTGGGAAGAAAACAAACCGCAAGCACTTATTTTAACACCAACGCGAGAACTTGCAGATCAAATTAAGAAAGACATCACAAATATTGGCCGCTTTAAGCGCATTAGAGCCGCAGCTATATATGGTAAACATCCTTTTCACTATCAAAAAGAAGAACTACGACAAAAATGCCATGTAGTTGTTGGTACACCTGGCCGAGTATTAGATCATATTGAAAAAGGGACATTTGTGCTTGATCAAATCGATTATTTGGTACTTGATGAAGCAGATGAAATGCTTAATATGGGCTTTATTGAACAAGTTGAAGCGATTATTACAAGATTACCAAAAGAACGAACGACGATGCTTTTCTCCGCAACGATTCCGGGGAATCTTGAGAAGTTGAGTCAAAATTATATGAAGAACCCAACGAGTATCGAGATTGAATCAACGGCTACACTAACTGATAAAATAGACCATTCATACACGGTGGTTAAAGAAGAAGATAAATTTGATTTGTTACGCGCTGTGACGATTGTGGAAAATCCAGATAGCTGTATCATATTTTGCCGTACAAAAGACCATGTAGACACGCTAACGGACCGGCTTGAAGACCACTTTTATACTTGTGATAAGTTGCACGGGGGCATGGATCAGGAAGACCGATTCGCTGTTATGGATGAATTCAAACGCGGTGAATTTCGCTATTTAGTGGCGACAGACGTTGCCGCACGTGGAATTGATATTGACAGCATTACGCATGTGATTAACTATGACCTACCTGTAGAGAATGAAAGCTATGTCCATAGAGTAGGAAGAACTGGACGAGCAGGGAAAAAAGGGAAGGCAATTTCATTTGTAACGCCAAACGAAGATAGGTTGCTTGCAGAAATCGAAGCGTATGTCGGCTTTAAAATACCAAAGCGCATTTCGCCATCGAAGCAATCTGTGGCAGAAGCAAAAAATGCTTTCACTGAAAAGATGGAAAAACTGCCGAAATTGAAACAAGATAAGAGTGAATTGGTCAGCAAAGATATTATGAAACTCTATTTCAACGGTGGAAAAAAGAAGAAAATACGCGCTTTCGATTTTGTTGGCACGATTACAAGCATTAAGGGTGTTACCGCTGAAGACATCGGGATTATTAAAATCCAAGATACTGTGTCGTACATTGATATACTAAATGGTAAAGGTACACTTGTCTTAAATGAAATGAAAAAGAAGACAGTTAAGGGGAAGTTATTGAAAGTGCATAAAGCAAAGAAGTGAAACATAACAACATATTATGAATCAGTGTTTTGCGGAAGGCCTTCATTGCTTTTCCGTCGGACAAAAGATGCAAGTTAATTCGCGGTCCCAAACATTTATATGTTTGGGGCCTTTCTTATTTCATAAACGAATTTATTATAAACACCTCTGTATAGGACCGCGATTTATCTTGACGAAAAAAGTAAAGTTATATAAGATGAAGCGATATCAAAAATGGGTGCGAAATAGTGATAATTATTAGATAGATAGTTTTAAGTCATTATTGCACATATAAAAGTAGGGGGGAATTATGTTGAACAGGAAGTTTTTATTGTTAATCAGTTTGCTCTTTATTCTATTACTTGCAGCTTGTTCAGGAGAAAATAAGGATGACGCTAAAGAAAAAAGTGAAGACGGGAATCCTCAAAAAGGAGGTTCGTTAGTGTATGCAAGGGGTGCTGATTCAATTGGCTTAGATCCTATCAATATTATTGACGGAGAGTCAATTCGCGTTACGCATGCTATTTTTGAAACGCTATTTGAATACGATAAAGATCTTGAGTTACAACCAAAATTAGCGAAGTCATATGATACAGCTGAAGATGGTTTGACGTGGACAATCCACCTCAGGGACGATATAAAGTTCCATGACGGGACAGACTTTAATGCGGATGCAGTCGTTTTCAATTTCGATCGTTGGATGGATCCTGAAAACCCTCATCATATTGGAGATTTTCCGTACTATCCATTCCTTTATGGAGGATTTAAGGGGGATCCAGATCATAAAATAGACTATGTAAAAGCCGTAGATAATTTAACTGTGGAAATTAAACTGAAAGAAAAGCTAGCTCCTTTCATTAGTTTTCTAGCGATTCCGATGTTTGGTATTGCAAGTCCTGATGCAATTATAGAATATAACGAGAAGTTTTATGAAAATCCAGTAGGTACAGGTCCCTTTGAATTTGAAAGTTGGACAAGGAACGACAAAATTGTATTGAAAGCGAATGAAAACTATTATATAGAAGATAAACCGCTTTTAGATAAAATCATTTTCACTGTTATTCCGGACAATTCTTCACGTTTGAATGTTTTATTGACAGGTGAGGCTGATATTATTGATGGTATGAACCCCGGGGATGCTGACACGGTCGAGGCTGATGGAACTTTGCAACTCATTAAGCGTCCAAGCTTTAACACCGGTTATATGGTGTTCAATACACAAATAGCACCATTTGATAATGTGAAAGTACGCCAAGCGATTAATATGGCTGTCGATAAAGAAAGTTTGGTCGATGCTTTTTATAACGGATATGCGGAAGTGGCAAAAAACCCAATTCCTTCATCTTTGTGGGGATATAATGATGACATTGTAGATTATCCATATGACGTTGAAAAAGCAAAGGAATTATTGACAGAAGCTGGTTATCCTGAAGGGTTTAAAACTAAGATATGGACAATGAGTAATCCAAGACCCTATATGCCCCAGCCACTAAAGATTGCAGAAGTGATGCAGGCTAATTTAAAAGCAATAGGCATTGATGCGGAAATCGAGAGTTATGAATGGTCGACCTATCTTGAGAAAACTGGGAACGGTGAGCATACCATGGCCATGTTCGGTTGGACTGGCGTAATGGCCGATCCAGACAACTTCTTATATCCAAATTTAAGCAGTACCAATACTGAGAAACCGGCGAGTAACCGATCATTTTATGAAAATGAGGAATTTACATCTTTATTGGAACAAGCTCGTGTAACGTTTGATCATGAAGAACGTATAAATTTATATAAAGAAGCACAGGAAATTTTCCATGAGGATGTTCCTTGGTTACCAATTGCCAATACAACTTCACCTATAGGCCTTGCTGATTATGTAGGAGGTTTCGAGGCACATCCAATGGAAAATGATGATTACGCCAAGATTTATTTGAATCAATAATGTGATGAAACGAAGAAGTGCGATAACTCCGTGCTTCTTTTTTTCGAGAAAATATGATACATCTAAATAATATAATTGAAATTAAAATGATCGATAAGTAATCGGAGCCTGATTAATAGAAGAATTGTCTTTACAACTGTATCATTTCTTATTAGTACGAGATAAGGAGATGTATGAATTGCATACCGATAATATAAAGAGATTCAATAATATACCACTCTCTGTTTTAGATACTTCGCCTATTAATGAAGGAAGTAGTGCAGGAGAGTCGTACAAGAATAGTGTAGAAGTAGCTCAGCATGTTGAAAAATGGGGTTTCAACCGTTATTGGTTAGCTGAACACCATAATATGCCGGGTATTGGAAGCTCTGCGACTTCAGTTCTGATTGGTCACATAGCAGGCGCAACAAAACGAATACGCGTTGGCGCGGGTGGCATAATGCTTCCTAATCATGCACCGCTTGTCATTGCGGAGCAGTTTGGCACACTTGAATCCATCTACCCGGAACGAATTGATTTGGGTCTAGGACGTGCACCTGGCTCTGATCAGGCAACAGCTCAAGCGCTACGTCGTTCCTTGCATAGCAGTGGGGAAGATTTCCCGGAACAATTGGCCGAGCTTCAAGCTTATTTTTCACCAGACAGATCTGCCCGTGTTCGTGCGGTTCCAGGGGAAGGGCTTGAGATTCCGATATGGCTTCTAGGATCAAGTGGCTTTAGTGCGAGGCTCGCGGCGAAAGAAGGGTTACCGTTTTCATTTGCGAGTCACTTTGCACCGGCTTATACTTTGCCGGCTATGCAACTTTATCATCAAAACTTTAGACCTTCAAAAATGCTCAAAGAACCGTATGCTATGCTCGGCGTTAATGTAATTGCAGCAGAGACGGACGAAGAAGCGGAATGGTTGGCAACATCACTACAACTTCAGTTTTTAAGTCTAGCATCGGGATCTACACCAACTAAATTTCAGCCACCTGTTAAAAATATGAACGATTATTGGTCACCTGGTCAACGTTCAATTGTGGAAAAAACGCTAGATTCATTTTCAACGATTGTCGGAAGTCCGGAAACAGTTAAAGAAAAGTTAGAGAAATTTATTAGTCAAACAAGAGCAAACGAACTAATCATTAACACGGCAGTATTTGATCAGAAAGCCCGGTTACGTTCCTATGAAATACTTTCGGAAATGATGGACTGAACATAGTAAAGGCCACAAATCCTAATTGGATTGTGGCCTTTTCATAATTAAACTATTTTTCACCTTAGTATAAATTCTTGTTTAAAGTAGTGTGCTGCCTTAATCATTCTGGCACCATACCAAAACATTTCGCCATCGACAATAATTGGAGTGGCATTAGGCATCATTTTTAGGAACACCTCTTTGTGTTTCTCCTCAAATGGATAGGGTTCTGTTGCTAGCAATACATAATCAAGCTTCGCATCTTGGAAATCCTCTACAGTAACAATGGGATAGCGACTTTTCATCGATGTAAATGGATTGATGAATCCCATTTCATCTAAAATTGATTGTATGTAAGTATCTTTTCCAGCGACCATATAAGGCTCATTCCAAATTACATAGGCTGCTCTTTTTTTATTTAATTTCGGTAGTGTTAAAAACTCTGTTTGTATTTTAGCTACTAACCGACTTGCTTCTATATATCTATTTGTTAAATCCCCAATGGAAGTAATCATGCGATAGGCGTCAGGTATAGATTGGACTTCCGCTACATAAACAGGGTAATACTTTTCCAGTATTTCAACAATATCCTTTGTATTCTCTTCCTTCTCAACAATAATAAGGTCAGGATTTAGCTCTCTAATTATTGCGATGTTTATTTCTTTTGTTCCCCCAATAACTTGCGCATTTTTGACTTTGTCTTTCGGGTAAATGCAATATTTCGTTCTACCAATAATTTCAGAATCCAGTTTTAACGCATAAAGTGTTTCAGTAATTCCTGGGCAAAGTGAAATTATCCTTTTTGGTGGAAAGTTATATGTGATAGTTCGCCCAATATGATCAGTGACCGTTTTCATGTTCTATAAACCTCTCTTCAATTTTTTTTAAGCCCCTAAGTAAAACAAGACAATAGGTATTGTGATAATGCTAATTAGAGTCGTGACAAATGTAGTAAACGATACCAAATCGGGTTCTGTCCCAAATTGTAACGCGAACATTGTTGTGTTTGCGGCGGCAGGCATTGCTGCTTGTAAAATAATAACCGCTTTAAGCAAGTCGCTTACGGGCATAAAATACAAAATTCCGGCAGCAATCAAAGGGGATAATACCATTCTAATGACGGTGACTGCAGAAACGTAACGATAGGCGACCCTTTTTTTTGAAATTGCTGCAAGCTGCATACCGAGTACAAGCATGACTGTAGGTATGGAAGCATCGGCAACGAGACTAATCCCTTCCATTAACGGTTTTGGAATGTTAAGTGAGGTTAATTGAAGTCCTATGCCTAAAAAAGCGGCATAAATAAGTGGCATGCGGATCACTCGTTGTATTGATTGTCGTAATGTCGCTTTTTCCTTCCCACCAATTGATGCAAAAAAGATGCCGACAGAATTCATTAACAAAGACTGGAAAACCATCATAATAACTGCATAGTCAAACGCGACAGCTCCGAATGCGAATAGCACAACGGGGGCACCGTAGTTTCCGCTATTCATGAAAACCCCGCCAAGAATCATCGCGGATAGTTGTGGTCGTGTTGCCTTCATCGTCAATGCAGATATCCATACAACAATTAGTAGTACTACCATAAGAATTAAACAAAATAATATAATATAAAAATAGTCCATCGTTAACTCATTCGCATAAAAAGTTCTAAATGCTAAAAATGGGGACATTAAGTAAAGCGCAACTGTAGAAATAGATTTGATATCAAAACCTATTAATTTTTGTCCTATGTAGCCGATGAAGAAAATAATGAACACCGGCAAAATAATCAAAATTAAACTCAAAGTGTTTCATCTCCAAAAGAATGTCTTCTTACTATCATAGCAGAAGTCGAAGGATTAATATGGAAAACTTAAGTCATAAGGATCCGGGTTACAATGTAAAACTAATCCATACAATATGCAGTATGAGTACAAGGATATAAAACAGAATAGTAAATCGAACGAGAATATGGAGAAATGGTTTGGATTCTATTTTTGTGAAAATGTACAGGAGAAAGAGAGGTAGTCCAATTTTAATCGTATAAAAACCGATAATGCTTGTATCATAAATAAAACGAACTAGTGGATTCGCTTCCTGGATATGGTTGTTACGGATACCGAAATCAGTAAAGAACGAGTCTAAAATAGCTAAAGATAATAGAAGTATTCCAGCTTTTAGAAGGCTGTTACGCGGTTGTGATAAAATTTGGATACTCACAAAGGTATTCTCCTTTCGATTGAATAAGATTATTATGAACATAAGTCTATACAAAACTAGGTTGTGTAAAAGAGACTTCATTTATACCTTATTCTAGTAGGGATAGTAATTAGTTCTCGTACTAAAATACAATTGTTATCGATAGTACCTGAATTATTTGTATAATCCCCTTATTTTTACACGCTAAAGCATGTAACTTTTTAGTGAAATACATCAGGGAATTCCAAAGTTTTTAACTAAGGTTATTTTAGTGGCAAATGATCTTGCTCAAAATGTATAGAAACGACAATAAATCGCTACAAACATTTGTCATGTTTACGAACTTTGTCTCCTGGGTAGTTGTTGAGTAAAAAAATGTGATAAGCTGTTTAGATAAAGAAAATAAGAAAATGCAACGCTAAGTTGGAAGGAATGATTTTATGAATGACAGTAGGAATAATGCATCTGGAAAGCCTTTTAAAAAACGGAATTATAAACCAATAATTATCGCACTATCAGTAATCTTAATTGGCGCAATTGGTGTTTTGTCAGGAATGAATGGTGTTGAAGACTTTGACGCCTTTGACGTAACGATATTGCCTCTAATGAACGCAATCTTTAACAGTTTCACCTTTTTGTTTTTGGTAGGAGCACTTATTGCTATTTTAAGGGGAAATGTAAAGGTTCATCAACGCTTTATTTATGCGGCGTTTGTTATGACATCGCTCTTTCTCGTCACTTATGTGTCGTTTCATTATTTAGCGCCATCGACACCTTATGGCGGAGAAGGATTTATGGCTGGATTTTATTACTTTATTTTAATTACGCATATTATACTTGCGGCGGCAATTGTTCCACTAGCGCTTACGAGTGTGGCTCGCGCTTGGAATATGGAGAACGAGCGTCATAAGAAAATTGCTCGGTGGACAATGCCAATCTGGCTCTATGTTAGCTTTACAGGTGTGCTCGTGTATATTTTGATTTCACCATATTATTCATAATTAAACGACAAAAAGCCTTCCAAGAAATTTCTTGGAAGGCTTTTTGAATAGATTATATTAAGGATTTGTTGACCATAATCCTGCGGACTTGATAAAGACACGTGAAGGTAGTTTTAATTGTGATACCATTACTTGCGCTAAATCTTCTGCCTGGATTACTTTGTCAGGATTTCCGTCGGTGAGATTTGCATCGATTGCCATATCAGTACCAATTGTACTCGGTGTCAATGCCGTAACACGGATGTTGTGCTTTCTAACTTCTTGCATCAGTGATTCAGTAAGACCTAAAACACCAAATTTTGAAGCACTGTAAGCACTAGTAACTGCTCCTCCTCTTTCTCCTGCAGTTGATGAAATATTAATGATGTCGCCAGCTTCTCTTTCAATCATGTCAGGAAGAACAGCTCTAGTAACGTAATAAACACCCATTAAGTTAACATCAATAATTTCTTTGAATTCCTCAGGAGAAGTATCGAGGAACTTGGCAATTTTGACGATACCAGCATTGTTAATAAGAATGTCAATTTGACCTAGTTCTGATTTTACGTGCTCAACTGCGGCAATAACTGCATCGTTATTTGATACATCGGCAGTTGCCATCGTTACTTCGATGTCGTATTCTTCTAATTCTTTCACTAAATTCTCTAGGTTAGCTGGAGTTCTGCCAACTAGTCCTAGATTGATGCCTTCTTTTGCGAAAGCAATTGCAGTTGCTCGGCCAATACCTCTACCTGCACCAGTAATTAAAGCTGTTTTACCTTTTAAGATTTGCATATATATTACCCCTTTATCGTAAATGATTTACCTATTTAAGTATACCAAACGTAGAACATGTAACCTAAATAAGCGTCTTACCAGCAATTCACAATAGATCCATAACAATAGTTTGTAATTAGCCCTTTGATTTTCTATATATAAATTCGTGCAATAGGGAAAATAGCGATAAATGGTTGCAGAAGATTCGACCTAATATTTGGGGTTACGGCACTAATACTCAATTTGATTATGCCTAAAACTTTTCAAGTGAAACTATCAAAACCTATATCCCCTTGGAAACCGTTGATGGCATTAAGCGCTTGGTCAAATATTAATTCGCTAACTATGCAGAAACCTGTCGAATAGTCATAACATTTTAAATCGTTTCGTTTAGAGTTGTTATTAGTGCTATAGTAGAGCAGTAAGGTGGGTTTATTGCTAAACCTATTTAATGAGAAGTCTATTTTAGTAGGAACTTGTTTTCATTTTATTGAGAGAATGTTTTTTTCTGAAAACCTTTTGTAATACTCTTTGTGAACGCTCTCAAAGGTTTGTGTAAAATGGGCCCGTAACTATGGAATTGATGCAAATTTGTAATCAAATCATTGGAGGGAACTTTATGAAGATCACAGTAGTAGGAGCAGGACACGGAGGTACGACAATTGCGGCGGATTTGAAAAAGAAAGGTCACTTGGTGACATTGTTGAAAACGTCCAAGGGGCTGCATAATGAACATTTTGAGTATCTAATGAATAATGAAGGTAAAATAACAATTTTGGATAGTTCCGAGGAGACGACGGTAAACTTAGACTTAGTGACGACCGATGTTGAACTAGCAATAACGGGTGCTGAAATCATTATTATTTATGTTCAAACAAATTACCATGAGCAAGTTATTGAGCGTATCATTCCATTTATGAATGAAAATCAAATTGTGTTACTAGAACCTGGTTACTTATCGACAGCCTATTTCTTGAAACATGAAAAAGAAAAAAGTCTTACCATTGTAGAAGCACAAAGTTCACCTATTGATTGTCGGATTGCTGAACCTGGAAAAGTGAAAGTCTTATTTAAAAATGTGCGAAATCCAGTATCGATATTTACAGACAAAGATGAAAAAATTATACAGGAAAAATTGGACAAATTACAATATAATTTCGTTTACCTAGAATCTATAATTGAAGCTGCGCTCCATAATCCCAATTTAATCGTTCATACGATAGGTGGAATTATGAGTATACCTAGAATTGAGTATACTGACGGGGACTATTGGATGTATAAAGAAGTGTTTACACCCCATATATGGAACTTAGTCGAGAGCCTGGACAACGAAAAAATGAATGTGCTTGAGGCAATCGGTGCGGAAAGATTACCATATGTAGAAGCGTGTAGGTTCCGCAATTTTGAAGATGTGACGATAGACGCTAAAGAGGCATTCCTTACTTATGCGAAGAATAGTTCACCAGAAGGCCCATTTGTTGCAGATTCGCGGTTCATTACAGAGGATGTGCCTGAGGGTTTAGTCTTATTAGAATCGTTAGGGAAGATGTTGGATGTTGAAACCCCTACTTGTACTGGTTTGATAAATACAGCTTCAGCGGCATTAAACATAGATTTCAGGAAGAATGCTAGGACTGTAGAAATGCTAGGGAAAGAAAATCTAGAAAGAATCATTGAATCGCGTGCTGTCGTGATTTTATAGGGCGTAGTTACGAATTCTTTTAATATTTGTGAGAAAAAGATTCGCTATGCAATATTGCATGCGGATCTTTTTTAATTTGAGGAGATTGAAGGTAATTTCAAGATGATTGTAGAAATAGACTAACATGTTGCAATATTTTATTGATTGGAGGTTATAGGGATGGAACCCAAAGTAGAAAGAGTCAATGATTTAAACTCGATTGATATTTCACATTTAGTCCAAGAGAGCGAATCGGAGGGCTATCGCTTTTTATCGCGGTTGGTAGGAGACTATGAGGATGGGACAAACAAGTTTGATAAACCAGGCGAGGCACTTTTTTCAATTTGTGATAAGGCCGGGAATGTTGTTGCAATTGGCGGTGTGAACCAATCCCCTTTTTCGGAGGATGCTCAAACGGCTCGTTTACAAAGGTTTTACGTATTAGACGATGCGAGAAGAATGGGTGTTGGTTCACGTTTGCTTAAAGAAATTGTCAATCATTCACGTGGCTCGTTCAATGAATTAAATGTGCGAACTGAATCATCGAAGGCGGATGCTTTTTATAGGGCAAACGGCTTTGAATTTGATGATTCAGCAAGCGAAACAACACATTTATTGAAATTTGACTAGGGTAATTTAGCCGGATCGTTTCCGTGCTTGTCATGGGAGCGATTTGTTAGATGGAGGGGTTAATTTGATAATTAGAAAAGCTGGTCTTGCGGATGTAGCTGGTATCGCGAATGTCCATGTGGATAGTTGGAGATCGACATATAAAGGAATTGTGCCTGATATATTTTTGGACAGTCTTTCGTATGAGACTCGCGAGCAAATTTGGACGACTGGGGTAAAAGAAAATCATGTTTACATAGCAGAAGATGAGAATGGAAAAGTTGTGGGGTTTGCTACAGGTGGAAAAGAGCGAACAGGTGAATATGAGGCTTATGTTGGCGAGTTGTATGCAATTTATCTCTTGAAAGAGCAGCAAGGAAAAGGGGTAGGGAGAATGCTCTTCCAGTCAGTTGTGGAAGATCTAAAAGTGAAGAAGTTGGATTCGATGCTTATTTGGGCAATCGAAGATAATCCTGCCTGCCGTTTTTATGAGGCATTAGGTGGCAAGAAAATCGATACGACAGAAATCGAAATTGCAGGAAAAAAGTTGAGTGAAGTCGCGTATGGATGGGATAATTTATTGGGCTTTGATTAAAAATGTAACCATTCATACGCCTTGGATTGAATTCGTGAGGGGCGGATATTACGTTCATGCTCGGGAACTAAAGTAAATTGCTGAGGAAATCAGTGGTTTTATTATGCACTAAATGTGATGTGGAAAGGGGCTTCTTAAAAATGAATGAGGCGGCACAAATCTATTGGAAAGAATATTGGAATTGCACGGAGAAACCTGCTTCTGTCAACGCATGGATGTTTGGCGTATCTCCGGATGAGCTTGCGCAACTTGTCATAGACGGAAAAAAGACAGCAACATGCTCCGGGCATGTATTTTATGAATTGGACAAAGAGCCATTGCCCAAGGTTGATGAATATAGCATTATATTAAATGGTAAGGAAGAGCCGGTTGCGATCATTAAAATTGTAGATGTTTCTATAATGTCTATGAATGAAGTGCCAGAAGAATTAGCGCTCGCTGAAGGAGAAGGTCCATATGAATATTGGAAATCGGCGCATGAAGCTTTTTTCACAAGTGAATTAAAAACAGTTGGACTTGAATTTTCTGATGATATGCTTTTGGTTTGCGAGCGATTTCAGCTGATAGATGTAAAGACGAAGTAGCACTACATATTTTTTCCTGACAATGGGCATAGAATTCTATAAACCATAGTAAACGCCAGGAAAGGTGGAGGAAAATGTATTATCCGAATGTACATCAACCTAATCAGACTAAGTCTCGAATCATGACAGTGATAGGAAATGGAAGTCTATCAGTTGAACCGAATATTGTTCAAATCCAGTTGGAGGTAGTTACTGAAAATAAACAGCTTAGCCAGGCTCAAAAAGAAAATGCTACGGCCATGAATCAAGTAATCGAATCGTTACTGGAATTAGGGATAGGCAGGGAGAACATACAAACAATTTCCTATACGATATACCCCCAATACGACTATATCGAGGGCAAAAAAATATTTAGAGGCTATGAGGTTACAAATGCAATTACAGTTAAAACCACAAACATAGAAGAAGTTGGAAATGTGATAGATGTGGCTGTTGAAAATGGTGCAACAGGGGTATCAAATATTCATTTCACAGTTGAAAACCAACAATTGGCGTATCAGGAAGCATTAAGTTTAGCGTTGAGAGATTCATTAGCCAAAGCGCAAACGATGGCCCAGACAATGCAACTTCAACTAGATCCAAACCCTATTAAAATTATTGAGCAAGGCAGGGATCAGCCTGTTGCGTATCGAACACTTTCGACAATTGAGAGTACCGGATCCACACCAATTGAACAGGGGCAAATTACGATTACTGCAACTGTCAGCGTACAATATCGCTATTAGAAAAGTAGATTATATCTACTAATTACACGTAGCAGATAAATATGAAACTAAAGAATAATTGCATATTATAACGTAGAAATACTACTAAAATTAATCCAATGATGTACAAAATGTTCACTTGTTTTTCCGCACCCATTAGATTCCCAATCAATTCAAGTATAGCAACCAGTTGGTTGGGCATTGGGGGCATGAACAACCATCCGAAACAATTGATGTGGAATTTGAAGACTTGGAAAAGAGTGTATAGAGAATTGGATGAAAAGGGCGTGGATCATGTCTAGTGTGGAGAGGCAATGAATAAAGGCGAGGTTGTTTTTGAAGTCTTGAAGTCGGGGCATGCCAAGTATATGTTTAACAATCAACGCTAACTGCAATTAATGGGATTAGTGGAAACCCAATGGGCGTTGATATACATAAGTTTGGAAATGCTAAGGCCCTTTCTGCCGACAATATACCGGGTATTAACTTGATAAAGGGGAGAAAAACTAGTGTATAAAGATATTTTTGACGAAATCATTTCGATTATGCACCATGATTATTCAGGGGTTACAGATAAACAAGGCTGGGACAAACCTGATGATTTTAGGGACAACTTAAACAAAAATATGGAATTATATTCAGCTGATGATTTTGTCGAATTTGTTAAAGATTACCTAATTGATTTCAACGACAATCACATACATTTCATGCACACGAAGCAAGAAAATGGAAGCGAACTAGAACAAGTTCGTGGGTTCAAAGTGCGTCGGTTTGAGGAAAAACTTTATGTTACTTCTGTTACTAATAAAGGAAGCATTACGAAAGGAAATACGATTATGGCCTTAGACGGCATCCCTATTTTAAAGTTGAGAGAACGCTATAAACGTTATTTGAATGAAAATCATGCAGAGCGTGAAAATTGGAATCCGCACTTACTCAAACATAAGACTTGCACCATCATGAATGATGACGGAACGACGGTTGTGGTGGAAATGGAAACCTTCGATAGAGTACCGGCACCACCTACCTATTCCATTGAAAAGATGATAGAAGGACCTTTACTCGTCACGTTCACAGATTTTGCAGACCCAGATACTATCTCCTCGTTAATTCGTGACAATGAAGATTTACTTGGCTCCGCCGAATCACTAATTGTTGATGTTCGGATAAATAATGGTGGATCAGATGCAAGTTATTTTGAGCTATTGCCTTATTTATTTCCAGATGGAGAAAAAGATTTTTTTGATCCGGAATTGCATACGATGCTATACAATTGCACGGAACGGACATGCGATTTACAAGTGAGATTAATTAACGAGAAACTTCCGAATATTGAAGACGAACAGACTAAAACGATGTTTAATCTATTTAAAACCTTTTTCGAAAAGAATCATGGAAAAGGATTTGTTGAATTTGGTGATGAAGGGGATAATACCGCCATTATTAAAGGGAAGAAGACGCCGGAGAAAGTAATTGTCCTTTCGGATGTTTACTGTGGTAGTGCTGGAGACTCATTCGTTGAAAATACTAAGCTTTCCGATAAAGTGACAGTTATTGGGCGGGCAACAGCGGGTCTGAATGATTATACGAACCTAACGATTATGAAATGGGAAGAAGGATTTGAACTTTGGTATCCAACATCGAAGCTAAAGCGAGTTGATGATGGGAAAGGAATGACAGGGATTGGTATTGCACCTGACATTTATATTCCGTGGACACCGCAGCATATCCACGAGGACGTAGACATGAAACAGGCGTTGGCTTTACTTGCAGAAATCGTACCTATCGCCAATGAACAGGGATAAAGAAATGCATCGATTAAATTCAAAAGGGTGAATCACATTGGAACTAGGATTAAAAGGAAAAGTCGCAATTATTACGGGGTCGAGTAAAGGAATTGGGCTAGAAACAGCACTGCATTTAGTAAAGGAAGGCGCGAGGGTAACTATTTGCGCACGAAACGGAGAAAATTTAAGAGAAGCGGCCACCCGTATCTTCAATGAAACAGGTATTGAGGTTCATAGCATCGAAACAGATGTCACGATAGAAGAAGATTGCAAGAGACTCGTCACATCCACTGTAGAGAAATATGGTCGATTGGATATTCTCGTTAATAATGCAGGAACTTCGGCAGCAAATCCATTTGAAGAAGTAGGAACGGATCTTTGGCAACAGGACTTGGATTTAAAACTATTTGGTGCAATTCATTGTTCTAGGTATGCACTCCCTTATATGCGGGAAGCTGGCGGCGGTTCAATTGTGAATGTAACGGCACAGGCTGCCAAGACACCTCCCGCATCCTCACTACCGACAACAGTGAGCCGGGCAGCGGGAATGGCGCTTACGAAAGCGATGAGTAAAGATCTTGGACCCGATAACATTCGAGTAAACACTCTCTGTATTGGCTTAATTCGCAGCGATCAAGTCGAAAAGAAATGGAAGAAAGAAGCCCCTGAACTTACATGGGAACAGTTTTCAAAAGAAGCTGGGAATGATATCCCTCTTGGACGTATCGGTAATACAGATGAGGCGGCAAATGTCATCTTGTTCCTCGTGTCAAATGCTGCCTCCTATGTTACGGGGACGTCCATTAATATTGACGGAGGATTGGCAGGAGCACTGTAAACTCCATAAAACCCATATGAGCGAAAAGTAATCGCTTATATGGGTTTTCCTATTTCGAGATAATCCGGTCTTCGCTCATGATTTCGGTTACTGTTCCGAGTACATAGCCTTTATTTTTGATTTCTTTGATTATTTGTTCTAAACCTTCAGCGGTTGGGCTTGTTGGATGCATTAAAATCATTGATCCATCGGAAACTTCAGATACGACGCGCTTCACCATTTCTGAAGAAGGGGGATTTCTCCAGTCAACTGTATCAACTGTCCAAAGAATTGTTAACATATCGAGCTTGCGGGCCGTAAGTATCGTTTCTTGATTAAAACTGCCGCTTGGCGGTGCGAACCACTTCGGTTTAACGTCAATTGTTTCCTCAATTACAGCATTTGTTTTTTGTAGCTCTTCCATCGTCTCGTTAGGTGATTTTTTTACGAGGTCAGGATGACTATAGGCATGGTTCCCGATTTCATGACCTTCCTTATAGATCATCACCGCAAGAACGGGATTCTTTTTAACCCAGCTCCCATCGAAAAAGAATGTTGCTTTTACTTGGTTGTTTTCGAGCGCTCTTAAAATGGGTGGAATGAATTCGTTCCCCCAAGCAACGTTTATTAATAATGCGACCATTGGTTTTTCGGGATTCCCTTTGTATATAGGTGACGGGGGAAGATCGCTTAAATGGATTTGTGGGGGAACTTCCGAATAAACTAACTTTTTCTCATCAAAGCTATCGTCCTTTTTCATGTTCAGATAGCTTTCATCAATGTCCACGACTAGACCGTTGTAGCCGGGTATTGCTTTCCATACTCGGTCAACCTTGGCGTCAATTGGTTCAATATTATGTTGATCGGCATAGGATTGAATTTGTTCAATTAAAGATTCCTTTTCAGCATTGGTTGTTGTGACTCTCACTGTTTGTACGGTGTTGTCAGGATCGGGATTTGTAATTACTTCTAGTGAGAATACAACAAAACCAATAAAAAATAGGGAAAATATGATTGTTTTTTTCATGATGTCCTCCCAATATTAATAATCATTTCCACTTATTAGTTCCCCACTATTAAGATTCAATACATGGATTTATGGTAAGCTTTTGAATAAGAAATCTCCGGATTATGTTATGATTTGTATGGAGAAAAGACAGAATTTATATATTTTTTTAAAGGGGTCAAGTACATGAAGCTAGTGTCATGGAATGTGAATGGACTAAGGGCAGCTGTACGTAAAGGGTTCTTGGATTATTTTAATAAAGTAAATGCAGATATATTTTGCGTGCAAGAGATAAAGTTACAAGAAGGACAAATAGATTTGCCTTTAGAAGGCTATTACCAGTATTGGAATTATGCTGTTAAGAAAGGTTATTCAGGGACGGCTGTGTTTACGAACGAAAAACCAATATCCGTGAAATATGGGGTAGGGGATTTGAATGAAGAAGACGAAGGTCGTATTCTTACGTTGGAATTTCCGCAGTTTTACCTGGTGAATGTCTATACACCAAATGCGCAGCGAGATTTAGCGCGATTACCCTTACGTCTGGATTGGGAAGACGCACTGAGAGGTTATTTAAAAGACTTGGACCAAGTAAAGCCCGTAATTTTATGTGGGGATCTCAATGTTGCTCATGCAGAAATTGATGTCCGCAATGTAAAGTCCAATATAGGAAACTCTGGTTTTACATTTGAAGAACGCGGGAAGATGACCCAGTTATTGGAAGAAGGTTTCGTAGATACATATCGGCATTTTTATCCGAACGAAGAAGGTGCGTATACATGGTGGTCATACATGCGTACCGTGCGGGAGCGAAATATCGGCTGGCGCATTGATTATTTCATCACATCGAAGAGGTTAGTACCGTATTTAAAGGATGCTGCAATCCATTCAAGCATACTAGGCAGTGATCACTGTCCGATAGTGTTGGAAATTGAGCTATAAGGGGTAAAGTACAGAAGAGAAAGGGTGTTAATTTTGATGGCAAAAATTAAGATGACTGAAAAAGGATTAGTTGCACAGTCCGAGCGACGACTACATCACTCTGTAGAAGATGTATGGGCAATGCTAACGGATAATGACTTGCTGAAAAAATGGTTTCAGGAGCTTAGAGTCGGGGATTTACGAGAAGGCGGCTTCATGAAGTTTGATATTGAGGATGTTTTGCATGAAGAGCTTGAAATTACTGAACTCATAAATCTTTCTGTGTTGGAGTTTGATTGGTTCGGCGACGAAGTGCGTTTTGAATTACATTTTGCAGAATACGGTTGTTTATTGTTATTCAAAGAAAAAGTCAACTTGATAACGGAACAAACTAAAAAAGATTTAGCAGGGTGGCATGTTTGTCTTGACGTGATCCAGGCATTGCTTGATGGCAAGTCGATACTAAGGGAAACAGAATGGGAAAAATGGCACCAAGAATACGTGCATGTACTTGATAAATTTATTTAAGTGGACACGCAGTAAATATACGAAGAGCATCTGCCTTATGTGGCAAATGCTCTTTTTGTGTGCGCCCAGCATGGGCGTAATCTATAGGGTGTAAGTCCCGAACTGTGAAGGTAGAAGTAACAGTTAGCTTAACGCAAGGGTGTCCATGGCGACATGGAATCTGAAGGAAGCGAGCGGCAAACCTCCGGTCTGAGGAACAC